>JANLWE010000039.1:0-41609 GCA_031364365.1 Gammaproteobacteria bacterium | reverse complement strand
CCGCAGGTTGTGAAGAAGAAGAGCCGGTCGCGGGGCTTCAGGTCCGCATGCAGCTGTTGTTCCTTCAGATGCTGGAGCAGCGTGCCGCCGGCGCCGTGCACGATGCACTTCGGCACGCCGGTCGTGCCGCTCGAGTACAGGATGTAGAGCGGGTGATCGAACGGAAGCCGCTCGAACTGGAGCGCCGCCGCGCGGTCGCCGTAGTCGTTGAATGCGATCGACTGCGGCAGCGTTGCCCCTTGCGTCGCTGCATAGGAGACGAGGACGACACGCTGGACGGAGGGCAGCCGCTTCAGAACACCGGCGATCGACGCCAGCGAGTCGATTGTCCTGCCGGCATAGAAGTAACCATCCGCGGTGAAGAGCACCTTTGGCTTCACCTGCCCGAAGCGGTCGAGCACGCCCTGGATGCCGAAATCCGGCGAGCAGGAGGTCCAGGTGGCGCCGATGCTGGCGGCGGCCAGCATCGCAATTACCGCCTCCGGCAGATTCGGCAGGAAGCCCGCGACAACTTCGCCCGGTCCGATGCCGTCGGCGCGAAGCCCCGCCGCGATGCGCGCGACTTCGCCGCGAAGATCCCGCCAGTTGATCTCGCGGCGTAGGCCGCGTTCGTTCCGGAAGATGAGCGCGGGCTCCGCATCCGGGCCGCGCAGCAGATTCTCCGCGAAGTTAAGCCGCGCGCTCCCGAACCAGCGCGCGCCGGGCATGCGATCGCCGTGCTCGAGTGCGGGTCCCGCGCCTCGCTCGCCGATGACGCCCGCAAACTCCCAGAGCGCGTCCCAGAAGGCAGCCGGCTGCTCGACCGACCAAGCGTGGAACGCGCCGTAGTCGGACGTCACCGCGCCGCGGTCGCCCGCGAACGCCATGAACCGCGTGAGGTTCGCATCGGCGATGCGAAACAGCGACGGCGTCCAGATCGGCGGCTCGGCGCTCATTTAAAGGCTCTGGTAGTTCGGTCCCGAGCCGCCTTCAGGCGTCGTCCAGGTGATGATGCCGTAGGGATCCTTGATGTCGCAGGCCTTGCAGTGGACGCAGTTCGCGGCATTGATCTGAAGCCGTCTGCCGCCGGCGCCGTCGTCCACCATTTCATAGACATTGGCCGGGCAGAAGTTCTCGCAGGGATTGCCGAACTCCGTGATGCAGCGGGTGGCGCAGATCGACGTGTCCGAGACGAGAAGGTGCACGGGCTGGTCCTCGTCGTGCACGTTGCCGGCGTGAAACACGGCCGCGAGCCGGTCGCGTGGGGCGAGATCGCGATTGACCCACGGCCGATCGGCGGGGCGCGTGTTCTCAAGGCGGTGCAGCGCGAGGTGATTCTCGCGATGGGCAAGCGTCCACGGGCTCTTGCCCGCGGTCGCTGTCTCGAATGCGGCGTTCGCAAGCCCCCACCACAGGCCGCGGTGGAAACCGGGCTTGATGTTGCGCACGCGTTTCAATTCGCGTCCGCCATCGGATTGCCGCCATCGCGCCTCGAATCCGTCCGTGCCGCCGCGCTCGGTCAGGTGTTCCGCTGCGAGTGCGCCGCAGCGGATCGCCTGGTGCACGCCCTTGATCTTCGGGACGTTCAGCGTGCCCGCTGCGTCGCCGATCAGCATCACGCCCGGCGCTTCCATCTTCGGCAGCGCCTGCCATCCGCCGGCCGCGATCGAGCGGGCACCATAGGACAGGAGCTCGCCGCCCTCGAGCAGCGCGTGAATCCGCGGATGGTGCTTGAACTGCTGGAACGCCTCGAACGGCCGGAAGCGCGGATCCTCGTAGTCGAGTCCGACGACGTAGCCGACGTACACGCGATCGCGATCGAGGTGATAGAGAAAGCTGCCGCCGTACGTGCGCGAGTCGACGGGCCAGCCGACGGAATGCTGGATCAGGCCCGGCTCGACGCGTCCCGCGGGAAGCTGCCACAGCTCCTTGAGGCCGAGCCCGTAAGTCTGGGGCCCGCGACCGTCGGCGAGGCCGAGCTTCGCGACCAGCTGCTTCGTTATGCTGCCGCGGCAGCCCTCGGCAAGGATCGTCGTGCCGGCGCGAATGTCGGGTCCCGGCGCGAAGTTGGGCCCGGGTTTGCGTTGGCGGTCGAGGCCCATGTCGCCGATGCGCACACCGACGACGCGGCCGTCGTCATCCTGCAACGCTTCGGATGCCGCGAATCCCGCAAAGACGTCGACGCCCAGCGCCTCCGCGCGCGAAGCCAAAAGCGGGGCGAGCTGGCCGAGCGAAACGATGAAGTTGCCGCGGTTGTGCATCTGCGGCGGATTGGGCAGGCGCAGGGCGCCGCCTTTCGTGAAGTACCAGAATTCATCGCGCACTGCGGGCACGAAGATCGGCGGCGGCGCGTCGCGCCAGCCCGGAAGCAGGGCATCGAGCGGTCCGGGCTCGAGTGCGCAACCGGAAATCAGGTGCGCGCCGATCGTCGAGGCCTTTTCCAGCACGCAGATGCTGCGGCCGGGCTCGAGCTGTTTTAGGCGGATCGCGCAGGCGAGGCCAGCGGGACCGGCGCCGACGATGACAACGTTGTACTCCATCACGTCGCGGTCAGTCATCGCATGCAAGCCTGTTTCTTGTTGTTTCCACCGCTAAAAAGTGTAGCAAGATTAAGTGGTTATGCCCAAGGTAGATCCGGTAGCGCAGGCAGTTGTGCGGGATGCAGTCAATCAGTACAATAGTGCTCATTTATTGATACTATCGTACTGATATGATCGCCCCTGCAAAGACGTTAGGTTTCGCACCTGAGGCCGAGCTTCGGGATCGCAGCCAGATGGCTTTCCTGTCATCGCTCATGCGTCAGGGCGCGGACCGCTTCGTGCTGAAAGGCGGCATGGCCATGCGCGCACTGTACGCGAGTGCGCGTCTCACCAAGGACGTGGATTTCGACTGCGAAGTATCCATCTCGGCGCAGTCCATGTCGGCGCAAATCCCGAAAGCGCTCAAGGCTTCGGCGCGCGACAGTGGGCTGATCGATCTGACCGTCGAGCGCACCAAGAAGGGTACGAGCGCAAACAAGTGGAGACTGCAAGGCATTACGCGCGCCGGCGTGCCGATAACGTGGGAAGTCGAACTGTCCAGCCGGGGACTGCCCGCCGCCGAATTCATCGTTTCGACGACGATCCAGCCACCGCCAGACTATGGGATCGTGCGATTCGTTATCCGCGCTTACAGCCCGACGGCCATGGCGGCCTCAAAGGTGAACGCTCTCATGAGCGTAACGCGGAGCGTCCCACGGGACGTTTTTGACCTTTACGAACTTGCCTTGCAGGGCGCCTCGCCCGTCGAGCTTTGGACGCGGCACGTTCCGCGCGAGACCCTGGAAGAGCTCCGACGGGGTGTGCTCGACAAGATCGATGAGATCGGATTCGACCTCGCAAAGACGGAACTGCTGCCCTATGTCGCACGCGATGTCCGAGCAACCATTGATGAACGCCAGTGGGACGACATGCGGGTGGCCGTCGCAGACAGCGTGGCCGCATGGCTCGATAACGCAATTGTAGCGGCCCGAACGGCGCAGGAGATGGGTCATGACCCGACGCACAAACCCGATCTTGCTGGGCGCTGAAGCTCCGCGAGTACTGACCGTCCCGATGATCGCGGCGGCGCTCGCCGACCGGCGCCGTCCGATGGCGCGCGGTACGCTTTTTCGGTGGATCAAGGCGCAGACCGAGAGCAGCGCCCTGCGATCAGTGACGCGCGGCCTCTACCTCAATCAGCTCGCGCAGCCGCTGCCGAACCTGTCCGAGGCCGCGGGTTACGTGCGGAGTGGCGCCATCGTCAGTCTCCAGACGGTTCTCGGCGACGCGGGCGTCACGAACAACTATCCCGACATTGTCACGGCCGTGCTTCCAATTTTTGCCCATCGCAGTGCCCATTCGAGCCGATCGGTCGTCGCTCCAGGCGCGGAATTCCGCTTCCATGCGATGCCCGCGCGTCTCCTCGACGAACGCGCGGGCTTTCCAGATGATCGACTGGATGCCGACGCGGAGTACGCGCGGGCGACGCCCGAGAAGGCGCTGCTGGACTGGATTTATCTGGGGAATTCGCGCTTCACGCGACTGACCGGGCCACCGCTCGATTTGGATCTCGAGCTGCTGGATCGCCGGCGGCTCAACCGTCTCGCGAAGCGGATGAGTCTCGAAGCCGCGATGACGGACTTCCTTTCCAAGAAGCGCTGGTTCGATCGCTCGCCGGATGTGCGGGCAAACGCCGCGATTGATTGATTAGTTCCGGCGACGCGTTGCTGGCGAACGCTGGGTGCGACGGAGACCGCGGCGTTGCGGCGGCGTTTCAGCGACATCGAGCGGGGCGGCCAACTCCTGATAGCGCTCGAACAGGAAGGCGACGCGTTCTGCCTCGGACTTGAAGTCCCTGCGGCCGTAGGTGGCGTCGACTGCGCGATCGAGTGTTTGATGGGCCTTGACGAGATTCGGCGGCATCGTCAGCGGGTCGTAGAGATCTGCAAGCGTTGCCTGTGGATGCGCGGCGCGGGCGTCCAGAACGGACTGGGCAGCCTTTTCAACCGACTCGCGTTGAGTTTCGGTCGCTTCGGGCCAGGGGAAGTTGTTATAGACAATACCAGATGAATATCGATAGTCGCTTTTTAATCGCCCGCAGACAGCGCGTACCCAACTCATGTGCATTAATGAAGATATGGTGCCGAAATGAAACAAAGTCGCGTCAGGGACGAGCTTCAGTAAATTGCTACTGAGAGTCGCCGGTTCAACAAAACCAATCGGAATATATGAGCGTCTCTCGGAAGAAACCTCCGGAACCACGAGATAGCGGGACTCGGGCATATTCTCAACGTGGAATCTTGTTGGCTTATCAGCCAGCTTGCGAGTGGATGGGCTTTTGCTCGCGAGCCTAAATGTTCGCACGGCGGATATTCGCTTCATCAACTGAGGCAAATCCTGCAAGAAATCTGGCGAACAGTCGCCTAGCCACAGGCACCAACGCTCGATTCCATTCAGGAATTCTACTGAGCCGATCCATCTGCGGAAGTGCGGTGCAGCCTGCGGCTCCATGCTCAAGAATTCAGATTTCTCTTCAGGTGTGAATAGGTATGCGCCATTGTCGATCGGCTTATTCCCAATGCCCATCTCCGGAACATCGCAAATTGGAGATTGCCGATTTGGGAGAATCACAGTGTCCGCATCAACCAAATAAGGGTTGATGTTTCTGGCTCGCGTCGCATGTGGTTCGGAACGAATCGTGTCGTACTCGAAGAGTTGCTTGTCAGTTGTGTCCTCGATTGAAAATCCAATAATCACGCAGTGCACGGCCGCCTTGCCACGAGCCTCAGACGTCCACTCAAAAGTCCGATGAGCAAAATTAATGCGCGTACCACGATTCAGTAAATCGGGCCACAATGCGCCAACTTGTTCACCTTGGGTGATTGAGTTTGTCGAAACAAGCGCTGCCCGAACTGACGCGTTGGAAACCATATAGTCGACAGATTTTCTGTACCAGCATGCAACGTAATCCAGCACTCCATAATTATTCGCGCCATTGAAGACCAGAGCAGTATCTTCGCGCTGCTCAATTGACAAGAACTTAGAGCCAACGAATGGGGGATTCCCGACGATGTAGCTAAGGATCTTGGGTTCAACGACTGACGCCCATGATATTCGCAGCGCGTTGTCGCAGATAATATTTGGTGATTTTACCAGCGGTAGCCGCGCGAAGTATTGCCCGAATTCGTCGGAGACCAGAAGATTCATCTGGTGATCAGTTAGCCACATTGCCGCTTGCGCGATCTGTGCCGGAAATTCTTCGATTTCGATGCCATAGAACTGATCGACGTCCACATACACAAGGGACGAGATGTCGAGCGATTTTGAAGATAGGCCGGCCTTGAACAGGCGGCGAAGCACTTCGTGCTCTAATTTGCGCAACTCTCGGTAGGCGATAACAAGGAAGTTTCCGCATCCACAGGCGGGATCGAGGATACGGATGTTCGCGAGCTTCATCTGAAACTCGACAAGCCGCTTGGAGTTGTTGCCGATCGCGGCAAGCTCCGCGTCCAGCGCGTCGAGGAACAAAGGCCGCAGCGCCTTGAGAATGTTGACCTCGCGCGTGTAGTGCGCACCCAGGTTGCGCCGCGCGGTCCGGTCCATGATGGACTGGAACAATGAGCCAAATATCGCCGGGGAGATTGCGCTCCAGTCGAGCACGGATGCATCCAGCAGCGTTTCGCGCATTTCACTGTTGAATGCCGGGATCGGCAGTGGCTCCTCGAACAACTTGCCGTTGACGTATCGGAATGTGGCGAGTTGCTCGTCCAGGTTGCGTTGTCGCCTGTCCTCTGGCTGATTTAGCACCTGGAACAACTGCGACAAGTGCATGCCGAGGTCGGAACCGTCTTCGCTCGTCCGCTGCTCGAGGTACTCGCGGAAACCGTGCTTGTCGAAGATGCCGGTGTCATCGGCAAACAGGCAGAACAGGAGGCGAACCAGGAACACCTCGAGTGGATGCCCTTCGTAACCGCTTGCTTTCAGCAGGTCATGCAGTTTTCCCAGCTGTTCCGCCGCCTTGATGTTGGCGGCCTCTTCGGGCGCTTCGATGCGCTGAGTCTCGTAGCCTGCGATGAACGCGAAGTGCCTGACGTTTTTATGGAGATCCTTAAGCCCAAATTCGTGCACCGCGTCGCGGTCGAGGTCGTAGAGCCGAAAGCGCGCGAAGTCTGACACCAGCACGTACCCCGGCAAGTCCCGATCTTTGAGACCGTAAAAGTAATCGGTGGCCTGGTGATACGCGCGATTGAGGTCTCTTCCACGAGATTTGTGCTCGACGAGGAGCGTGCCTTTCCAGAGCAGGTCGATGTAGCCGTCGCTGCCGTCGGGGCGTTTGACCGGCTTTTCGAAAGAGGCGATGCGTCGGCGCGAGATTCCGAAAATGGCGAAGAACGCGTCCCAGAAGCTCTTGGCTTCGGCGTCCTCGGATGTTTCGTTTTCCCATTCCTTGGAAAACTCAATCGCGCGGGCGCGGATCTCGTTCCAGGAAAGGGGCATGCCGTGGCGTCGTGCGTCAGTCCGGCGACTTGGCGCCCTGAAGCTGCGGTAGCACGCGAACACTATCGCCGATCGTGGCGAGATCGCCTGCGACCACGACCGACATGCGCTCCGGGCGGATGAACTGTCGTGCCATCTCGCTCACTTGCGCGGGCGTGACGGCATGCATGTTGGCGACCCAGCGGGTCAGGAAGTCGTCGGGCAGGCCATGCAGGTTCATGAACGCAAGCTGTCCGAGGATGCCGTTCGGAGAGGAGTTCGAGATCACGAAAAGCCCGGAGCGGTAGTTCTTCATCGGGTCGAGTTCGGTGTCGCCTGGCGCTTCGCCCTGGAGACGCTCGATCTCGCGGAAAATCTCGGTGATCGCGGCGGCCGTGTGCTCGGCTGTAATTTCGGCGCTCATGATCCAGAGCGCGCCGCCGCGTCGGGCGCTGATCGAGGAATCCGGCGAATAGCTGTAGCCCTTGTCCTCGCGGATGTTGGTCGTGATCCGCGAACCGAAAGTGCCGCCGAGCAGGCTGTTCATCAGTGTCGTCTGAAAATAGAGCGCATGCGCCGGATCGGGTACCGGCACGGCCATGCGCACTGATGACTGCGGCGCACCCGGGCTGTCGACGAGTGCGAGCTGCAGCTTGTCCGCGGCCTGCGCCGGCAGGTCGGTCGGCGGCGGCCCTTCGCGCCAGTCTCCGAAGGCCTTGCGCAGCGCCGCCTCGAGCTTGGTGCGGTCGTAGCGGCCAGCGACATAGATGTGTGTGCGTCGGGCGCCGAAGTTTCGCTCATAAAAATCGCGCAATCGGTCAATGCCATAGCCCTCGATCTGGCCTTCCTCAGGAAGAATGCGGCCGAACGGGTGGTCACCAAAGACCAGCTTCGCAAGTGCCTCGTCCGCGAGCGTCTGCGGATCGGAGCGGGCAACCGCGAGACTACGCTCGAAGTTGGCGCGCACGCGCGGCAACTCGGATTCCGGGAAGCGCGGATTTCGCAGGACATCGCCCAGCAATTCGACGGCCGCGACCGCATGATCCGACAGCACGGAGATGCCTGCCGTCGTCTGCTCGGCGCCGACGCTGATGCCGAGTTCGCCGCCCATGCCGGCTGCCGCTCTTGCGATGTCGGCGGCACTGCGAGTCTGCGTACCTTCTTTCAGCATCTCGACCGCGATGTCGGGGAGCCAGGTGTCGCGGCCCTCGTCGATGTTGCCGGTGCGGACGACGGCAAGGACGGTCATCTTCGGCACGCTGCCGTAATCAATGAAGGTCAGCGCGAGCCCGTTGTCGAGATGGAGTGTTTCCTTGGCGGGCAATCTGAATTCGTGCGGCGTGCCGGGCAGTGGCGGCGATTCGCGGGTCTGCGCGAATGCCGAGGCCATGGCGAGACAGGCAAGCGCGGCAGCCAGGCGCTTCACGGCGGGCCTGCCGCGGCGGCCTTGCCGGGCTCGACGATCTGAACGGTCCGGCGGGCCGGCGTCAGGTATTTGCGTGCGACCTCGCTGATCAATGCCGGAGGCACCGCGCGGAAATCGGCTTCGAGGCGGTTGATCCGGTCCGGGTCGTCGTCGAAGAGCGCAAAACAGGCAAGCAGGTCCAGCAGGCCGAAGCGCGTGCTCGAGCCCGCGAGATCGTAGAGGGAGGCGCGGAGCTTTGTCATCGCGCGCTCGAATTCCTCGGTCGAGGGAGGCTCGGATTGCAGGCGCGCAATCTCCGCATCGACGTCCGCGATGATCGCCTCGGGTTTCGCGCCCGGATCATGGATAAGGTAGAGCATCCACAGCATCGGGCCGTCATAGGTGAATTCGTTGCCGAGCAGATTGATGCCGCCACCGATGCCGCTCGAATAGCCGCGCTCCTGCACCAGCTTCTGCCAGAGCCGGCTGTCCTCGCCCTGCAACAGGATCGAGTCGAGCAGGCTGAAGGCGTAGTGCTCGGGCGTGCCGCGCTCCGGCACCTGCCAGGCGAGCGCGAGCGCCGGCCGCGGCGCGAGGCGATCGACGTAGGAATTGCGCGTCTCGACCTGCGGCACGGGCTCCGTGAGATCCGGCCGCGCCGGCTGCGCGCGTGCGGGGATCGCCGCAAAATATTTTTCGACCCAGGCGCGTGCAGCGTCCAGGTCGAAGTCGCCGGCAATCACGAGCGCCGAGTTGTTCGGCGCGTAGTAAGTTTCGAAGAAGGATTTCGCATCCTCGAGCGTTGCGGCGTCGAGGTCCGCCATGTCACCGTAGAAGTTGTGCGCATTGAACCAGTTCTGGTTCGCGACCTGCGGCATCGTGAGCCAGGGGAAGCCGCCATAGGGCTGGTTCATCACATTGTCGCGGACTTCGTTCTTGACGACGCCCTGCTGGTTGGCGAGATTTGCCTGCGTGATCGCGAGCGCCTTCATGCGGTCTGCTTCGGCCCATAGCACCGTCTCGAGCGTGTGTGCCGGGACGATCTGGTAATAGTTCGTGTAGTCGAGTCGCGTCGAACCGTTCAGCACGCCGCCATTGCCCTCGACGAGCCGGATGAATTCCATCTTGCCGAGATTGCCCGAGCCCTGGAACATCAGGTGCTCGAACAAGTGCGCGAAACCGGTGCGCCCGCGCGGCTCAATGCGGAATCCGATGTGGTAGTACACGCCGACCGTCACCGTGGGTGCCGCGGTGTCGCGCGACAGTACGACCTTCAGTCCGTTCTCGAGCTTGTAATACTCGATGGGGATATTGATCGCGTTAGTGGCAGCCGGTTGCACGCCAGCCGCGCCGTTGGGCGGCTGCGTCGCACATCCGGCCATCACTGCGGCAATTATCAGCCCGCCCCAACGGCGATCGATTCCCCTCATCGCGGTGCCATTCTGATTGCGCCATCCAGTCGTATGGTTTCGCCATTCAGCATGCAGTTGGTGCAGATCGCGGCGACGAGTTCGGCGTACTCCTCCGGCCGTCCGAGCCGCGGCGGGAAGGGGACCTGCCTGCCGAGCGAGTCCTGTGCTTCCTGGGGCAGGCCCGCCATCATCGGGGTACCGAAGATTCCCGGCGCGATGCCCATGACACGGATGCCGAAGCGCGCGAGTTCACGCGCGAGTGGCAGCACCATTCCGGCAACTGCCGCCTTCGACGTGGCATAGGCCACCTGGCCGATCTGACCTTCAAAGGCCGCGACCGATGCGGTGTGAATCAGCAGACCGCGTTCGCCGTCGGCATCGGGCGTGTTGTTCTGCATGATCGCGGCAGCGGCGCGATCGAGAAGAAAGGTGCCGAGCAAGTTGATGTTGAGCACGCGCTGGAACGCCGCGGCAGGCAGCGGGCCGTCCTTGCCGAGCAGTTTTCCCGGAGTCGCGACGCCGGCACAGGCGACCGCGACGTTGAGGCCACCCATCCGGGCAGCGGCCTGCTGGACCGCCGCGTCGACGTCGGCTTCGTTCGTGACGTCGCAGCGGTGGTAGCTCGCAGCCTTACCGAGGGCCGTGGCCGACTTGCGGCCTGCTTCGTCCTGAACGTCGAGCAAGGCGACCTGACCGCCGCCCGCGACCAGACGCGCGGCCGTCGCCTGGCCGAGGCCCGATGCGCCGCCGCTGATGACTGCCCGCACCCGATCGAGATTCATGAGTTTCCTCCAGGCGACAGTCTACAGCCTCAGCCCTGCTACAACCTCAGCCCTGCTACAGGCGCAGCCCACCATCCACCTCGATCACACGGCCCGTGACAAAGTCGTTCTCGGCGATGAACACGGCAGTCGCGGCGATTTACGCGGGTTCGCCGAGCCGGCGGAGAGGCACCGCGGCCTTGACCCGCGCGACCATTTCCGGCTTCATCGCCGCCAGTATTTCGGTCGCGCAGAATCCCGGCGCGATCGCGGCGCTGCGGATTCCGTAGCGCGCAAGTTCCTTGGCCCACACGACAGTCATCGCGGCGACACCCGCCTTGGCGGCGGAATAATTGGTCTGCCCCGGATTGCCCTCGCGCGAGATCGAGGAAATATTGATGATCACGCCGCCATTGCCGAGCTGAATCATCCGTTCCGCAGCTTCGCGCCCGCAGAGGAAAACGCCCGTCAAATTGACGTCGAGGACCGCCTGCCATTGCGCAAGCGACATCTTCGAATGGATCGCGCCATCCTGCGCCTTGACGAGCAGTGCATCCCGCGTGATGCCGGCATTGTTGACGAGCACGTCCAGGCGGCGCAGATCCGCAACGACCGCGTCGAGGGTTTGCACGACCTTGCTTTCGGCGACCACGTCGGTCACATAGGGGCGGGCCCGTACTCCCTTCGCTTCGCACTGCGCGCAGGTTTCGTCGAGAGAGGCGGAATCGAGATCGAGTGCCGCGATGTCGGCGCCGCGGTCCGCGAAGGCGAGGGCGATCGCTCGCCCGATACCACGGCCCGCGCCGGTAATGGCCACGACCTTATTGGAAAGCTGCATCGGTCCCTTTACTGCACTGCGAGTTAAAGTGCAGAAAACTATATTAGGTCAAGACCTTAGCTATTTTTGCGGCGCAAGACAACTTCAGAGTGCTCTATGTCAAACGAACCGCCGGGCCAGGCAGACACGGTCGGAGCACGGCGGACATGTAAACCGAAGGTCGGAGATTCGAATTCCTCATCCGGCGCCGCGCGGCTGTGCCAGTATTCCATGCGAGCGTCGGGGGTCACCAGGCGTTGCGATCAACCGGGGGAGTGGTCATGCCGCAATTTGTCATTGAGCGAGAGATGCCGGGCGTGGGCAAGCTGGGGCCCACCGACCTCAAGATGGCATCGCAAACATCCTGCAACGTGCTGCGCGAACTCGGTCCCGAGATCCAGTGGGTACACAGCTACGTGACCGACAACAAGATTTACTGCGTCTATCGCGCGCCGAACGAGGAAATGATCCGCGAGCACGCCCGCCGCGGCGGCTTTCCGGCGAACAGGATTTCGCAAATTCGCGCGCTGATCGACCCGATGACCGCTGAATGAGCGTACGGGGTCGCAAGGCAGGTTTCTGATCGAGGACCTGGCGATGGCGGACCTGTTCGTCTCCTACGCCCGGGGCGATGATCAGACGTCCGCGCGTGTCACCCAGTGTCTGTGCGACGCCGGCTACCAGGTCTGGCGCGACGACCAGCTTCCCGCCCACCGCGCCTATGCCGAGGTCATTGAAGAGCGTTTGAAGGCTGCGAAGGCGGTCATCGTCCTGTGGTCGGCGGAAGCGGCAAGATCCCAATGGGTCCGCGCGGAGGCCGATGCGGCGCGCATCGCCGGCACGCTGGTCCAGGCGAGTCTCGACGGGTCGCTCCCTCCCATGCCATTCAACCAGATCCAGTGCGCCGATCTCATGAACTGGTCCGGCGAGGCGGCCGCGCCGGGATGGCGCAAGCTTCTCGACAGCATCGCGGCGCTTGCGCCGCCAACGACCGAAAAGGCCGCGCCGCGACCCGCTCGCCGCAAGCTGTCGATCTGCGTCCTGCCGTTCCAGAACATGAGCGGCGACATGGAGCAGGAATACTTCAGCGACGGGATCACCGAAGACATCACCACCGACCTCTCGAAAGTCTCCGCGCTTGGGGTCGTCGCCCGCAATAACGCCTTCACTTTCAAGGGACGAAGCGTGAACGTGTGCGAAATCGCTCGCGAGTTGGACGTCAGCCACGTCCTGGAAGGCAGCGTGCGGAAGTCGGGGCAGCGCGTGCGGATTACCGCGCAGCTCATCGACGGCGCCACGGGCGATCACTTGTGGGCCGATCGCTACGACCGGAATCTCGACGACATCTTCGCCATCCAGGACGAAATCTCGAAGGCCATCGTCAGCGCGCTCAAGCTGACTCTGCTTCCCAGGGAAAAGCAGGCGATCGAACGGCGCGTGACGACCAATGTCGAGGCCTACAACCTGTACCTGATGGCGCGGCAATTCTGGATGACCGGTAATGTCGGCGACAGGCGCCGCGAACAGCGCGTAATGCGGATCTGCGGCCGCGCGGTCGAAATCGATCCCAATTACGCACAGGCCTGGGCCTTGCTCGCCATCGCCCAGTCGAGCCTGCGCTACAATTTCGAGGAGCCGGTCGACGACGGCTTCGCGGCGGCCAATGCGGCTCTGTCGGTCGATCCGACGATTGCCGAGGCCCATTGCCCGATTGCGCGGCGCTTGTCGGAACAGGGCAGGACCGAGGAAGCGGTAACAGAAATTGCACGCGCTCTCGCGCTCGATCCGCAGTCCTGGGAGGTTCGTAAGGAAGCCGGGCGGCTCGCCTTGTCTCAACGCCGGCTTGCGGACGCGACAGAACATTACGAGCGGGCGGCCGAGCTGCTAGAGAGCGACTTCCACGCCTGGGCCCTGCTCGCAACCTGCTATCAGGCAACCGGAAATGTCGAAAAGGTGCAATCAGCCGCGCGCAAGATGGTCAGCGAGGCCCAGAAGGCGCTGGTGGACGATCCGAGCAATGGCGCCGCACTCGGAATTGCCGGGGGCGGCCTCGCGATCGGCGGGGAGCACGAACGCGCGCGCGAGTGGATCGACCGCGCGATGCTGCTCGATCCCGAAAACGACAATATGCGCTACATTTTCGCCTGCATCTTCGCCTGTTACATGCAGGACAAGGAAGCGGCGCTGGCGCTGCTCGCAACGACCATGCTGCGCTCGCGCACGCACTTCGTCGCGGCCCAGACCGACCCTGACTTCGACTGTCTGCGTGACGATCCTCGATTCGCCGGGCTTATTGAGCGTGCCCGGTCGCATTTCGGAATGGGCGCTGCGCCGGTCGTCCCCTGATCCCATTCTCGCCCACCGGCTTGTCCGGAAGTCGATCCACGAGAATTCTGAGCGTCCCTAACGGTTGTACGTCCTATTCGTCGATGTCAAAGAGGACGGTCTCCGCCTCCACGAGTTCGCCAGCACTTGTCAGCACGTTCGCGACTCGGCCTGCGCGCCCGGCACGGATGGCATGCTGCATCTTCATGCCTTCGACGATCGCGAGCACGTCGCCTTTGGCAACGATGTCGCCGCTGTTGACGCGAAGCTCCACGACGCGGCCCGGGAGCGGAGAGGCCGGATGCGCGTCCGCATCTTCGGGTCTGCGTTCATACGGCCAGGCGGGGGCGAGTGCGATCTCGATCGCGCGTTCGCCGACGATCTGCAGGCGCTGGCGTTCGCGGAAGAGTTCGAGCTCCCGCGGTCCGTTGCCCGCATCAACCGTGAATCGATCCGGCGCGGTCTCGCGCACGCTGCCCCGGACTCTCGTATTGCCGTCGTCGAGCTCGATTGAGTCCTGTTGCCGCCGCGCACGGAGGCGGATGAATGCGGGCGTGCGCAGGCCGAGCGTTTGCGCGGGAGCACCGCCCGCGCGCCAGCCATCACCTTGCGACCACGGCGAAGTCTTTCGTCCCGCGGCGGTTGCGCGCTCCTCGAGCGCGAGTGCCGCGGCGAGGAGGAGCGCCTCCGGCGGCAGCGCAGGCTCCTGCGTGAGCGCGGCGAGTTCCCGATCGACGAAACCCGTGTCCACGTCGCCCGCCGCAAACTCTGGATGCGCGGCGATCGCGCGCAGCAGCGGCAGGTTGTTCGCGACGCCGAAAATCGCGGTGCGATCGAGCCGCCGTCTCAGGTTCGCGAGGGCGTGGGCGCGGTCGCGCCCGGAGGCGATCACCTTTGCGATCATCGGATCGTAGTGCACCGTGATCGCATCGCCATCCGCGACGCCAGTGTCCACGCGCCATTCCCCGTCTTCGGCCGGATGCACGAATCGGTCGATGCGACCAATTGACGGCAGGAATCCGCGCCGTGGATCCTCGCTGTAGAGACGCGCCTCGATTGCGTGGCCGCGCCTCGGAATATCCGCCTGCTCGAGCGGCAGGCGCTCGCCAGATGCGACTCGCAACTGCCATTCGACCAGGTCGAGTCCTGTCACGGCCTCGGTCACCGGATGCTCGACCTGGAGGCGCGTATTCATTTCCATGAAGTAATAGCTGCCGTCGGCATCGACGATGAACTCGATCGTGCCCGCATTGACGTAGCCGACTGCCTTCGCCGCGCGCACCGCGGCGTCCGTCATCGCCGCGCGCGTCGCCTGGTCGATGAAAGGCGAGGGCGATTCCTCGATGATCTTCTGGTAGCGGCGTTGCACCGAACACTCCCGCTCGAACAGGTGCAGGCAGTTGCCGTGCGTATCCCCGAAGACCTGCACCTCGATGTGCCGCGGCCGCAGCAGAAAACGCTCCAGCATCAGGCGCCCGTCGCCGAATGCATTCTCCGCTTCGCTGCGGGCACCGCGGATCGCTTCGTCCAGCGTTGAGGCCTCCTGTACGACGCGCATGCCCTTGCCGCCGCCGCCCGCGACCGCTTTGACGAGCAATGGGAATCCGACGCGAGCCGCTTCCATCGCGAGCCGGGCAGGCGACTGGTCGTCGCCCATGTATCCCGGCACGACCGGCACGCCCGCGGCCGACACGATGGCCTTGGCCTCGTGCTTCAGGCCCATTGCCCGGATCGCGGGAGCCTGCGGCCCGACGAAGACAATGCCCGCCTTCTCACAGGCCTCGGCAAATGCCGCGTTCTCGGACAGAAAACCGTAGCCGGGATGGATCGCGTCGGCGCGCGAGTGCCGCGCGGCCTCGAGCACGGCCGCCGCATTCAGGTAGGACTCGCGCGCAGGCGCGGGGCCGATGCAATGCGCCTCATCCGCGAGACGCACGTGCAATGCGCCGCGATCGGCCTCCGAATGTACGGCAATGGTGTGGATGCCGAGCCGCCGGCAGGTCCGGATCACGCGGCAGGCGATCTCGCCGCGATTGGCGATCAGCAGCCGCCCGATCTTCATGCGTCGCGAATCCAGCCGGGCTTGCGCCGCTCCAGGAATGCCGTCAGTCCTTCCCGGGCTTCCTCGCCCGAACGGACACGCGCGATCCAGCGCGTGGTGTCGATGATCATGGATTCGTCACCGGCGGACTTGCGGCCCGTCACGCGCTGCAGCAGCAGCTTGATCTCGGCCTGAGCCTTCGGGCCGCCGGCGAGCAGCGCGCTTTCGATTGCATTCGTCGCTTCGGCCAGCGCTGTATCGTCCACAACCTCATGCACGAGTCCGATGCGCATCGCGGTCACCGCGTCCATCGCCTCGCCGGTCAGGAACCAACGATGCGCCTGGCGCTGTCCGATCGCGCGGATCACGTAGGGCGAAATCATCGCGGGAACCAGCCCGAGGCGGACTTCGGAGAGCGCAAACCGCGCGCTCCCGCCCGCGATCGCGATGTCGCAGGCCGCGATGAGCCCGACCGCGCCGCCGTAGGCGGCGCCCTTGACGACCGCGACGGTTGGTTGCGGCAGTTTCTCGAGGCTTTCGAGCATCAGCGCGAAGCGGCGGGAATCCGCTTCGTTCTGTTCGGCCGTTGCGGCGCCTGCCGCGCGCATCTCGCCGATGTCTGCGCCGGCGCAGAATACTGTTCCGGCGCCGGTCAGTTTCACGATCCGGACGGCACGGTCACCGGCGAGCGCGGCGAACGCCTCGGTGAGATGCCGCACCATTTCCGCGGAGAGCGCATTGCGCGACTCCTCGCGATCGAGCGTCAGCGTGGCGATACCGCGGGCGTCGCGTTCGATGCGAAGCATGGGCATTACATCCGGAACACGCCGTAGGATTCCGGCAGCGGCGCTGGTCCGCGCGCCACGACTTCGAGCGCGAGTCCGAGCACGCGGCGGGTCTCGAGCGGATCGATGACGCCGTCGTCCCACAGCCGCGCGGTGGCGTAATAGGGATTGCCCTGGCGTTCGTACTGATCGCGGATGCCGGTCATGAATTCGTTCTGGTCGGCTTCGGGCCAGGATCCGCCTTTCGCCTCGACGCCGTCGCGCCGCACGGTTGCGAGCACGCTCGCGGCCTGTTCGCCGCCCATGACCGAGATGCGCGCGTTGGGCCAGGTCCACAGGAAGCGCCCACCGTAGGCTCGCCCGCACATCGCGTAATTGCCTGCACCAAAGGAGCCGCCAATTACGACCGTGAGTTTCGGCACGGTTGAGCAGGCGACGGCCGTGACCATCTTCGCGCCATCGCGCGCGATTCCGCCGCTCTCGTAGCGCTTGCCGACCATGAATCCGGTGATGTTCTGCAGGAACAGCAGCGGCACGCGACGGCGATTGGCGAGTTGCACGAAATGCGCGCCTTTCAGTGCCGATTCGGAGAACAGGATTCCGTTGTTCGCGAGTATCGCGACCGGATAACCCCAGAGGTGGGCGAAGCCGCAGACCAGCGTCTTCCCGTAGAGCGCCTTGAATTCGTGGAACTCCGAACCGTCCACCAGGCGCGCGATCACTTCGCGGACGTCGTAGGGCTGGCGCAGGTCGTGCGGCACGATGCCGTAGAGTTGCTCGGCAGCGCAGGCGGGATCGGCGGCCTCGCGGCGCCCGAGCCAGGCGGCAGGCCGGTGATTCAGACTACCGACGATTTCACGCGCCATCGCGAGCGCATGCGCGTCGTTGTCGGCGAGGTGATCGACGACGCCGGATGTGCGCGCGTGAACGTCGCCGCCGCCGAGCGTTTCCGCATCCACGATTTCACCGGTTGCGGCCTTGACGAGCGGCGGGCCGCCGAGAAAGATGGTGCCCTGGTTGCGAACGATGATCGACTCGTCGCACATCGCGGGCACATAGGCGCCGCCGGCGGTGCAGGAACCCATGACGACCGCCACCTGCGGGATACCGGCCGCCGAGAGGCGCGCCTGGTTGTAGAAGATCCGGCCGAAGTGCTCGCGGTCCGGGAACACCTCATCCTGCAACGGCAGGAAAGCACCGCCCGAATCGACGAGATAGACGCATGGCAGGCGATTCTCGAGCGCGATCTCCTGCGCGCGCAGGTGTTTCTTCACGGTGATGGGGTAGTAGGTACCACCTTTCACCGTCGCGTCGTTCGCGACCACCAGCAACTCGTTGCCGTGAATGCGCCCGATGCCGGCGACGATGCCCGCGGCCGGCGCGTCGTTGCCGTACATGCCGGCCGCCGCGAGCGGGGCGATCTCGAGAAACGGGCTGCCCGGATCGAGCAGCGCCTCAATACGGTCGCGCGGCAACAGCTTTCCGCGTGCAAGGTGCTTCGCGCGGGCTTCGTCGCCGCCGCCGATCGCGGCTTCGTTCTGCCTGCGGCGCAACTCGGCGACGAGAGACTCCATGTGCGCAGCGTTGTCGCGATGGTCGGCGCTGCCGGCGTCGACCCGTGAAGCGATGCGCGTCATGGGGCGGTCGCCTTGAGCAGTTCGCGGCCGATCAGCATGCGGCGGATTTCATTCGTCCCCGCGCCGATTTCGTAGAGCTTCGCATCGCGGAGGATGCGGCCCGCTGGATATTCGTTGATGTAGCCGTTGCCGCCGAGAACCTGGATTGCCTCGAGTCCCGCGCGGGTCGCATGCTCCGAGGCCGCGAGCAGGCAAGCCGCCGCGTCGTAACGTGTCGTTCGTCCGGCGTCACAGGCGCGCGCAACCGAATAGGCGTAGGCGCGCGAGGCATTGCAGGCGGCGTAGAGGTCCGCGAGCTTGGCCTGCATCAACTGGAAGCTGCCGATCGGCCGCCCGAACTGCTCGCGGTCGTGCAGGTAGGGGACGATGAGATCGAGCGCAGCGCGCATCAGCCCGAGCGGGCCGCCGGTCAGCACCAGACGTTCGTAGTCGAGACCGGACATCAGGATTTCGGAGCCGCCTCCCGGTTTACCGAGCAGATTGGCATCCGGCACGAGACAATCCTCGAGCACGAGTTCGCAGGTGTCGGAGCCGCGCATGCCGAGCTTGTCGAGTTTCTGCGCCGCGCGAAAGCCCTTCATGCCGCGCTCGACGATAAAGGCGGTGATGCCGCGCGCGCCGCTGCCCGGATCCGTCGTCGCATAGATCACAGCCGTGTCCGCTTCCGGTCCGTTCGTGATCCACATTTTGCTGCCATTCAGCACCCAGCCGTCCGACTTGCGGTCGGCCCGGGTGCGCATCGAGATGACGTCGGACCCGGAACCGGACTCGCTCATGGCGAGTGCCCCGACGTCCTCCCCGCTCACGAGCCGAGGCAGGAACCGCCGCATCTGTTGGTCGGTGCCGAAGCGGCGAAGCTGATTCACGCAGAGATTCGAATGCGCGCCGTAGGAGAGGCCGATCGAGCCCGAGGCCCGGCTGATTTCCTCCATCGCGACGACATGCTCGAGATAGCCGAAGCCGAGCCCGCCGTATTCCTCGGGAACCGTCATGCCGAGCAGGCCCATGGCGCCCAACTCCGGCCATAGCTCGCGCGGAAAGCGGTTGCTGCGGTCGATCTCGTCGGCCTGGGGCGCGATGCGGCGGAGCGCAAATTCGCGGACCGCGTGGCGCAGCTCGTCGACGCGGGGCCCCAGCGCGAAATCGAAATCGATTGGGAACATTGAGGCCTCCGATTGGCCGGTCAGGCTTGCCAGGAGTATTTTATTGTCCGACAATCAGACAAGCAAGATTGAGACTGAAAAAAGGGACGTATGTTCGAACCGCTTGGCTATGCCCCGGCCTATCTCCGGGTTTCGGAAGTGATCCGGACCCGGATCCTGCGCCGCGAACTGCCGGAAGGTGAGCGACTGCCCACCGAGACCGAGCTTGCCCGCCAGTTTGAGGTCAACCGGTCGACGGTTCGGGAAGCACTCCGGAAACTCGAAAGCAACGGCCTGTTGGGGCGGCGCCGTGGCGGCAAGCGCCTCTATGTGACCCGCCCGACGCGCGAAACGATCGGCGGCGGCCTGTCGCAGGCGTTTGCCTTGCATCGCGCGCGCGTCGTGGATGTCTGGGAAGCCCTGCAGGCTGTGCAGCCGGGCATTGCGGCGGCTGCCGCGGAGCGGCGTTCGCCGAAGGCGCTCGCGCAGCTTGAAGCCACCGCACTGCGTTTCGCAGCACGCCAGGGCGAGCGCGAGCTCGCGGTCGGCGATGTCGCGGGTTTTTTCGACGCACTGGGCGAAGCCGGCGCGAACCCGGTTTTCACGCTCCTGAATGAGCCGTTGCTGCGGCTCCTGAAGCCGAGCCTCGCGGTGATTATCGACCGCGTACCTCAGGCACGCTCACGCATCGAGTCGGCCCAGAAAGAGATTGTCGCGGCGGTCAAGGCGCGTGATCCGAAGAGCGCGGCCGAATGGATGACCCGCCACGTCCGCGACTTCCGGCGCGGCTACGAGGTCGCGGGAATTCCGCTCTCGACCGAGGTTGGCGAGGATCTCAATGCTGCGGTTTCAGGCCTCAGCTGAGTTCGATCGCAATCGCCGTCGCCTCGCCGCCGCCGATGCAAAGTGCGGCAAGCCCGCGCTTCTTGCCGTGGCGCTTCAGCGCATGAATGAGCGTTGTCATGATTCTTGCCCCGGTCGCTCCGATCGGATGTCCGAGCGCACAGGCGCCGCCGTGAACATTCACGCGATCATGCGCGATGCCGATGTCCTTCATCGCGGCCATCGTGACGACGGCGAAAGCCTCGTTGATCTCATAGAGGTCGACATCCGCCGCCTGCCATCCGGCGCGCTTCAGGACCGTCTTGATTGCTCCGCCCGGCGCAGTCGTGAACCACTCCGGCGCGTGCGCGTGACTTGCGTGGGC
Organism: Gammaproteobacteria bacterium; assembly: GCA_031364365.1. Lineage (GTDB taxonomy): Bacteria > Pseudomonadota > Gammaproteobacteria > Steroidobacterales > Steroidobacteraceae > SCUD01. Next base: position 21,103 of record JANLWE010000039.1, on the reverse strand, counting down.
GACGATCGTTGCAATCGGCTTGAGCCCGGCCCTGGCCGCGGCGCTTGCACTCGCGAGCAGCAGGGCCGAGGCGCCATCGGCGATCGACGAGGAACTCGCGGCAGTCACGGTGCCGTCCTTGCCGAACGCGGGTTTCAGGTTCGCTATCTTTTCGAGCGACACGGTGAACGGCGTTTCATCGCGGGAGATCACGCGCTCGCCCTTGCGATCGCTGATCGTGACCGGCGCGATCTCCGCCTCGAAGGCGCCCGATTCGACGGCGGCGACTGCACGGCGCACCGATTCCGCCGCAAAGGCGTCCTGGTCGGCGCGGCTGAACCCGTATTTCGCGGCGGTCGCATCGGCGAAGCAGCCCATCAGCTTGCCGTCCCAGGGGCTCTGCAATCCGTCGTAGAACATGTGGTCGATGATCTCGCCGTGACCCAGGCGATAGCCGGCGCGGGCCTTGGGCAGGAGATAGGGCGCGTTGGTCATCGACTCGAGCCCGCCCGCGATCACGAACTCCGCGCTGCCGGCCATGATCTGGTCGGCGCCGTACATGACGGCGCGCATCCCGGATCCGCACATCTTGTTGACTGTGGTCGCCGGAACCGACTGCGGCACCCCGGCCGCGAGCGCGGCCTGACGCGCCGGCGCCTGGCCCTGGCCCGCGGGCAGCACGCAGCCCATGATGACTTCGCCCGCAATTCCGGGGTCAGCACCGGCGCTTTGCAGCGCCCCGCGGATCGATGCCGCTCCGAGTGCGTGACCGGGAACGCTGGCGAAAACGCCGAGCATCGCCCCGATAGGCGTACGACGGGCTGCGAGAATGACGACAGGATCGCTGGCCATGGGAGGGTTCCTGGACGAGTGAATGGGGTCTATTTTGCCCTGCAAAAGGGCGGCTGTCGCCCTGGGCCAGCGCCGGCTCAGCCGGCCTCGGCGCGCTGCCAATGTTCGAGCAATTGGCCAAGGCGCTGCCGCAGCTCCCCGAATCGCAGGGGCTTGAAGAGCACGGTCACGCCCGCGGGCAGTCCGCCACGTTCGGCGATCGTGTGCTCAGTCAACGCCGTCACAACCATGATCTCGAGTTCGCTGATCGCTCCGGAGGCGCGGAGCGCCCGGAGCATCTCGAATCCGTCGATGCCCGGCATGCGCAGGTCCGTGATCAGGAGATCCGGCCGCGACGCGCCGATCGCGAGCAGGGCGTCGAATCCGCTCGGTACGCATTGCAGGTGAATCGGCAGCCCCCAGGAGCGCAGATGCAATTCAAACAGATGCCGGAAGTCGGGCTCGTCTTCGACGATCAGCACCTCGTAGCTGCCGCTGGGTGCGCGCCGCGAGATGCTTCCGGTGCGGCGCTGAAGCAGTTCGTCGATCGAGGCCGTCAGGATGCGCCGGTGACCGCCGGGCGTTTTCCAGGCGCGCAGCAACCCGGCTTCGGACCAGAGCTGCACTGTACGCAGCGAAACGCCGAGGCGATCGGCGGCGTCCCGCGTCGAACAGACTTCCTGCCCGGAATCGACCAAGCGGCTCTCCCGTTGCATTCCCCCGCTGACGCAATGACAGCATCGCAGGTCCCGGCTTGCAACGCTAAACTGTCATTCCGGCGCGCTGGAGATTCCCGATGAGCAGCCCGGCTGAACGCATCGACAAAGCCGCTGACGCGGCGCGCGGGCCCTTGCGCTTCGTGAGCGCCGCTTCGCTCTTCGACGGTCACGACGCCGCGATCAATATCATCCGCCGGATCCTCCAGTCACACGGGGCGGAAGTCGTGCACCTTGGGCACAACCGTAGCGTAGCCGACATCGTGCGCGCGGCGATCCAGGAGGATGCCGACGGAGTCGCAGTCAGCAGCTACCAGGGCGGCCACAACGAGTATTTCCGCTACATGGTGGACATGCTTCGCGACCAGGGTGCCGGCCACGTGAAAGTCGTCGTCGGCGGTGGTGGCACGATCGCGCCGCACGAAGTCGAAGAACTCGAGGCTTACGGCGTCGCGAAGATCTACACGCCCGATGACGGCCTACGGCTCGGCCTCGACGGCATGATCGAGGACGTATTGCGCCGCGTGCGTGAGACGCCGCGCCCCGTTTTCGACGGCGGCGCGGTCTCGGCCGACGACCCGGTGAATCTCGCGCGTGCAATCACGCTTCTCGAACAGGGCGGCGACGAGAGCGCGGTGACGCGGGTCAGGAGCCTGGCCGCGAAGACCCTCATGCGGCCGCCGGTCCTCGGCATCACCGGCACGGGCGGCGCCGGCAAGTCCTCGCTGACTGACGAGATCCTGAACCGCATCGTGCGATTCTTCCCGGACCGGCGAGTGGCCGTTGTCGCGATGGACCCGACGCGGCGCCGTTCCGGCGGCGCGCTGCTTGGTGACCGCATCCGGATGAATTCGCTCGCGAACGAGCAGCTTTTCATGCGCTCGCTTGCGACGCGACGCCAGCACCTCGCAACCTCCGCCGTGCTCGCGGACACGATACAGCTGCTGAAATCGGCGGGATTCGACCTGATCGTGGTCGAGACGGCGGGCATCGGCCAGAGTGATACGGAGATCGTCGATCTTGTCGATCTTTCGATGTACGTCATGACAGCCGATTACGGCGCCGCGAGCCAGCTCGAGAAAATCGACATGCTGGATTTCGCAGATTTCATCGCGCTCAACAAGTTCGAGAAGCGGGGCGCGGAAGACGCTTTGCGCGACGTGCGCAAGCAGGTCGCGCGCAACCGGAAGCTCTTCAAGACGCCACCCGAGGAGCTGCCGGTCTATCCGACGATCGCGAGCCAGTTCAATGATGCCGGCGTCAACGTGCTTTTCAGCGCGCTCTGCGTCCGGCTGCAGGACCAGTGGGGACGCTTGCGCCCGTGGCGTCCCGATGGCCTGGAGCCGCTTGGCCCGCCAAAGCGCCAGGCCGTCATCCCGGGGTCGAGAGTGCGCTATCTCGCCGAAATCGCCGCCGGCGGGCGCGGGGCGCAGCGTGCGGCTGCCGCCGCCGCTGAAGCCGCGGGCCGGGCCCAGGGACTGCACCGGGCGCTCGCTGCACTCGGTGACGCAGCGCTTCCCGCCGCTCTCGATCGGTATGGCGACCATCAGATCGCGGGCGGAGACGCGTCGATCGAGCGCCTCCGGCGTGAGTACAACGCCGCGCTCGACGACGTTGGCGCGGAAGGGATCGCGCTGCTCAAGGAATGGCCGGCGCGACGGGCGGCGGCGGCTGCGGATGAATTCAGTTACCAGGTCCGCGAGCGCGAAGTGCGCGGCCCGAACTACAGCGAATCACTTTCTCATCTGAAGCTCCCCAAGATCGCGACCCCGCGTTTCGAAGATTGGGGAGCGCAGCTCGCTTTCCTGCTGACCGAGAATCTGCCGGGCGCTTATCCGTACACAGGCGGCATCTATCCGTACCGGCGCGAGGATGAGGATCCGACGCGCATGTTCGCGGGCGAGGGCATGCCCGAGCGGACCAACCGCCGCTTCCATTACCTGGCGCGCGGACACCAGGCGACCCGCCTCTCGACAGCCTTCGACTCGACGACGCTCTACGGTGAAGACCCCGACGAGCGACCGGACATCTACGGCCGGATCGGAAACTCGGGCGTCTCGATCGCGTCGCTCGACGACATGAAGCGGCTTTATTCAGGATTCAACCTGAGCGCCCCGTCGACCTCGGTCTCGATGACGATCAACGGCCCCGCGCCGATGATTCTCGCGATGTTCATGAACACGGCCATCGACCAGCAGGTCGAGCGCCACCTGCGCGAGAATGGCGATTGGGCGGCGGCAGAAGCAAAGATCGTGAAATTGTTCGCGGGCCGCGAGCGGCCGCGGTATCGCGGCGAGCTGCCGGCAGGCCATGACGGCAGCGGGCTCGGCCTGCTCGGCGTGAGTGGCGACCAGTTCGTCGATGCCAAAACCTACACGAGGCTCCGCGCCGACGCGCTCGCGCGCGTGCGCGGCACGGTCCAGGCGGACATCCTGAAAGAAGACCAGGCTCAAAACACCTGCATCTTCTCGACCGAGTTCGCGCTGCGGATGATGGGCGACGTGCAGCAGTTCTTCAGCGACAACCGCGTGCGGAATTTCTATTCCGTCTCAATCTCCGGTTATCACATCGCGGAGGCGGGCGCGAATCCCGTTTCGCAGCTCGCCTTTACGCTCGCGAACGGATTCACGATCGTCGAGTACTACCTGTCCCGCGGCATGAAAGTCGACGATTTCGCGCCGAACCTGTCCTTCTTCTTCTCGAATGGCATGGACCCCGAGTACGCGGTTATCGGCCGCGTTGCGCGCCGGATCTGGGCCCGCGCGATGCGCGAACGTTACGGGGCGTCGCCGCGGAGCCAGATGCTCAAGTACCACGTGCAGACCTCGGGACGGTCGCTGCACGCGCGCGAGATCCAGTTCAACGACATCCGGACGACGTTGCAGGCCATGTACGCGCTTTTCGACAGCTGCAACAGCCTGCACACGAACGCCTACGACGAGGCGATCACGACACCGACCGAGGAGAGCGTGCGGAGGGCTGTTGCGATCCAGCTCATCATTGCGCGCGAGCTCGGGCTCAACCAGAACCAGAACCCGTGGCAGGGATCGTTTGCGATCGAGCGTCTCACGGAGATCGTCGAGGAGGCGGTGTACGCCGAGTTCGAGAGCCTCTCGGAGCGGGGCGGCGTCCTGGGCGCGATGGAGACGATGTACCAGCGCGGAAAGATCCAGGAGGAGTCGCTGTACTACGAGCACAAGAAACACGACGGCAGCCTCCCGATCGTCGGGGTCAACACCTTCCTGCCGGAACACGGCGGCAGCGACGACAACCGGAATGCCGAGCTGATCCGCTCAACCGAGGAGGAAAAGCAGGCCCAGGTCGTCGCGGTTCGTGCCTACAACGAGGTGCATGCGAATTCGCAGGAGGCGGCATTGGAGAAGCTCCAGGCCGCCGCCGCCGCCGAGGGCAACGTGTTCGCGGAACTGATGGAAACGGTGAAGTCCGCGTCGCTTGGGCGGATCTCACGCGCGCTCTACGCCGTCGGCGGCCAGTACCGCCGAAACATGTAAAAGGGGACGCTACCCTTTTTCGTCTTTTCGATTCGTTGTGGGGACTTTGCGTTGCATTCGACGTGGATCGCGCATGTTAGCGTCGGTCAATGCCCCGCATCGCGCGCGTTGTCTTTCCCGGAGTTCCGCATCACGTAACACAACGGGGCAATCGTCGCGAACAAGTGTTCTTCGTCAATACAGACCGTCATGCCTATCTGAATTACTTTCGGGAATACGCAGAGCGACACGATTTGGATGTCCTTGCCTATTGCCTGATGCCCAATCATGTGCACATGGTCGTAGTGCCGGCGACTGCGCATGCACTGCACCGAGCGATGAAGCCATTGCATATGCGCTATGCGCAACATTTCAATCGAGTGCGGAGATTAAATGGGCGCGTCTGGCAGGGGCGATACTTCTCGTCGCCGCTGGATGAAATTTACCTATGGAATGCAATCCGCTACGTCGAACTCAATCCCGTCCGGGCGAAATTGACGGACCGGGCGGAAAACTATCCGTGGTCCAGTGCCGCCGGACACTGCGGTCTCAGAGTCGATTCGCTGCTGACTTCGAAGCCATGGTGGCGCCGCCAGGTTGAAGGCATCGGCGATTGGTCGGGATGGCTGGCGGCGGGCGACGAGTCGGAAAGCCTCGCCATGCTGCGACGCAATACCCACAAAGGGCTACCGTGTGGCTCGCCAAGTTTCATTGATGCACTGGAGAGAGCAACAGGCCGCCAGATTCTGCAACGACCTCGGGGGCGGCCGCGAAAGGTGAGTGCCGGAAAAGGGTAGCGTCCCCTTTTAGAGCAGCGGTTCGTCGAGCGCGGCGCCGATCCGGGCCCGGGCCTCGTCCCTGAGCATCGCCGCGGCGTCGCCGGCGCCGGTCTTCGCGGGCAGCGGCTCGAGGACCTCGACTTCAATTCGACCCCAGCGAGGAACGATGTTTCCCCCGCCGAGCACGCGGCGTGTACCGCGGATTGCGATTGGTGCGACCGGGACGCCGGCACGCGCCGCAGCGGCGAATGCGCCGCCGTGGAAGCGCGCGAGCCCGGGCTCGGGGCTGAAGGTGCCTTCGGGAAAGAAGGCGATCGCCTGTCCTTGCTCGACGGAGCGCAGGATGCGCCGCGCGTCACTGCCGCCTTCGTGGCGGTTCTGGCGCTCGACGAAATGATGCCCCAGGCGCTCGAGCATCCGGCCGGCCAGCGGCAACCGCGATGCTTCTTTCTTGATCACGAATCCGAAACGCGGCGGCAGGCACGCAAAAAGGAGTGGGCCGTCGATGTAGCTCGCATGATTCGCAACAATGATGCAGGCGGCCGCGGGCAGCCGTTCGAGTCCGAGCGTGCGGACCGGCAACCCGCACAGCCGGAAATAGATGCGGCAGGCCAGGCCCGCGAAGGCACGACGCGTCTCGAGTTTCGGCAACGCAAGGATGGGAAGGGTCGCGACCAGCAGCAGCGGGATAGTCAGCAGCCAGACCCAGAGTCCCCAGATCAGGCGGAACGGATTCCAGGTCATTGCTGGCAGCCGCCTTGCAGCGGCGCGTACTGTGAACTGGTTCCGGTTATGTTAATGGTCATGGGGGTCTGTGAGACAGGTCACGTTCGATTCCGTCAGCGGCGAACCATACTGCGCCTGCATTCTGTCGCACCAGCCCGCCGTGCGCGAACCCGCGACGAAACGGCTGTCCGCGCCGGAAAGCAGGGCAGGTACATGAGCGCAGCAATGAAATCTTCGACTTCGGTGCGGGCGGCGACACTCGCGACCGCCGGTGCGGCAGGAGAGGCCGTCGAACCGATGATCGTGCGTTTTCTCGACGCGGTCTGGATGGAGCGTGGGCTGTCGCCAAACACGCTCGCCGCCTACCGCGCCGACCTGACGGCGCTCACCCGCTGGCTGCGCAAGCGCGGTACGGTGCTCGATCGCACGACGCGAAACGACCTGCTGGCATTTATCGCCTGGCGAGTGGAGACGGGAGCGCGTCCGCGCTCGACCGCGCGCCAGTTGTCCAGTTTCCGCCGCTTCTTCCGCTACCTAGTGCGTGAAGGGGTGGCCAAGGAAGATCCGACCGCGCAGATCGCGATGCCGAAGATCGGCCGCTCCCTGCCGCGGTCCCTGACCGAGGCCCAGATCGAATCATTGCTCTCCGCGCCGCAAACCACGGATCCGCTCGGCCATCGCGACCGCACCATGCTCGAAGTACTGTATGCGACGGGACTCCGCGTCTCCGAGCTCGTGAGCCTGCGGCACAGCCAGGTGAACCTGAATCAGGGCGTGCTGCGCATCGTCGGCAAGGGCAATCGCGAGCGGATGATCCCGCTCGGCGAGGAAGCCGTGCGCTGGCTGAACGAATTCGTGCGCGGCGCGCGCGGGGAGATCCTGCTCGATCGCCAGACCGATCACCTGTTTCCGACGCGGCGCGGAGACCGCATGACGCGCCAGGCCTTCTGGCACATCATCAAGCGCTACGCGAAGAAAGGTGGCGTCGAGAAGGAACTCTCGCCGCATACGCTCCGTCACGCGTTCGCGACCCACCTGTTGAACCACGGCGCGGATCTCCGTGTGGTGCAGATGCTGCTCGGCCACAGCGACCTCTCGACCACGCAGATCTATACGCACGTGGCGCGCGAACGCATGAAAGAGCTGCACGCGCAGCACCACCCGCGCGGCTGATAGACTGGCGGCCTGAACCCGAACCACGGCCCATTGCCGTGGTCCAATGGCTGTCACTCCAAGCTTTGAGGCCAGCGTGAACCCAGTCTTTCGTCAGATCCTCCCGGCCGCCGCGATGATCGCGCTCGCAGGCGTGGCCAACGCCGCGCCACCGCCGGCGAAACCCGACCTCCGCGCCGAGATCGCGCGCCGGCTCGACATCAAGGTCGAGGACGTGCGCCTGTCGCCGATCGAAGGCCTCTACGTAGTCCAGTCCGGAACCGAGGTCGGCTACGTCTCCGCCGACGGGCGCTTCTATGTCGAAGGCGATGTCTTCGACATGGAGTCCAAGCACAATCTCACCGAGGATCTCCGCGCGCGGGGACGGCTCGCGCTTTTGAATGACGTCAAGGACGCGGATGCGATTGTGTTCTCGCCGGCCGGACCCGTGCGCCACACGCTCACCGTCTTTACCGACGTGGACTGCACGTATTGCCGCCGGATGCACCAGGAGATTGCTGAGTTCAACCGGCTCGGATTCCGCGTGCGCTACCTGATGTACCCGCGGAACGGCCCGGATACCGAGGCCTGGCGAAAGGCCGAGGCGGTCTGGTGCAGTCCGGACCGGAAAGAGGCGCTGACCCGCGCCAAGCGCGGCGAGACCCTCAAGGCCGCAAAGTGCGCGACACCGGTGGCCGCGCAATACGAACTTGGCCAAAAGCTCGGTATCCGCGGGACGCCCGGAATCTTCACCGACACCGGCGAATACCTTGCGGGCTATATGCCGCCTGCAAGCATGGCCGAATACCTGTCGAAACCTTCGGTCGACGCGACAAACTGAGGCCTACCGCTCGAGCAGCGGCAGCTTGTCCGGAGTGTCCTTCCAAGCGTCCGCATCCGCCGGCGGTTCGCCGCGCTGCGTGATGACCGGCCATTCCTTTGCGAGCTCGGCATTGAGGGCGAGGAACGCTTCCTGTCCCGCCGGGACTTCTTCTTCGGAAAAAATCGCCTCGACCGGGCATTCAGGCTCGCACAGCGTGCAGTCGATGCACTCCTCGGGATCGATCACGAGGAAATTCGGTCCCTCGTGGAAGCAATCCACAGGACAGACCTCGACGCAATCCATGTACTTGCACTTGATGCAGGTTTCGGTGACGACGAACGTCATCAACAGAACTCCCGGCCCGGATTGTCAGTCGCACATTGTGCCATAGCGTCGCCGTGCGGCGTTCATTCGATCGTGTGGAAATGCAGTCCGTTCCTGCCTGTGGCGCGATCCTCGAAATAGCGGCGCAACGTGAATTCGACGCTCTTGAACGCGAGCTCTTCCCAGGGCAGCGCGCGCTCGTCGCATAACTCGACTTCCAGGCTTTCGGCGCCGACACCGTACGACGGAATGGCGAGCGTGGCGTGGAACATCACGTGCACCTGCTCGGCATGCAGCACGTGCACGATTGCGCAGAGACCACCGATCTCGACGTGCGCGAGCGCCTCTTCCTGGCATTCGCGCGCCGCGGCCTGTTGCAGCGTCTCGCCGACCTCCATGAACCCGGCCGGAATGGTCCAGTAGCCGCGGCGCGGCTCGATGGCGCGGCGGCAGATGAGAATGCGCCCGTCGAACTCCGGGATGCAGCCCGTCACGAGCTTGGGATTGCGGTAGTGGATCGTGCCGCAGGTCGTGCAGACGAAACGCGGCAGGTGATCGCCTTCGGGAACGCGCCGCAGGACGGGCGCGGCGCAACTCGGGCAGAAGTTCATCGGTTCGATTGTATACTCGCCGGTGGCGCAGGCCCGGATGGCGGAATTGGCAGACGCGCCAGACTCAAAATCTGGTATCCGAAAGGATGTGTGGGTTCGACCCCCTCTCCGGGCACCACTGAATCTGTTGTGGCAAGCAGCGCTTCCTTGGTGGGGTGTTTCGATGGCCAGGACGTTGCAAGGGCAGGTGCAGCCATGCGCCGCGCAGACTTTTCCTATCCGCTGCCACAGGAACTGATCGCGGTCCGGCCGTTGCCACGGCGCACGGCGAGCCGCCTGCTCGCGCTCGACGGCGCAAACGGCGCGGTCCGTGACCTGCAGTTTGTGGACCTGCCGTCTCTACTGCGCCCCGGTGACTTGCTGGTGCTCAATGACACGCGGGTACTGCCGGCCCGGCTGTCCGGACGCAAGACGAGTGGCGGGGCCTGCGAAATCCTGCTGGAGCGGATCCTGGGCGACCAGCGCTTTCTCGCGCAGGCGCGCGCGAGCAAGGGCCTGCGTCCGGGCACGATGGTCGCGCTGCCTGCGGGGGCCGTCGCGCGCGTCCTCGCACGTCACGGGGAGCTCTACGAACTCGAGCTTGACCGGGCGGCCTTGCCGTACTTCGAATCGCACGGCAGCGTGCCGCTGCCGCCTTACGTCGCGCGCGCCGCGGACGACGCGGACCGCGAGCGCTACCAGACGGTCTATGCGGAATCACCCGGCGCCGTCGCGGCGCCGACGGCCGGTTTGCATTTCGATGAGGACATGCTGGCCAGGATCCGCGGGTCCGGAGTCGCGATCGAACGCCTGACCCTGCACGTCGGCGCCGGCACATTTCAGCCGCTGCGTGCCGATGATCTCGAATCGCACCGCATGCATGCGGAGCGTTTCCGGGTGTCACCGGCAACCGTGCACGCGATCGAGTCGGCCAGACGGCAGGGCGGGCGCGTGATCGCAGTCGGCACCACGGTCGTGCGGGCGCTCGAGTCCGCGGCGGCGGGCGCGGCGCTCGAGGCACGCGACGGCGAAACGGATATCTTCATCCGGCCGGGCTACCGCTTCAGGGTTGTCGACGCGCTTCTGACGAACTTTCACCTGCCGGAGTCGACCCTGCTCGTACTCGTCGCCGCATTCGCGGGGCGGGAACGCGTGCTCGCCGCTTATCATCATGCGATCGCCGGAGGCTACCGGTTCTTCAGTTACGGGGACTGCATGTTCGTCACGCCCGATCCGGCCGCGCTCGACCCGCGCCGGGCACGCACGTGAACTTCCGCCTGCTCGCGGAGGACGGCGCGGCGCGGCGCGGACAACTCGAGTTTGCGCGCGGCGCTGTCGAGACGCCGGCTTTCATGCCGGTCGGTACCTATGGGACCGTCAAGGGCGTCACGCCCGAAGAGCTGGTGGACTGCGGCGCGGAGATCGTGCTCGCGAACACGTTTCACCTGATGCTGCGTCCGGGCGCGGAAGTCGTGCGCGCGCACGGCGGACTGCATGGAATGATGCACTGGCAGCGGCCGATCCTGACCGACTCCGGCGGCTATCAGGTCTTCAGCCTGGCTTCGATGCGGAAGCTGTCGGAGGAGGGCGTGCATTTCCGGTCTCCGGTCGACGGCGCAGAAGTCTTCCTGAACCCCGAGCGGGCGATGGAGATCCAGCGTGCGCTCGGTTCGGATGTCGCGATGGTGTTCGACGAGTGCACGCCGTACCCGGCGCCCGAGCTCCAGGCATGCGAATCCATGGAACTGTCCCTGCGCTGGTCGGAGCGGAGTCGTCGCGCCTTCGACGCCCTGCCGGGCGACGGCGTGTTATTCGGCATCATCCAGGGCGGCATGCATGAGGCCCTTCGCAGCGCATCGCTCGAGAGACTCGAGCGGATAAGCTTTGAAGGGTTGGCGATCGGTGGCCTGTCGGTCGGGGAACCTGCCGCCGAACGCGAGCGCGTGCTGAATGCGCTGTTGCCAGCCATGCCTGGCGGAAAGCCGCGCTACCTGATGGGAGTCGGCCGTCCCGAGGATCTGGTCGAGGCAGTGGCGATCGGCGTAGACCTGTTCGATTGCGTGATGCCGACACGCCATGCGCGGAACGGCCACCTGTTCGTTCCCTGGGGCGTGCTGAACATCCGCAACGCGCGTCATGCAACCGATACGGGTCCCGTCGACCCGGATTGTGGCTGCTACACCTGCCGCCACTACAGCCGCGCGTATTTGCGGCACCTCGACCGTTGTGGCGAGATGCTGGGCCCGCGTCTCGCGACGCTGCACAACCTGCACTACTACCTGAATCTGATGGCGCGCGTGCGCGCGGCGATTGAGGCGGGGACATTCGAAGCGTTCCGCGCCGCCTTTCACGCAGTGCGTCGGGACATACCTTAGCCGGGTTCCTTGATCAGGAGCTCGGTGACCGTCGCCATGTCTTCGATCGAGGCGTTGACAAAGGACGCGCGCAGGCGTCCCGCCTTGTCCACGACGAAGACCTGCGAGGAATGCATGACGTTGTAGTTGCCGTCCTTGCCGGGCGGCTCCTTGAAGAACACGGCGGCGAACCCGGCGGCGATTTTCGCCGTCGTTTTCGGATCGCCGGTCAGTCCGATGAAGTCGGGCGACAGGGGCGCGAGATAGGCCTTTAGCGCCGCAGGCGTGTCGCGCTCGCCGTCGACGCTGATCAGGACCACTTGCGCGGACTTCAGCGCGCCCTCACGCGACTCGTGAAGGATTTTCAACCGTGAGAGCGTGTCCGGGCAGACATTCGGGCAATGGGTGAATCCGAAGAAAACGAGCGCCGGCTGGCCACGAAGGCTGGAAAAGGCCCGTTGTTTGCCTTTTTGATCAGTCAGGGTGAAATCGGCGATCGGCGCGGGCGCAGGATTCACGTACACGCGCTCGAGCGCCGGCAGCGCGGTGGTTTCTACACCGTCGGCGAAGCCGATGCCGCAGAGACAAGCTAGCGCGGCGAAGGCCAGCCTAGTTGGCATAGAGGCGTGTGGTCGGGACGATGGCGAATGTGGTCTGGCCAGGCCGTTTCCAGTACAGCTTGGCGACGGCAGAGTTCGTGTTGTCGTAGAACTCCATCGTAATTGTGTAGCGCTGGTTCTTCGTGAGTGCGATGTTGCCCGTCACGTCGTTGATGGTCGCATGGCTCGTCCAATTGTCGACGACGAGATTGCCGTTGATCCAAAGGCGCACACCGTCGTTGGAGCGCGTCTGGAACTGGAAGTTGCCGGTCGCGGTTGCCTCGACCTGGCCGATCCAGCGTGCCGAGAACTGGTTGCCTTCCACGCCTGTGCCTGGCGATCCGCTCCAGCTAAAGTTGACTTGCTCGATCCGCTGCAACAAGGCTGAGCCCGCAAGCGTCGTGTTGTTGAAGTAGCTGCCCGCAAGACCCGTCCCGGTACCGGGCGTGCTACCCGTGCCGCCACCCGGTGCTGGCTCCTGGCCACCGATCTGTGCCACGTAAGCCGCAAGGTTGGCGAGTTCGGTGGCCGTCAGCGAGGTGCCGCTGTGCGCCGCGATGGCGTCGCTGATCGTGGCCGCGGAGCCGCGATGCAGGTACGGGGCCGTCGCCCATGTATCGCGCAAGGTCGGGATGTCGATGCCGGTCAGCGGGCCGCCCAGGCGGTTGCCACTGTCGGTGTTGATAGTGCCGATGTCCTGCGGATTATTGCTGCCGCTCGTCGTGAAGGCGGAGCCACCGTGGCAGCTTGCACAGTTCTTTGAGCCAAAGAGCGTCTTGCCGGCCGTTGCCGCGGAAGTGAGCGAGCCGTCCGCGTTGCGTAGCGGGCTCGACGCGAACGTGGTGAGGGACTTGACGTATGCCGCAAGCGCGTCGAGGTCGGCGCTGACGCCCGCTTTCGGGTCGCCGAGCGGCTGGCTGCGCGTGCCCGTGTTGAACTCGGCGTTCGTCATCAGGCCCGAGCCGCCGGCGAGGTTTCGAATCTGGCCCTCGAAGTCCTGCACCTCGTCGAAATTGTTGCTCCAGTGCAGGGAGCCCTGGGCACCCGCGCGGCCGCGCAAGTTCACGGTATTGCGGAGTCCCTCACCGAAGCCCGTCAGATCCCAGACGCGGCCATCCTGGCCGCCGTCATTGTGGCAGGTCGCGCAGCTGATATACGCGTCTCGCGCGAGTCGGGTGTCCTGCGCGTCGTAGAAAAGCTGTTTACCCAGCAGCACCTGCGCGGACAACTTTTCGGTCGTGATGGCGGACCAGGTCGCAACCAGCGGCACGTCCGCGATGCCATCGGCCAGCAGGGTCGAGAGATCGAAAACGCTGACCGTGCGATCCATGAAATTGCTTACGTACAGCATCTGGCCGTCCGCGGAGAGCGCGAGTCCCTGCGGCGCGCGCCCGACGGCGAAGCGAAAGATCTCGGCCCCACCGTAGGCGTCGACGACGGCGACCGAGCCGCTCGTCTCCAACGCGACGAACATATAAACGCCGCGCTGGTCGTGGACGACCGCACTCGCGATGCCGGAGTTGTCGTGATCGATGCGTTTCGCGTAGTCCTCAACCCCGGCGAGGAGGTCGACCCGAGAGCTGATGGCACGGACGGTATTCTGGAAGTTGAGGTTCAGCCCGTCGCGTCGCACGCCGCGCTTGACGTTGTCCTGCTTCGACGCGACCCAGGCGGAGCGTCCGTCCGGTGCGATGGCGACGGCGCCCAGGTAGTTCGGAATCCCGCGACCCTCGTTCTCGGCATCTGGCGTATCGCTGTGGCGCAGCACGAGCGTCTGTTCGATCGCCAGCGTGGGTCCGTTCACCACGATGATCTCAGCGCCCACCGGCTGTCCGCCGGATTGTGTCTGCACGATCGCCGTGCTCTCGCCCGGCAGCGGCGGCGTGATGAATCGCGAGACGTAGACGCGATTTCCGTCCCCGCTCACCGAGAGATGACGCGGGTTCGGGCCGACAGCGAGGCTCGCGATCGTCGCATCGCTCGCCGAGTCGATCTTGAGCAGGCGGCCCGTGCCTTCCAGGGCGACGTACATCACGCCGCCCGTCGGGGAGGCGACGATGCCGAAGGGCTGCGAGCCTGCGGGCAGCGCGATGGTCCGGACGAGGGCCCGCGTCGCTACATCGATGATGCTGATCGTCGCCGACAGCTTGTTCGTGACCCAGGCCTCGCCGTTTGACGAGATGGCGATCGAACGCGGAGCGGTGCCGACATTTCTCTGTATCAGGCGGCCGCCGGTACTTGTGTTGAATACAGTGACCGAATCATTGTCCTGGTTGACGACCCACAGCCGGTCGGCGCCCGTCGGCCGGTCCTCCAGCGCGAGATTGCTGGAAACCGCCGGCCGATTGGCCGTCTGCGGGTAATACACGGTCTGCACGATCGTCGTCGACTGCGTAATCCCGCCCGCGTCGCGCGCCGTGACCGTGACGTAATGAATGCCGGGCTCCGCGAACTGGTGCGTGATCGTCGTCTGGGACGAGAACGGCGTGAGCGGCGTGCCGTCGTCGAAATCCCACTGGAACTGGACGCCATTGCCGCCCGTCACGCTTGCTTCATAAGTCACTGTGGCGCCGACGGTCGCCGGACTCGGCGGCGGCGGCGTGTTCAGGACGTACGGCGGTCCCTGACCGATGGTCCAGACGAAACTCTTGGAGTCGCTGTTGACGCCATCGCTTGCGGTCGCGACGACGTTGAACGTGCCTGCCGCGGAGGGCGTGCCGCTGATATCGCCAGTCAATGAATTGACGAAAACTCCGGGCGGCAATCCGCTCGCGCCGTAGATGAGCGTATCGCCGTTCGGATCCGTGGCCGAAAGCTGGAGCGTCGTGACCGGTGTTCCCGCCTGGCCGGACTGATTGCCTGGATTGGTGAGAACCGGCGTGATAGCCGGATTCGGGTTGGCCGCGACGCCGATCTTCGCGATCTTTGCGATCGACGGCGTACCGGCCGAACTGAGGACGAACAGCAGGTAGAAACCGGGCGGCGCGTCGGCGGCGTGGGTCGGGGCCTGGATGGTCAGCTGCGCGCCGCTCTGCTGAAACGTCAGCTCGATGAAACGCTGCTCCGTGTTCCAGCTGTGCGAGACCGAGGCCGTCTTGATCAGCGCGACCCGGCCGATGGCCCCCGTTCCGCCCATGCCGACACCGAACGTCTCGCCGATGTCGATGGTCGAGGGAGCATCATTGATCACCGGCCGCGTCGCGAATCCACCCGCCGCGTTGTAGAGGTACGGCGGATAGTAGATCTCCATGTTCGTGTTGTTCTGCGGTCCCGGCGCTCCGCCGCCTGCGACCAGGACGCTGGCGTCCGGCATGAGCACCGCCGTCGAGTGATACAAGCGTGCGAGGGCCTCGGGCGGGCCGACCAGCCACTGGCCCGTCGTCGGATTCCAGATCTCGGCGTTGTAATTGACGCCGGTCATCTCGTTCCAGACGGTGCTGCCGCCGGTCGCAAGCACGCGGCCGTCGGCGAGAACGGTGGCCGTGACCAACCGCCGCTGTGACGAGAGCGAATTCGTGTTCAAGACGACCGGAGTGGCGCCCGTAATGTCGATGATCCGTGCAGTATTCGAATTGCCGCCGAACTGCAGTATCTTGCCCGGCCGGTACATCGCCGCGCTCGAGTCGGATCCCGTAGGACCGCTGAAGGTTGCGCCCAGCGTCACGGAGCCCGTGCCGCTGGTGTTGACGTAGTACATGCGGCCCGCGCTGTCGAAACCGAAAACCCTGCCGTCGGGTGCGACGAAATTGCGCGGGAACATGAAGTCGAGCCCGCTCGTATCGGCGCCGGTCAGGAGCCGGAATACGCCATTGGTGCCGCGGATCTCCGGACGGTCGGTGCCGCCGGAGCCGCCCTGAACATAGATTTCGCCGTTCGGCAGCGCGATGGACGACGAATACCAGCGCGGCCGGTTCATGTTGTTGTTGCGCGTGAGCGTGTTGCTGTTGTAGTTGAACGTATTGCTGTTGTTATTGCCCGTGTTCGTCGTGCCGGTGCCGGTCCAGTTGTCGCCGCCGGCGATGAAAACCAGGTTGCCCTGAGGCACCACCACCTGCGAACTGCAGAAGAGATCCGTGCCGGTCGTATTGGGCATCGTCAGATGCCCGGCATTGAGCCCGGCGGCGGGATCCCACACGTCGTAGATGAAGACGCCAGTCTGCTGGCCGGTCGCGGTCGTGCCGTAGCTCAGGACGCGACCATCGGGCATGAGCACCGCGTGCACCGCGATGAGCGGCCAGGAATTGACGCTTGACCAGGCGCCGACGCTGTTGTTTGCGGCTGCGGGGGCGGTGGTCGCCAGAAGGGCGGCAGCAAGCGAAAGACGTGTCAGAAACTTACAAATGCACCGAACTGCGCTGCTGCGCACGAATCATCCCCTCGATCGTTCTTCGTTGCGGGCTCCGCAGGATCCGAGACCCGGCGGCCCTTTGTACGGCGAGATTATCCCGGGCCAACACGAGTGTCTCACGTGTTGACATAATCACCTTCCAGACCGATAGAATTGTGACGCAGCTACCAACTCGGCCACGGACCCGGTTCGCTGCCGGCGTCGCGCTGCGCAAGCCGCGGCGACGGGTGGCCGCAGGGCCTGTGCCATAATCGCGCGCCCAAAACCGGGCCGGTCGATCCGGCCCCCGCAGAGGAAGAACATGGACTTTTTTATCACCCCCGCCTGGGCCCAGGCCTCAGGAACGACCGCCGGCACGCTCGGCACCATCCTGCCGCTCGTGCTGATCTTCGTCGTCTTCTATTTCCTGCTGATCCGCCCGCAGACCAAGCGCGCGAAAGAGCATCGCGAAATGGTCGGCAAGCTCGCGTCCGGCGATGAGGTCGTGACCAATGGCGGCATCCTCGGCCGCGTCGGCGAAGTCGGGGAGAATTTCGTGACACTCGAAGTCGCCTCCGGGGTTTCGATCCGGGTGCAGAAGGCCCAGATCGCCCAATTGATGCCCAAAGGCACGTTCAAGGGCGCCTGAGCGTCCGCGAAGGCAGTCGGCGTGCAACGTTACCCCTTCTGGAAGGGAGCCTTGTTGGCGGCCTTGCTGTTGGCAGGGCTCCTGTTTGCGCTTCCGAATTACTACGGCGAATCGCCGGCGCTGCAGCTTTCGAGCCGCGATCGCGCCGCATTTGACGCGTCGTCCGTGAGCGAGATCGGCGGCGTGCTGACGGAGGCGGGGATCCCGAAGGAGGAGATTTACGTCGACGGCGACGGCCGGCTGTGGGCGCGCTTTGCAACGGTCGACGACCAGCTGAAGGCGCGCGACCTGATCCAGCGCCGGTTCGAGGGCCAGTACGCGATCGCGCTGACGAATGCCTCGCGGGCGCCGGACTGGCTGAACGCGCTCGGCATCGAGCCGATGAGCCTCGGCCTGGACCTTCGCGGCGGCATGCTGCTCGTCTATGAAGTCGACGCGCAGGGCGCGGTCGCCCAGCTGCTGCAGCGAATGGAGCGGGATTTCCGGAAAGTGCTGCGTGACGCGCGCATTCCCTACGAGGAAGTCGCCGTCTCCGGCATGTCCGTTCGTGTGAGCCTGCGGGACGCCTCGCAGACCGACGCGGCTCGCAAGGCGCTCCTCGATTACGACGCCCAGCTCGCGCTCGTAGCCGACGGCTCGCCCGGCACGCTGACCGCCACCTTGAGCGAAACGGCGGTCAAGGACCGGCAATCGTTCGCGATCCAGCAGAACGTCACCGCACTCGAAAACCGCGTCAACGCGCTCGGCGTCGCGGAAACCGTCGTGCAGCGCCAGGGGCAGAATCGCATCGCGGTGCAGGTCCCGGGCGTCCAGGACGCCTCCGAGGTCGTGCGCCTGCTCGGCAAGGTTGCGACACTCGAGTTCCGCCTGGTGGACACGGTCAACAGCCCGCTCGAAGCCGAGCGCACGGGTCGCGCGCCGCTCGGCACGAAGCTTTACAAGCAGCGGGACGGCACGCCCGTACTTCTGAAACGCGACGTAATCGCAACCGGTGAGCAGCTGATCGACGCGTCCTTCGCGCCCTCGCAGGGCGAGCCGGCCGTCAGCGTCAAGCTCGACAGCCGCGGCGGCGACGAGATGCTCCGGACCACGCGCGAAAACCTGAACCGGCCGATGGCGGTCGTTTTCCTCGAGAAAGAGCGCGAGATGGTCGAACGGGACGGGCAGGAGGTCGCGATCGACCGTTCGAAGGAAGAGGTCATCAGCGTCGCGACGATCCGCGGCGTGTTCTCCAATAATTTCCAGATCACGGGGCTCTCGGCGGCGGAGGGCACGGAGCTTGCGAAGCTGCTGCGCGCCGGGGCGCTGGCCGCTCCGATCATCATCGTCGAACAGCGCGTGATCGGGCCGAGCGTCGGCGAGGACAACATCAAGGCGGGAATTCTCGCATTCTCGGTCGCGGCGGTCGTCCTGTTCGCGTTCATGATCTTGTACTACAAGGTATTCGGCCTGATTGCCGACATCGTGCTGCTGACGAACGTTATTTTCATCGTTGCCGTGCTCGGGTTCTTTGACGCCGCGCTGACGCTTCCGGGCATCGCCGGCATCGTGTTGACCGTTGGCACTGCGGTGGACGCGAACATCCTGATCTACGAGCGAATACGCGAGGAAATCGCCGTCGGGGCCTCGCCCTGGGCGGCGATCAGCGCCGGCTTCGACAAGGCGTTCTCGGCGATTGCCGATTCGAACGTCACCATGCTGATGTCGGGCGGCGTGCTCTTCCTGTTCGGTTCCGGTCCGGTCCGCGGATTCGCGGTCACGCTCTGCATCGGCATCGTGACCTCGATGTTCACGGCGTTGATCGGCAGCCGTGCGCTGATCCACCTGGTCTACGGTCGCCGCCGCCGCATCGAGCGGCTGGCGATCTGAGGGCGGGCAGTGGAATTCCTCAAGCAAGTCCCGTCGATCCGCTTCATGGCGCTGCGCCGCTACTGGTACGTCTTGTCGGCGGCAGTCGTCGTCGCCTCAATCGCGCTCGTGTTCGTGCGGGGGCTCAACCTGACCGTGGATTTCACCGGCGGTCTCGTGTTCGAGGTCGGATTCTCGCAGCCCGTCGATCTCGAGCGGGTCAGAGAGGCTCTCGCGGCAGGTGGGATCGAGGACTTCCAGGTGCGCACCTATGGCACCGCGACCGAGCTTGAAGTGCGCCTGCCGCCGGCGGTGGCGGGCGTGGCCGGCACTGAGGGCGACCGCGTGATTGCCGCGCTCGAGACGATCGATCCCGCAGTGAAGCTCAACCGCACAGATTCGGTCGGGCCCCAGGTCAGCCAGCAGCTCGGCGAGCAGGCCGCGCTCGCCGTGCTGATGACCCTGCTGCTCGTGCTGATCTACATTGCGCTCCGGTTCCGCTGGCGATTCGGCGTCGGCTCGCTGGTGGCGTCTCTGCACGACCCGATCGTCGCGGTCGGTGCGATCGCCCTGCTCGGGATCCCGTTCGATCTGAATGTCGTCGCAGCGCTGCTGACCATCCTCGGCTATTCAGTCAACGACACGGTCGTGATCTTCGACCGCATCCGCGAGCGCTTCAAGACGATGCGGAAGGCGGAGCCTGCGGAAGTGATCGATCGGGCGATCAACGAGACGCTCGCCCGGACCATCATCGTCTCTGGCAGCGCTTTGTCGTCAGTGATCTTCCTAGCCGTGCTTGGCGGCGAGACTCTCCGCGGATTCGCGGTGGCGCTCGCGATCGGAATCGTCATCGGCACCTACTCGTCGATCTACGTCGCGGGCGCGATCGCGCTCGATCTCGGCGCCTCGGGCCGGGACTTCATGCCGCCCGAAAAGCGCGGTGAAGTCGACGAGCTTCCCTGAGCCGCCTGCCGTGGAGGGCACGTGATCGAGTTGATTTCCGATCCCGCGGCCTGGGTGTCCTTTCTGACGCTGGCCCTGCTCGAGATCGTCCTCGGTATCGACAACATCATCTTCCTGTCGATCCTGGTCTCGAAGCTTCCGCCCGAGTTGCAGCAGCGCGGGCGCACCCTTGGCCTCGCGTTCGCGATGATCACCCGCATCGGGCTCCTGTTCTCGATCACGTGGCTAATCAGCCTGAAGGAGCCGCTCGTTACGCTGTTTTCCGAGGACTTCTCGGGACGAGACATGATCCTGTTCGCCGGCGGCCTGTTCCTGCTGGTCAAGAGTGTCAATGAGATCCACGAGGCGCTCGAGGGTGCTGACGACGGCGGTTCGCACAACGTCAGGCTTCGCTCGAAGATCATGGGCGTCGTGATCCAGATCGGATTGATCGACATTGTGTTCTCGCTCGATTCCGTCTTCACGGCCGTCGGACTCGCGAAGCACGTCGAGATCATGGTCGCCGCGATCGTGGTCGCGGTAATCGTGATGATGTTCATGGCGCGGCCGATCAATGAATTCATCAACCGCCACCCGACGATCAAGATGCTGGCGTTGTCGTTCCTGATCCTGATCGGTCTTGCGCTCGTCGCCGAAGCCTTCGACTTCGAGATTCCGAAGGGCTACCTGTACTTCGCGATGGCGTTCTCGGTCGGCGTCGAGATGATCAACATCCGCCTGCGCAAGCGCGGTCGGCCGCTCGACCTGCACGGGCCGGAAATGCTGGCGGAGAAACCGGAGAAGCGTTGAGGGTGCGGCGCGTTCGCCGTGACGGGCGGGCTGGGGGGCTGGCGCCGCCGGGACGTACGCGCGCGCGCGCCCCCCCCCCCACACGGCTAGCGGGCCGCCGCGGGGCGCGCTCCCGCGGGTGCGGCGGGGGGGGGGGCGGGGGGGGGGCCGCCCCGGGGCCGGT
>JANLWE010000008.1:0-4229 GCA_031364365.1 Gammaproteobacteria bacterium | reverse complement strand
AGCGGCGGCAGCCTTCCTCGGTGCCAAACCAGTCGACGAACTGGCCCCAGGCACGCGGATAATCCCGTCCCGCCCTCAACCGCTCACTGCTGTCGCCCACCCCCACATCTTGGGGTATGTGGAGCTAAATGGATAGGCCTTGTATAAACACAGTCTTCTGGAGCCTGCCATGGAAGGCCTGATTTCATCGGTTTCCACGCCCGATCTGATCGATCAAATCACCGAACTCGCCGGTCATTTGAATGCCGCGAATGCCCGATTCCTGGCATTGATTGCCGAGCTCGATCGGCGTCGGGGCTGGGCCGAGTGGGGCGTGAAGTCCTGTGCCCATTGGCTCAACTGGCAATGCGGGATCGGGTTGGGCGCGGCACGCGAGAGGGTCCGGGTCGCCCATGCGCTTGGCAAGCTGCCGCGGATTGCCGCCGCGATGGCCGAGGGCCGGGTCAGTTACGCCAAGGCCCGTGAACTGACCCGGGTCGCGGATGCGACGAACGAGGACTATCTCCTCAACATCGCGCTCTGCGGGACGGCGAGCCACGTGGAGCAGGTGACGCGGGGTTATCGCCGCGCACTGGATGCGGCGGAGCTGACCCGAGATGCGATCCAGCAGCGCGACCAGGCCTTCGCCTGTTACACGGACACCGATGGCTCGCTCGTGATCCGGGGCCGGCTGCCGGCCGAGATCGGGGCGCTGTTCAAGAAGGCGCTCGAGGTAGCCGAAGATAGCCTGCCGATTCCAAAAAACGTTCCGGCCGGAACGTCTTTTGACAGTGTGTCAACCGATGACGCGCACCGGTCCCGGAAGCGCCGGGTCGAGGCGCTGGCTGTGCTGGCGGAGAGCTTCCTCGCTTCCGGTGCGCAGGAGCTCTCCGGTGGAGACAGACAGCAGATCGTGGTGCATGTGGATGGCGGGACCCTGAGACACAGTCATGCCGGGCGTTGTGAATTGGAGCACGGACCTGCCATCGCCGCGGAGACGGCACGACGGCTCTCCTGCGATGCCAGCCTCATCTCCATCGTCGAGGGTGGGTCGGGAGAACCGCTCAACGTCGGAAGAAAGACCCGCACCATCCCGCCCGCCATCCGCAGGGCTTTAAGCTGCCGGGACAAAGGCTGCCGCTTCCCCGGTTGTTCATTCAAGCGTTATGTCGACGGCCATCATGTCAAGCACTGGGCCCATGGCGGCGAAACGAAGCTCTCCAACCTGATGACCCTCTGCCGCTTCCACCACCGCCTCGTGCATGAAGGGCGGGTGGTCATCCAGGCGCTTGATGACGGGGCGTTCCGGTTCGTCAAACCGGATGGCCAGGCATTCGACAGTCCTGCGCCGCGATCAACGGAGTGGGCGGCGCCTGTTCGCATCACGCCGAGCACCGCCGTCACCCGATGGAGAGGCGAGGCGCTGGATCAAGTCGGCGTAATCGACTGGCTGATGCGAAACCGCGAACAGACGAAAAACGTTCCGGCGGGAACGTCGCAGGACCGTTAGCCTCCCACATAACGACCCCGTTTTCGATGTTAGAGTCTGCACCAGACTGCAACCGAATTTTTTACCTCCCCTGACGGAGAGCGAATCCATGCGCAGGTGCTGGCTTCTTGGAATGGCGCTCAGTGCGTGGATTGTCACGGCAATTGCGGGGACCCAGCCCATTCTCGTCCTGCAATCGGATTTCGGCACCCTCGACGGCGCCGTCGCTTCGATGAAAGGTGTCGCTGTCGGGGTCTCGCCCGACATTCATATCTACGACCTCACGCATCACATCGAGCCTTTCAACATCTGGCAGGGCGCCCTGCGCCTGGTTCAGACGGCCGAGTACTGGCCGGCCGGCACGGTGTTCGTCTCGGTCGTTGATCCTGGTGTCGGCACGGATCGAAAGTCGATCGTGCTGAAGACGAAGTCCGGGCATTACTTCGTAACGCCGGACAACGGCACGTTGACCTTCGTCGTGCCGCGGCTCGGGATCGAGGCGGTGCGCGAGATCGACGAAGCGGTCAACCGGCGCAAGAACTCCGAGAAGTCGTTCACTTTCCATGGACGCGACGTCTATGCGTACACCGCGGCGCGGCTCGCGGCAGGCATCATCACGTTCGAACAGGTGGGTCGCGAATTGCCGCCCGCAGTCGTCACGATTCCGCACGAGCGGGCTCGGTTCGATGACGGTGTCGTCTACGGAAATGTGCAGACCGCCGACGGCAATTACGGCAACCTCTGGACCAATGTCGATCGCGAGACCTTTGGCAAACTGGGAGCCTCGATCGGCGACCCGCTCAAGATAAGAATTCTGAAGGGCGGTGAAGAAGTCCTTAACCTGGACGCACCCTATTTCTTGACCTTCGGGGCCGCGGAGATCGGCAAGCCATTGCTTTACATGAACAGCCTGGACAGCGTGTCGCTCGCGATCAACCAGGGCGACTTCGCGAATCACTATCGAATCGGGTCCGGGCCCGAGTGGAGTATTCAAATTCGTCGTTGACCAGGTCTTTTGCGCGTGCCTACACTGAATACGCGTAAAAAATTCTTATTTCGGGGGTCGTGTCATGCGGAACGGATTGCGGATCGCCATCAAGTCGGTCTTGGGTGTGGGTGCTTCCAGCCTCGGCTTGATCGGTGTCGGACACGCTCAGACTGCAGAAGATGGGCCGCCGCTCGAGGAAGTCATTGTCGTCGGCACGCGAACCGCCGGCACCGGCGTCGATGAAAGTCTCGCGCCGATCGATCTTGTGCTTCCTGATGCGATACGCCGCTCGGCCTCGCTGCCGGGCGAAGCCGGCGCTGCGCTGCAGTCACTCGTCCCCTCATTCAACCTTCCACGGCAGTCGAACTCGAACTTCGCGGATGTGGTCCGGCCGGCACAG
Organism: Gammaproteobacteria bacterium; assembly: GCA_031364365.1. Lineage (GTDB taxonomy): Bacteria > Pseudomonadota > Gammaproteobacteria > Steroidobacterales > Steroidobacteraceae > SCUD01. Next base: position 1,373 of record JANLWE010000008.1, on the reverse strand, counting down.
CTGCGCGGCCTGAGCCCCGACCAGGTGCTCGTTCTGGTCAACGGCAAACGGCGTCATGGGACCGCGACGCTGACGACGGAATCCAAACTCGGCAAGGGCACCAGCCCGGTCGACTTCAACAGCATTCCGGTCGGCGCCATCCAGCGCATCGAAGTGCTGCGCGACGGCGCGGGGGCGCAGTACGGATCGGACGCCATCGCCGGCGTGATCAATGTCGTCCTGAAAGACGCGGCAGAGGGCGGTGAGGCGACCGCGACCTTCGGGCAGCACCGCACGGACTTCAAGCCGACCGGCGAAAGCGTCGATGATGGTGATACGTTCTTCGCCTCCGTCAATTCCGGGTTCGGCGTGGGCGGCGGATTTTTGAACCTGACCGCCGAGTATCGCGACCGCGACCAGACCCTGCGCTCAGGACCAGACCAGATTCCGTTTTTTGAGAACCAGACGCCGCCCAATCTCGCCCTGCTCGGAACGCAGACGCACAAGGCGGGCGATGGGAAATCGGAAGACCTCCTGTTCATGTTCAACGCAGGATTCGACCTCAGCGATAGCGTCGAACTCTATTCCTTCGGCAGCTATTCGGATCGGACCGGCGAGGGCGCGAACTTCTTCCGTTATCCCGACTCGTTCGCGAACGTTCCGACAATTTTCCCGGACGGCTATATTCCGGTGCTCGAGGCGAGCAATGTCGACCTCTCGCTCGCAGCCGGCGTCCGCGGCACGCTTGCGTCGGACTGGAACTGGGATGCAAGCGCGGTGTATGGATCGAACGACTTCGATCACGACATCACGAACTCGCTCAATGTCTCGTTGGGCGACGCGAGTCCGACGAGCTTCAACGTCGCGGAGTACCAGCTTTCGCAACTCGCGTTGCGCTTCGACATGTCGCGGCCGTTCGAGGGCGGCGGCTTTGCCAACCCCGTGAATCTCGCCTGGGGTCTTGAGTACCGGACGGAAGCCTACGAAACGAAGGCGGGGGATCCGGAGTCGTATGAGGCGGGCCCTGTTATCGGGGCGCCGATCGGCACGCAGGCGGGTTCGGGCCTGCAGCCGAGCGAGACCGTGGACGAAGACAGGGATGCGGTCGGCATTTACGTGGACCTCGAATCGAGCATCACGGACAAGTTCCAGCTTGGAGTGGCAGGACGCTTTGAAGAATACAGCGACTTCGGCAGTTCTGCCGATGGCAAGATTTCGGCGCGTTATGAACTGACGCCATCGCTCGCCGTGCGCAGCACGATTGGCACGGGTTTCCGTGCGCCTTCGCTGACTCAGGCGTTTTTCCGCGGCTCGACCACGAGTTTCGGAACGGGCGGCCAGCTCGAACAGGTGCTCAACCTGCCGACTGACGACCCGATCGCGGTATTGCTTGG
>JANLWE010000001.1:0-3112 GCA_031364365.1 Gammaproteobacteria bacterium | reverse complement strand
TCGCAGTTCATGGACCAGAACAACCCGCTGTCGGAGATCACGCACAAGCGTCGCGTTTCGGCGCTGGGCGAGGGTGGCCTGAAGCGCGAGCGCGCCGGATTCGAGGTGCGGGACGTGCACCCGACGCATTACGGCCGCGTCTGCCCGATCGAGACGCCGGAAGGGCCGAACATCGGCCTGATCAATTCGCTCGCGGTCTATGCGCGCACCAACAAGTACGGCTTTCTCGAGACCCCGTACCGGCGGGTACGCGACAAGCGCGTGACGGGCGACGTCGACTACCTGTCAGCGATCGAGGAGAGCGAGTTCGTCATCGCGCAGGCGAACGCGCCGCTCGACGAGAAGGGCCGCTTCAGCGGCGAGCTCGTTTCCTGCCGTTACCAGAATGAATTCACGCTGATGCCGTCGGAACGCATCGAATACATGGACGTGTCGCCGCGCCAGATCGTGTCGGTCGCTGCTGCACTGATTCCGTTCCTCGAGCACGACGACGCGAACCGCGCCCTGATGGGATCGAACATGCAGCGCCAGGCGGTGCCGACGCTGCGCGCGTCGACCCCGCTGGTCGGCACGGGCATCGAGCGCACGGTCGCGATCGACTCAGGCGTCGCGGTCATCGCGCGCCGCGGCGGCGCCGTCGATTCCGTCGATGCGTCGCGCATCGTGGTGCGCGTCAACGAAGGCGAGGTCACGACGGGTGAGCCGGGCGTCGACATCTACAACCTGACGAAGTACACGCGCTCGAACCAGAACACCTGCATCAACCAGCAGCCGCTGGTGCGCGTCGGCAACACGATCGCGAAGGGCGACGTGCTGGCCGACGGGCCCTCGACGCATCTCGGCGAACTCGCGCTTGGCCAGAACATGATGGTCGCGTTCATGCCCTGGAACGGCTACAACTTCGAGGACTCGATCCTGATCTCGGAGCGCGTGGTTGTCGAAGACCGCTTCACGACCATCCACATCGAGGAACTGACCTGCGTCGCGCGCGACACCAAGCTCGGGCCCGAGGAAATCACCGCGGACATCCCGAACGTCGGCGACTCGGCGCTCGCCAAGCTCGACGAGGCCGGCATCGTGTTCATCGGCGCCGAGGTCAAGGCGGGCGACATCCTGGTCGGCAAGGTGACGCCGAAAGGCGAGACCCAGCTGACGCCGGAAGAGAAACTCCTGCGCGCGATCTTCGGTGAGAAAGCCTCCGACGTGAAGGACACGTCGCTTCGCGTTCCGCCGGGCATGGACGGTACGGTCATCGACGTGCGCGTCTTCACCCGCGACGGTGTGGAGAAGGATTCGCGCGCGCTCGCGATCCAGAAGTCGGAGATCGAGAAGGTCCGCAAGGACCTGAACGACCAGCGCCGCATTCTCGAGGATGACCTGTTCTCGCGGCTTCGTGGTGAGCTCGAGGGCGAGGCCGCGAGCGGCGGACCGCGCCGCCTCAAGACTGGCAACACCGTGACCGCGGAGTTCCTCGACGAACTGCCGCGCGAGGAGTGGTTCGAGATCCGGATGCGGGACGAGGGCCCCTCCGAGGCGCTCGAAGCCGCGCGCCGCCGGCTCGCCGAGCAGCACAAGGAGTTCGAACGCCGCTTTGAGGGCAAGAAAACCAAGATCACCCAGGGCGACGACCTCGCGCCGGGCGTCCTCAAGATGGTCAAGGTGTATCTGGCGGTGAAGCGCCGCATCCAGCCGGGCGACAAGATGGCCGGCCGCCACGGCAACAAGGGCGTCGTCTCCACGATCGTTCCAGTCGAGGACATGCCCTATCTCGCGGACGGCACGCCGATCGACATCGTGCTGAACCCGCTTGGCGTTCCGTCGCGCATGAACATCGGTCAGATCCTCGAGACCCATCTCGGCTGGGCTGCAAAGGGCCTCGGCGACAAGATCGGGAAGATGATCGAGGCGCAGAACGCAGTCGTCGAACTGCGCAAGTTCCTCGATCGCGTCTACAACACGACCGGCGGCCAGAAAGAGGATATCGCCTCATTTACAGATGCGGAAATCCTCGAGCTTGCGCGCAACCTGACCGACGGCGTGCCGATGGCGACGCCGGTGTTCGACGGCGCGAGCGAGGCCGAGATCAAGGGCCTGCTCGCACTGGCGGACCTGCCCACCAGCGGCCAGACGACACTGACCGATGGCCGCACCGGAGAGGCCTTCGATCGGCTTGTCACGGTCGGCTATATGTACATGCTGAAGCTGAACCACCTGGTCGACGACAAGATGCACGCGCGTTCGACCGGACCTTACAGCCTCGTGACCCAGCAGCCGCTGGGCGGCAAGGCGCAGTTCGGCGGCCAGCGCTTCGGCGAGATGGAAGTCTGGGCGCTCGAGGCGTATGGCGCCGCGTACACGTTGCAGGAAATGCTGACCGTCAAGTCAGACGACGTGAACGGCCGCACCAAGATGTACAAGAACATCGTGGACGGCAACCACTCGATGGACGCCGGCATGCCGGAGTCCTTCAACGTGCTGGTCAAGGAAATCCGGTCGCTCGCCATCAACATCGAGCTCGAGCAGGAAGGATGAACGAATGAAAGACCTCCTCAAGTTCTTCAAGCCCCAGGTCCAGGTCGAGAACTTCGACTCGATCAGGATCGCGCTGACTTCGCCGGACATGATCAAGTCATGGTCCTACGGTGAGGTGCGCAAGCCCGAGACGATCAACTACCGAACCTTCAAGCCGGAGCGTGACGGCCTGTTCTGCGCCAAGATCTTCGGTCCCGTGAAGGACTACGAGTGCCTTTGCGGCAAGTACAAGCGCCTGAAGCACCGCGGCGTCGTCTGCGAAAAGTGCGGCGTCGAGGTGACGCAGTCGAAGGTCCGACGCGAGCGCATGGGTCACATCGAGCTCGCGAGCCCGGTGGCGCACATCTGGTTCCTGAAGTCGCTGCCTTCACGCATCGGCCTGATGGTGGACATGACGCTCAGGGACCTCGAGCGCGTGCTGTACTTCGAGGCCTTCGTCGTGGTCGACCCGGGCATGACGCCGCTCGAGCGCGGCCAGCTCATGTCGAACGAGATGTACCTCGAGTCGATCGAGAAGTACGGCGACGAGTTCGACGCGCGCATGGGCGCCGAGGCGATCCTCGAGCTCCTGAAGTCGATC
>JANLWE010000203.1:0-6755 GCA_031364365.1 Gammaproteobacteria bacterium | reverse complement strand
TCGCGGAGCGCGAGGGTGTCGTCGGCCAGTTTCGACAGGTCGGGACGCGCACGCTCGGCGATCAGCTTGCGGGCCGCCATGAAATCCTTGGCGTGGTTCACGGCATCGAGCGCGATCAGCTCGCCGCCGCGCAGATAACAGCAGCTGAACGAGCGTGAGGCCGGATCGCCGCGCAGCACGACTTTGTCATAACCCTGGCTGAGTCCGACGATTTGCAGCTTCAGTTCGTACTGATCCGACCAGAACCACGGCGTCTTGTCTTGAGTGATCGTCTTGCCGCAGATGTTTGCCGCCGCCGACTTCGCCTGTTCGAAAGCATTGTCAACCGATTCGAGACGGATGCGCCGCCCGTAGCGCGGGCTCGGATGACTGCAACAATCACCGATCGCGTAGATGTCGGGATCGCTGGTGCGGCAGTTCTCGTCCACGGAGATTCCGTCTTCGCACTTGAGACCGGCGGATTCGGCAAGGGCCGTATTGGGGACCAGGCCGATGCCGACGATCGCGAGATCGGCGGGCACCTGTGTGCCGTCGGTGCATTCGACAGCGGCGACGCTGCCGTCGCCCCAGAATGCAGCAACCTTGCGGTCGGTCAGAATGTTGACGCCGTGGGCGCAATGCTCCGAATGGTAGAAGCGGCTCATCTCCGGCGCGACCACGCGGTTCATCACGCGATCCATCATCTCGATCACAGTCACGTCGAGGCCGAGCTTGCGGAAGGTCGCAGCGCATTCAAGGCCGATGTAGCCCGCGCCCACGATCGCGACGCGAACGCCGGGGGCGATCCGCGCGCGGATCGCCTCCACATCCGCCATCGTGCGAAGCACATGCACGCCCGGCAGATCGGCGCCGGGAACCGGCAACGGACGCGCGTGCCCGCCGACTGCGAACACCAGCTTGCCGTAAACCATTTCGCTGCCGTCGGCGAAGCGCAACTTGTGCCCCCTGGCGTCGACCGCAACCACCGGAGTGCCGAGCATAAGCTCGCAGTGAATGCTTTCGTAGAAGCTCGCGGGTCGGATCGGCAGCCGTTCCGCTTCGAGCTCGCCGCCGAGGAATTTCTTGGAGAGCGGCGGGCGCTGGTAGGGCAAGATCGGTTCGCCGGCAGCCATCACCAGGCGGCCGTGGAAACCGTCGCGGCGCAGGCTGTCGACAACCTGTGCCGCGGCATGGCCGCCTCCCGCGACGACGATCGTATCCTGCATGCGAGAACACCCCCGGAAGGCCGCCACTTTATACTGGCGCGCCGCGCTGCGGCAGGGAGAGACGATGGCGGCTGCGTCCGGCAGGACCAGGGTGCAGAACACGGGGCTTGTGCTCGGCATCCTCGCGTTCGCGGCGACTCTTCTCACCGAGCCGCCCGCTGGACTGTCGGTCGCGGGCTGGCAGGTGGCGGGCACGATGGCGCTGATGGCGGTCTGGTGGGGGACTGAAGCACTGCCTTTCGCCGCAACGGCGCTGGTGCCCCTCGCGCTTCTACCTCCGCTCGGTGCGGCATCGGCGGCAGATCTCGCGCAGGGTTACGGCAACACCACGCTCTACCTGATTCTCGGCGGCTTCCTGCTCGGGCTCGCGATGGAGCGCTGCAACCTGCACCGCCGCATCGCGTACGCGATCGTCGCGCGAGCGAGCGGCAACGCGAAGGGGCTCGTGTTCGGCATGATGTGCGCGACCGGCTTCGTCAGCCTTTGGGTGCAGAACACCTCGACCACACTGATGATGCTGCCGGTTGCCCTGTCGGTGGCGACCATCGTCGCGCCGGACACTGCCGCGGGCGATCGCGATGCGAAGAACTTCGCGAGCGCAATCATTCTATGTGTCGCCTATGCGGCAAACATCGGTGGCCTCGGCACGCTCGTCGGTACGGCGCCGAATGCGATGGTTGCCGGATTCATGCAGCAGAACTATGGCGAAACGATCAGCTTCGCTCAGTGGCTCGCGTTTGGAATCCCGACCGTACTGCTCCTCATGCCGGTTGCCTGGCTCGTGCTCGTGAAGCTCGTATTCCCGTTCAGGCTCGGATCGCAGACGATTGCACGCGACCGGCTTATCGAGGCGCGCGCGGCCCTCGGTCCGATGTTGGTCGCCGAACGGCGCGTGACCGCGGTCTTCGTGCTGACGGCCGCCGCGTGGGTCACCGGCCCGCTGCTGCGCCAACTCCCCGGACTTTCGGAGTTCAACGACACGACCATTGCATTGTTCGCGGGCTTCGCATTGTTTCTGATCCCGAATGGCACGAAGGAAGGCGGCGGCTTGCTCGTCGGCGCGGACCTGCGGCGCCTTCCCTGGGAGGTCCTGCTGCTGTTCGGCGGCGGCCTCGCGCTTGCGGAAGCCATCCAGGGAAGCGGCCTGTCGGCATTCATGGGCGAGGCACTCGCGGGCATCGGCACCTGGCCGCTGCTTGCGCTCGTCGCCGCCGTCGTGACCCTGATCGTGCTCTGGACCGAACTCAATTCGAACATGGCGACCGTGGCGACCTTCATGCCGATCCTCGGCGCAATCGCTGCCGCCTCGAACTACCCGGTGCTGCAACTCGCGGCGCCGGCGGCACTCGCGGCCACCTGCGGATTCATGCTGCCGGTCGGCACGCCGCCGAACGCGATCGTGTTCGGCACGGGCCGGCTCTCGATGCTGGACATGATCCGCGCCGGCTGGCGCGTGAACCTGGCCGCAATTGTCATCGTGACCGCGGTCTCGATGTTCGTGATTCCGCTGATCGCCTGACCGCTACTTCAGATGATGCTTCGCAAGGATCCGGCCGTTCGCGAGGTCGAGGTCGCAGCGATAGGCGGAGAAGGAAAGCGCGACCAGGGGCTGGCGGCTCTCGATCCGGTAATAGTGATCGTCGGTCTCCGGCTGCTCTGCCTGCCATAGCAACTCACCGGAGGGCGAATACGCGCGCAGGTTTTGCACCGGATTGCGGCTTTGCCGCCGCGCGACGCCATAGGCGGGATCGTCGAGAAAGGCGTCCGGATCCAGCAGCACGATCGCGCGACTGTCCGCCCAGAAGGCGTCGCGCACCATATATTCCATCCGAACGGACTTACCGTCGATTTTGACGATGTCGCCGTCGTGCGTGACCGTACGGTCCCTGTCAGCTCCCATAATGGAGAATGATATCGCTGACGCATCCTTTTGAGTCAAAACTAGAAGTAATTTGCCCCCACGTGTATCCGTACGGCGGTATTCCGAGCTCACTCAAGAGCCAATCATCATGTTTTTGCTTTCGCTCCAGTTCCAATTCCTGAGTCCATTCCCGATCTTTCTCATCTGGGAATTCCAATAGCCAAGTCACATCTGATAAGCGATCGCCCACGAATGATGCGCTTGCTGCGATGCCATGTTCTGGATAAAACCGATACGTAACGTAGGGTTCGTTGTCCACCAGTACCTCAGCGCCACTGCCAATGGCTGAATTAAGAAATAGGCGTCGAGTCACCTCCCTTCCAATCGAGCCTTTTTCAAAAACGACAGTTCCATCCGTTATACGAATGTTCATTTCAGGGTCCAAGCGGGAAATCGCCGAGAAACCGTAGGCTGGACGAATACGAAGGTACTACCAGTTGAGGCAACCATCCATCGCCATGCCTCGGATTTGCAAGCGCCAATGCGAATGCGGCGCGGGTGTCCTCGATCACTTCATACGCTGCAACGCGGGTACGCGGGCCTTTGCTAAGGTGAGGCGCGACTTGTAAACCCCCAAACAAGGAAGTTGCACTCGCACCCGAGCGTCGAAGCGCACCGGCTGTCGTATAGAAGGCGCCTTGACCAGGAAAACCGGCGTAGATGATGGCGCCTTTCTTTAATGTGATGTCCTTGAAGCGATCGATTCCTGGATACCGATCCCTTCCCTGCAGCGATCTCGCAAACTGGCTCGCTGTTCCGCCGACAATTTCCGAACCGCCCTTGCGGATCATCCCGGCGCCGCCGCCGATGAAGTATCCGACATTTCCGAACTGGCTGCCGGTGCGCCCCGCGTCGCTGTCCGGCTCGTCGAAATACTGGAAGTCCGAATCGGCGCCGAAGAGCATCGCGATCGGCGACGAACTGATCATCAGGTTGCCGATGCGCGCCGCGAATCCCTGGGCGCCGTCCAGGGCGCGGCTGCGGGAGAGCGATGAATCGGGGTACGTGCCGACCGTGAGCACGATGCTCGACGGCGATGCGAACCGGGCCGACTGCATGGCACAGGTGAACGCGTCGCTGTCCTGCCCGCAGGGATCGCGCTCGCTGGCGCTCGCGATCTGGGCCGAGCCTCCTCCCAGATAACGGATCCAGTCCGCCCACTTCAAGCCGACGACCGTGATCTGCGCGCAGTTTCCGGAGGACGACTGCATGCAGGGTGGCGGGTCGAATCCGCTCGGATCGATGAATGCGAGTGGATTGTTCAGGGTGTAGGCGTAGCGATTGAGGCCCTGCCCGTCGTACGGCAGCGTGACGTAGGGATCCGCGCTGATGAATCGGCCGAGCGCCGGGTCATACACGCGGCCATTCATATGAATGAGGTCGAGGTTGTCGAGGTGCTCGTGGCCGGTAAAGCCGTCGCGCGTGACCGCGGCGGTCTTCGCGAGCTCCGCGGCTGTCGGCACGCCGGCCCAGTTCGCCTTTCGGCGCGATCCGAACGCGCTGAAGCTTTCGGCGACGACCGCAATTCCCGCAGCGTCGAGAATCCGGTCCGTGCTCCCGAGGTGGTCCTGCGTCAAGTAACGCATGGCCGGCAACGATCCATCGTCATAGCGCAGGTGAATAACGGCGATACCGGAGGGCGTCTCCACGTAATGGCGCCAGGTCGTGACGCCCGCGCGTATGATTTTCTCGAAGTGCTCGCCGGCGTAGACCGTCGTCTCTGTCGTCGAGCCGTGCTTCGCGACCTGCTTCCAGCGCTTGCCACCAGGCCCATAGGAGAACTGGCTGTTATTGCCGTTCGAATGGGCGATGGAGGCTGGCAGGTTGTCGCTGGTCCAGCCGATCGCGGCGCCATCGCGCTTCGTCATGTTGCCGTTGGCGTCGTAGACGAAGTTCCGACCGGCGGCCGTGACGACGGCGTGCTTGCGGGTCGCGTGGTAGGTGTAACAGGCCGCCGTAGACGGGCAGACATCGGACTTGCGGCGGATGTTGCCGATCGCGTCGTAGTCGAGCTCGAGATTGACGACGCCGTTCCGGCGCGATTCGTCCAGCCGATCGAGGGCGTCGTAGCGGAAGGATTCGACGAGAGTCTGGTTCAGGTCCTCGCGTCGCGTGAGATTGCCGTTCGCATCCCAGTCGTAGGCGAGATCCTGGACCGTGGCGCCGCCAGCCTGACTCTGGCGATAGTCGAGCATGCCGCCGACCGGCGTGAATCCGCTGACGACGCGGAGCGCGGAGCCGAACGATTCGTCGAGCCGGTTTCCGGCGGCGTCCTCTGCATTGAGCCTCCAGTAGGTATCGCCCGGCGCATTGCCGTTGACGATGCGTGAGATGCGGCCGGCGTCGTACTCGTGCCGGATCCTGAACGGCGTTCCCGCACCCGCCGCGGGGTAGGCGATCGCGTCGAGAAGCCCAAGCGCGTTGTACGAGTAATCGTACCGGTAGCTCGCATCGGACACGATCGTGCGTGTGGCGGGACGGCCGATGCTGTCGTAGGTGAAGTTCTCGGCATAGGCGGGACCCGCGATGCCGGCGAGACGGCCGATGTTCTTGCTCGCAGCCAGGCTGCCCCAGGTCCAGTTTTCGGTGCCATCCGGCGCGATGCGCTTGCTGACGCGGCCGAGCGCGTCGTATTCGAAACGGATGAGTTGCCCCTTGCCGTCGCGCAAGGCCGTGACTTCGCCGAGCGCGTTGCGCGTCCAGGTCCAGCTACCCATGTCGGCATCGATCTGCGTCAGTTTCATGCCGCGCGGGTTGAAGGTTGCCGTCGCGATCGTGTTGTTCGCCGCATCGCGAACGCTCTGCAGCCTGCCGAATGCGTCGTACTCGTAGCGCGTCTTGCCGCCCAGCGCGTCGACGACTTCGGAGAGTTTCCCCCAGGCCGAACGTGTGCCGGTCGTGGCGTGATCGAGGGAATCCGTCTCCGTCGTCGCGTGTCCGTCGTACCGGATCGTCGTCGAGCGCTCGACGGCGTTGCCGCTGCCAAGAAGCCGCGCCCAAGTCGGCCGACCGAGCAGGTCGTAGTCCTGCTGCCAGTAACCCGGGGGCGCGCCGCCGTCCCAGGTCGGCAGGTACTGCTGCGTTGGCAGGCCGCGGTCGTCCGAGTCGAGCGTCGCGATCGAAATGCCGCCGCCGGCCCGCTGCGACCTCAGTCGAAATCCGCGTTCGTTCTGGTCGATCTCGAGTCGCGTCATGACGCGCAGTGCACCACTCGTGTCGCGGTCCTCCTGGGCGAGGCGGTACCTCGCGCGCGTATCGCATCCCGTCGTGCAGGACTCGAGAGACCACACGGTGCTGGTGCCGTCGGGCTGGGTTTCCTGAGCCAGGCGGCCGTAGCCGTCGTATCGCCAGTTCACAACCGAACCGTTCGGATCGGTCATCGAGAGCGGCAATCCGTTGGCCTCGTCCCAGGTGTATCGCGTCAGTTGCGCGAGCGGATTGGCGATGCGGATGGGCAGTTGGCCGCGCGGACCCCAGTTAATCACCAGGCTTCGCGCGGCCATGCCGGCGCCGGTGATCTTCTCGCTGCCGAGATTGCCGAACGAGTCGTAGCTCAGGTCGTGCGTGACCTGCCACTGGAGGTCCCCGGGCTCCACGGTCCACTGCGTGGGCCGGCACTTCACGCCATC
>JANLWE010000190.1:0-4264 GCA_031364365.1 Gammaproteobacteria bacterium | reverse complement strand
GACGCGACGTATCTGATTGAAGGTGAACGTCCCCATCACTTCGATCGTCCCCTTTAGTTTTTTCCGCGCGGCTGCTGCTGTGTGATGCAGTGGATGTTGCCGCCGCCCAGCAGGATCTCGCGCGCCGGCACGCCGATCACCTTGCGACGCGGGAAGAGCCGTGCGAGGGCAGCCTTGGCCCGTCCGTCCGTCCGCGGATCGAGCAGCGGCATCACGATGTGCCGGTTCGAGATGTAGAAGTTGACATACGACCCCGCGAGCCGTTCACCTGCGTGGCGCGGCTTGGATTCAGGCGAATACTGGATGCCGGCTGCTTCCGCCTCGCTCATGTAAAGCGGTCCCGGCTGCAGCAGCTTGTGGATTTTCAACCGCCGGCCGCGGCTGTCCTTTGCCGCCTGGAGCACCTCGAACGCCGCGCGCGAGATGTCGTACTGCGGGTCCTCCGGATTATCGCACCAGGTCAGCACGACGACACCCGGCCGTACGAAGCAGCAGAGATTGTCGACGTGCCCGTCGGTCTCGTCGTTGAACACGCCGCGTGACAACCAGATGATTTCGCGCACGCCGAGATAGCGTTCGAGCAGGCTCTCGATCTGGCCACGGCGAAGCGTCGGGTTACGGTTCGGGTTCAGCAGGCACTCCTCCGTGGTCAGAAGCGTGCCCGCTCCATCGACGTGAATCGAGCCGCCTTCAAGAATGAAGGGCGCCCGATAGCGTGCGCAGGACTCGATCTCGAGCACCTTCGCCGCGACCTGGTCGTCAAGGGCCCAGTTCGAATAGACGCCGCCCACCTTTCCGCCCCAGGCATTGAACATCCAGTCGATACCACGCGTCCGGCCGCGTCGGTCAACGACAATGGTCGGGCCGACGTCGCGCATCCACGCATCGTTCGCCGAAATCTCGACCACCCGGATGCCCGCAGGCAAAGCCTTACGGGCCGTCTCGAACTGATCCGCCGTTACACCCATGGTGACGGGTTCGCTGCGCGCGATGGCTGCGGCGACCGCGGTGAAAGCGCGTTGCGCGGGAACGGCTGACGCGCGCCAATTGTCGGGACGCTCCGGCCACAGCATCCAGGTGCCGGCGTGCGGCTCCCATTCCGCGGGCATGCGAAAGCCGTCTTGCGCGGGGGTTTTCATGGCGGCGATTCTACGCGATGCCGTGCTAGCATTCGCCCATGGGCGAAAAGATCAGAATCGCGGGCGGCAAACTGCTGGTCCCGGACAACCCCGTCATCCCATTCATCGAGGGCGACGGCACCGGTCCGGATATCTGGCGCGCGAGCGTGCGCGTGCTTGATGCCGCAGTAAAGAAAACTTACGGCGGTAAACGAAAGATCGACTGGATGGAAGTCTATGCGGGCGAGAAAGCCAATCGCCTGAAGAACACCTGGTTGCCCGACGAAACGGTCGCGGCCTGCCGGGAATACCTCGTGTCAATCAAGGGGCCGCTCACGACCCCGATCGGCGGCGGCATTCGTTCACTCAACGTCGCGCTCCGCCAGATGCTCGATCTCTACGTCTGCCTGCGGCCGGTACGCTGGTTCAAGGGAGTACCCTCGCCCGTGCGCTCGCCCGAGAGGGTGGACATGGTGATCTTCCGTGAGAACACGGAGGACATCTACGCCGGCATCGAATTCGAGGCCGGGTCCGTCGAGAACACGAAGTTCCTCGCGCTCCTGAAGGAACATTTCCCGAAAATGTACGGCAAGATCCGCTTCCCGGACAGTTCCGGGATCGGAATCAAGCCGATCTCGCGCGAAGGAACGGAACGATTGATTCGATCGACGATCGAGTATGCGATCGCGAACCGCCGCAAGAGCGTGACGATCGTGCACAAGGGCAACATCATGAAGTTCACGGAAGGCGCCTTCCGGAATTGGGGCTACGCTCTTGCCGAGCGCGAGTTCGCGTTGCAGACCTACACCTGGGACCAGTGGGAACGTACCCGTGCCGCCAAGGGCGACGCGGCCGCGAACGACGAGCAGAAGCAGGCGCTCGCCGCCGGCAGGATCCTGATCAAGGACGCGATCGCCGACATCACGCTGCAACAGGTGCTGACGAGGCCCGAGGAATTCGACGTCATCGCGACGATGAACCTGAATGGCGACTACCTTTCCGATGCGCTTGCCGCGCAGGTCGGCGGCATCGGCATCGCGCCGGGCGGCAACGTGAATTACCTGACCGGTCATGCCGTGTTCGAGGCGACTCACGGCACTGCACCGAAGTACGCCAATCTCGACAAGGTCAATCCGAGCTCGGTGATCCTGTCGGGTGAGATGATGTTGCGTTATATGGGCTGGACCGAGGCCGCCGATCTGGTGCTCGCGGCGATGGACCGCAGCATCGCAGAGAAGGTCGTCACTTACGATTTCGCTCGGCTGATGGACGGCGCGACCGAAGTCAAGTGCAGCGAGTTCGGCGACGCCTTGATCCGCAACATGCGTTGAGCGATCCGCGCGCCGTCGAATGTTCCGCCGCGATTGTCGCGGCTTTCGCCCGCTACAACGCGGAATACCGCGCGATCACACGGCGCGCCCCGGAGCGCTTCGAGAACCGCGACTGGGCCGGCAGCCAGGCCGACGTGGTCGAGCGCCTCGAGCTCTATGCGACGATGGTCAACCAGACGGTCGCAGACATACGGAATCGTCTCGGCGATTCCGCGCTGAACACCGCGTTGTGGGTGGTGATCAAGAATGACTATGCGCTTCGCATCGCGACACTCGCCGATCCGGAGTTCCTGAAGACCTTCTTCAGCTCGATCACCCGGCGGCTCTTCGACACGGTCGGCGTGAACCCGGACACCGAGTTCTTCGCACTCGACGTCGATCCACTGCGCGGCTCGGGTTCGATCGTGGTCACGAACCGCTACGTCAACCGCGGCTCACTCGACCTGCTGTTCGAGGAGCTCCTGTCCGACTACCGCTTCCGCACCCCCTGGCGCGACTTCGAGGGCAGCGTCGGTCACGTGACTGCGGACATCGAGTTGCACCTGAAGCGCCTGGGCGAAACCCGGCCGCTCCGCGAGGTCGAGGTCATCGGGCCTGTCTTCTACCAGATGAGCCGCGCCTATGTCGTCGGCTGCATCCACGGCGAAGGCTGGAAACTGCCGCTCGCGATCGCCTTCCGAAATTCGCCGCTCGGCGTGCTGGTGGATGCCGTCATGCTCCAGGAAGGCGACGTGTCGGTCCTCCTGAGCTTCACGCGCTCGTATTTCCACGTCGATCTCGAGCGCGTCGGCGAAGTCGTCCTGTTCCTGCACTCGATCCTGCCGCAGAAACCCGTGTCGGAGCTCTTCACGGTGCTCGGCCGTGCGAAGCAGGGCAAGACGGAACGATTCCGCGAGATCTTCCGGCATCTCGCCAGGACCGCGGATCGCTTCGTGCGCGCCCCCGGCGAGCGCGGCATGGTCATGGCCTGCTTCACGCTCGAGAACGCCGACGTGATCTTCAAGGTGATCCGCGATCATTTCCCCGCGATCAAAAATGTGCGCCGCGAGGAAGTGATGGCAAAGTACGACATGGTCTTTCGTCACGACCGCGCCGGCCGGCTCGTGGACGCCCAGGAGTTCCGCCGTATCCGCCTGCCGAAGCGCCGTTTCGCGCCGGACATGCTGGCGGAACTTCTCGGGGAGTGCGCGTTGAACGTGCAGTTGGACGGCGAGGACGTCATCGTCGGCCACGTCTACATCGAGCGCCGGATGACGCCGCTCAACCTGTACCTGCGCAGCGCGACCGCCGAACAGGCCGAGTTGGCCGTCATTGAGTACGGCCAGGCGATCCGCGACCTCGCCTACACGGACATCTTTGCCGGCGACCTGCTGCTGAAGAACTTCGGCGTTACGCGCCACAACCGGGTGATCTTCTACGACTACGACGAGCTCTGCCGCGTCACCGACTGTCGCTTCCGCGACGTGCCACAGGCGACCTCCGACGAGGACGAGATGCGGGCGGAAAGCTGGTTCTTCGTTGGTGAGAACGACGTCTTTCCCGAAACCTTCCTTAAGTTCCTGGGATTCGAGGGCCGGCTCGAGGACGTGTTCCTGGAAAAGCACGGCGAGATCCTCGAAGCCGGCTGGTGGCGCGCGCTGCAGGAGCGGCTCACGGCGGGGGATGTCGTGGAAGTGCTCCCCTACCACCCGCACCGGGTGAGGGTTGCCAGCAGCGTCTAGACGGTCATCTCAACCGATCGACGCAACACAGGCCTGAAATTGTTCTGCCGGCGACCGATAGCCTAGCGTCTCTCGAGGTCGCTCGTTGAGTTCC
>JANLWE010000162.1:0-31064 GCA_031364365.1 Gammaproteobacteria bacterium | reverse complement strand
GCCTGGCAGCGGATGTCGACGAGTGACGAGCCCGCATGCGGTTCCGAGAGGCACATGGTTCCGGTGAAGCGCCCCGCGAGCATCGGGCGCACGAAGCGCCGGCGCTGATCGGCATTGCCGAAGTTCGCGAGCAGATCGGCGGCGCCGGCGGTCAGCGCCGCGTAGGAATGAAAGGCGACATTCGCGCTCGAGAAAATGGCGGTACAGGCCTTTGCGATGACGAGCGGCAACTGCAGTCCGCCGTCCGCGGCGTCGAAAGTCGCGGCTGTGAACGCTGCTTCGTTGTAGGCGGCGAGCGCTGCGCGGGTTTCAGGAATTGTCCAGGCGCGCCCGTCGACGATTCGGGGCTCGTTGACGTCGCAGGCGGCCGCAAACGGCGCGAACAACTCCGAGGCGATGCGATACGCGGAGTCGATTACGCCGTCAAACACCGCCCGGTCGTGCTCCGCAAAGCGCGGCAACCGGCAGAGTGCGGTGGCATCCAGGACTTCGAACAGCTGGAATTCGAGGTCGCGACGCGGAATCAGCATGCTGGAGTCCACAACCGGCGCGGGCTTGCGTCTATGGGGATTGTAGCGGCCGTTCGTGGCAGGTCCGAATGCTACGATGCATCGTGGCCAGCGAGACATTCGATTTGAGCGGTCGCGTCGCGCTCGTCACGGGTGCGAGCCGTGGCATCGGACGGTCGGTCGCGCTCCTGCTCGCGCAACATGGAGCGACACTCGTGGTCACGAGCCGCCGCGTGGAAGCTTGCGAAGCTGTTGCGGCCGAGATCCGCGGCGCCGGCGGCGAGGCCTCGACGCTCGCCTGCCACATCGGCGATCCCGAACAAATCTCGGCGGCATTGCGCGAGATCGACACGCGGCATGGGCGTCTCGACATACTTGTCAACAATGCGGCCACCAATCCGTACTACGGCCCAGCCGTCGACATGGACCTCACCGCTTACCAGAAGACGGTCGACGTCAATATCCGCGGCTACTTCTGGGCCTCGATCGAGGCCGCGCGGCGCATGCTCGCGCAAGGCAAGGGCGCGATCGTCAATGTCGCATCGGTCAATGCCTTCCGGCCGATGGACGGACAAGCCTGCTACTCGCTGACGAAGGCGGCAATCGTGAACATGACGCAGGGACTTGCGAAGGAATGGGCGCGACAGGGCATTCGGGTGAACGCGCTCGTGCCAGGTCTCGTCGAGACGCGTTTCGCTGCGGCGATCCACGAGGACCCGAAGCTGCGGGCGGCCATGGAGCGTCTCGTGCCGATGGGTCGCATTGCCCAACCGGAGGAAATGGCGGGTGCTGTGCTCTACCTGGTGTCGGACGCGGCCTCCTACACGACCGGCAGCTGCCTGACAGTCGACGGCGGCTGGCTCGCGTGAGCCGTTCAGCCGGCATTCAGTGCCTCCGGCCTATGCTTATTCCGTCGAATTGCGGACCGGCGCGGCGTGCCGTATAGATACGCGCTGCCGCAGGGAGCGAGGGCGATGACAATGCCGAATAGCCGTATCCTGGCCGTGGCCCTGGCGTCACTGATTGTGGGCGGGCCCGCGCTGGCCGACGACATCCGTCCGCAGTCGGATGCCCGACCAATGGCCGATGAAAAGTGCATCGAGCAGTGCGACACGACGTCGGATGAATGCATGCAGAGCGCGGAAGGGGATTCCGGAAAACTCCAGGTCTGCGACGACAAATACAGCGAATGCCTGCAGTCCTGCGAGGCAGGCTGAGGCACGGGAATTGCGCCCAGTCCGGCCATCCGGCCGGCCCCGGTTGAAAAACGCCGCTTTTCGTATATATTGCGCAGCCCTGCGCTGGTGGGGTTTGTTGCACAAATCATTGATTTCTCTAGGAATTCAAGGGAATGAAAGAGCGCAATGATGAGTCCTTCGACCTCGAGGATGAGTTTCTCGGGGAGACTGCGGAGCCGGAAGGCGACTTCGAGAAGCTGATCGTGGTCGAGCGCAGGCCGAAAGGGCAGCGCCGCCCAGTTCAGCAGTCCGCGTGGAGCAAAGTAGAAGACGTGTTGGCGGCGAAACGCCTCCAGCGCGAGCTCGAGGAGTTCATCGACGTCGACGAAGCGTGAATCCGGAGCGCCGCGCGCTCCGGGCATTCGGCCATGAGCGGCGCGCCGGAAACACCGTGGTGGCGCACGCGGCGACAGTCCCTGCTCGAGTCCCTCGGCGAGCGCGACTGCGCCTACGCCTACGACCTTGCGACGGTCGAATCCCAGGCAGGCGCGATTCTCGGCATGCGCTCGGTCGCCCGCGTGCTTTATGCGATCAAGGCCAATCCCCACCCGAAGATCCTGAGCGCGCTGGCTTCGCTCGGTTGCGGCTTCGAGTGCGTGTCCCGCGGCGAGATCGAGCGCGTGATGGAGTCGGTTCCCGGCCTTGCTCGCGAACGCGTGTTGTTCACGCCAAACTTTGCGCCGCGCGCGGAATACCGGTGGGCGCTGGAACAGGGTTTTCGCGTGACTGTCGACAACCTGTATGTCCTGAAGTCCTGGCCCGAATTGTTCAAGGGACGCGAGATTTTCCTGCGCCTCGATCCGGGCCAGGGTCACGGCCATCATGAAAAGGTCCGCACCGGTGGATTGCATTCGAAGTTCGGCGTCCCGCCGGAGGAGTTCGCAGAACTGCCGCAGGCGGTCGCGTCTGCGGGCGCGCGCGTCGTCGGACTCCATGCTCATGGCGGCAGCGGGAATTTCGATCTCGAAGGCTGGCTCGGCCCGGCGCGGGTGCTCGCGCAGAATGCTGTTCACTACCCGGAAGTCCGGATCCTGAACCTCGGCGGCGGCTTCGGCGTGTCCGATCGCAGGCACCGTGAACCCGTCGATCTCGCGGGTCTCGACCGAAAGCTGATTGAGTTTCGCAATACGAATGCGCAATTCGAGCTCTGGCTCGAACCGGGGCGTTTCCTGGTCGCTGCGGCAGGCGTACTGCTCGCGCGCGTGACACAAACAAAGGGGAAGGGATCGAAATGCTATGTCGGCATCGCAACCGGCATGAATTCATTGATCCGGCCGGCCCTGTATGGCGCCTGGCACGAAATCGTCAATCTCTCGCGCCTCGATGAAGCTGCCACCCAGACCTGCACCATCGTCGGTCCGATCTGCGAGAGCGGCGACGAACTCGGGTCAGATCGGCAATTGCCGCCTTGCCAGGAAGGCGATGTGCTCCTGATTGCCGACGCCGGCGCCTATGGCCACGCCATGGCCTCCCACTACAACCTGCGTCCGCCCGCGCCGGAAATCCTGGTTGCGGCGTGACCGAGGTCCATCGAAGCCATCTCGGCCAGCTCGTCATCATCAATGCGATCTGGGGCTTCAACATCGTCGCGGTAAATATCTCGGCCGATCGCTTCCCGCCAGTGTTCCTGAGCTTCATTCGATTCCTGATCGTCGGTCTCGTCGTCTGGCCCTGGCTTCGCGTGCGGCGCGGGGAGATGCGATGGCTGCTGACGGCCGCGACCTGCAGCGGCGGCCTGCAGTTCGCGCTGATGTATTCGGGCGTCGCGCTGTCCGGCAACATGTCTTCGGTCGCGATCGCGGGTCAGCTCGGCGTGCCGTTCGCGACGCTGCTGTCAGTGCTGATGCTCGGCGAACGCATCCACTGGCGGCGCTGGCTCGGGATTGCATTGGCATTCATCGGCGTGGTGCTGATCGGATTCAGCCCCGATGTCTTCGCGTCATGGTCGGGCCTGCTGCTGATCGTGATTGCCTCGTTCATCGGCGCCGTCGGGCTGATCGCGATCAAGCGTGTCCACGAGCTCGAGCCGCTCGAATTGCAGGCCTGGCTTGCCTGGGGGAGCCTGCCCTTGCTGCTGCCGCTTTCCTGGTTGCTGGAGGACGGACAGCTCGACAGTCTCCGGCATGCCGGAACGACGGGCTGGGGCGCCGTGCTGTACTCGGCGCTGTTTGCGAGCCTGGTGGCGCACACGGCCTATTTTGCCCTGATCCGCCGCTATCCGGTTTCGAGTGTCGCGCCGGTTACGGTGCTGACGCCGCTCTTCAGCGTCCTGTTTTCAGTGCTGCTGCTCGGCGACGTTCTCGACTGGCGGATGATCATCGGCGGCCTGCTGACGCTCTCGGGTATCACCGTCATCGTCGTGCGCGAGCGCAAAGCCGCGGCCACGGGCACCTGAGCCGTTGGTCGAGCCAGCTTGCGGGGCCTCCAGCTCAACCCGAATTACGAGGAGCAGGCGTTAGCAGTATTGCGGGACGGCAGCGCCGCAGCCTGGGCCGCCGGGTCCGGCGCTTGCAGTCGAAACGGCCAACCGTTAAGGTGGCCGTAGCCGGAATTGGGGCGCGCCGGTGTGTGCGCCGACAAGAAATTTGGCGGGGGCCGCGGCCCTGACGAAGGGCCGGCGACCGGCTAGAACGGACAAGGGGTGAGATAGGTCCGGTATGGCAAACACCTATTCCGCAGGGACGTCTCGCACGACGGCGGTCTTCGTCGGAATTGTTATTCTTCACGTGATTTTCTTCTGGGCCCTGAAGCAGGGCCTGGTACGCGCTGGCATGCAGATCATCGACGATTACTCGATCATCGATTTGCCGCCGCCGCCGCCGCCGCCTGAGGATCTTGAAGAACCGCCGCCGCCGCCGCCGGTAGACGTGCCGCCGCCGGTCGTTCCGCCACCGTTGATCGATCTGCCGGCCTTCGAGGGGCCGTCATCGGCGATCACTGCGCAGGTCAAGGAAGCACCGCGGGCGCAGGCGCAAACCTCGGCCCGTCAGGTGCAGATCACTCCGCCGCGAATCAAGGCAAAGGGCGACCGCATCAGCGCGGCCATCAATGCCTGCTATCCGTCGGCTTCGCGGCGCCTGAGCGAAGAAGGGCGCGTGATGCTCACGATCACGATCGATGCGGCCGGCAAGGTGGGCGCCATGAACGTCAACACCAGCAGCGGATTCCAGCGGCTCGATGTGGCAGCAGAGTGCGTCGTGCGCCGCCTGCCATTCGAGCCCGGCAAGCGCGATGGCCATCCGGTCGACGCGCAGGCAACATTGCCGATTGTCTTCAAGCTGGAGTGACGGGCAAGGAATTTTCAGGGACCGGAGGGGCGCAATCCGCCGTTGGCGGGACAGGCTTTCCGGAAGATCTTTTCTGTTAGAAGGATTGCAGAATGGCTGGTGAAACCACAGTAACCGATAATCCCTACGGCATCGAAGCGCTCTGGACCACGAGCGACTATGTCGGCAAGGGCGTGTTCGTCATCCTGATCGTGATGTCGCTTTGGTCATGGCTTGTCATGATCAACAAGTGGCTCGACCAGCGCATGCTGCGCAAGGTGGCGGCGGAGGCCGAAAAGCAGTTCTTCAGCGCAGGTTCGATGCATGAAGGCATTGGCAAGCTGAAGGGCAAGATCAACCCCTTCCGCGACATCGCGAAGGACGGCGTCGATGCTCTGGAGCATCACCGCAAGAGCGCGACGCGCGACGTCTCGAGCGGCATCGACGTCTCCACTTGGGTGGGGTCGCACATCGACAGGCGCACCAGCATGCTTCAGTCCAGCCTACAAAGCGGCATGGTCGTGCTGGCGTCGGTCGGTGCGACTTCTCCTTTCGTGGGCCTGTTCGGCACGGTGTGGGGCATCTACCACGCGCTGATCAGCATCTCGATCGCCGGCCAGGCGTCCCTCGACAAGGTGGCCGGTCCGATCGGTGAGGCGCTGATCATGACGGCCATGGGCCTCGCGGTCGCGGTCCCGGCGGTGCTCGGATTCAACGGCCTGTTGCGCGGTAACAAGAACTTGATGGAGCGCGCCAACTATTTCGCGCACGATGTCCAGTCCGCCCTGCTGGCCGGCTCGCGCGTGCAAGGGAAGTAGTCGATGGCGATTTCGGTCGGCAAGGACGAAGGCGACCCGATGGTCGAGCCCAACGTCATTCCGCTCGTGGACGTCATGCTGGTCCTCCTGATCATCATGATCATCACGGTCCCGGTGATGACGCATGCGGTCAAGATCGACTTGCCGACGGAAGTGAATCGCCCGACCGAAACGAAGCCGGAGAACATCAATCTCTCGATCGATTTCGACGGTGCGATCTACTGGAACGAGAACGGCGTGGACCGCGCATCGCTCCTCAACTACGTGTTGCAGGAAGCGGTGAAGGATCCGCAGCCGGAGGTCCATATCCGGGCCGACAAGCGGGCACGGTACGAGTACGTGTCGGACACACTCGCCGTGCTGCAGCGCGGCGGCATGCGCAAGGTCGGATTCATCGCGGAACGGCCGCCGCCCCAATAGGCGAGTCGGGGACGGCCGGATGACAGAGGGCCCGTCGTTTGGCGGGCCTTTTTCTTGGCCGGACGGCCGCTGAATGAAGGCTGAACCGCGGAGTCTATTTTCTGCACCGGAACCGGGAGCCTCAGCCGGCAGTCCATCGGTATAGGCAGCGAGCAGACAGCCGGGCGGGTTTTGGGGTATAAAACCGCCCCACGCGACACTGGCGGCGGGCTGCCGCCGGCGAGGATCAGGAACATGAAAACACAGAATTCGCGGTCAGTCTGCCTGGTGGCGACAGCAGCCGCGCTCGCGCTTGCGATCGCACTGGCCCCCGTCGCATTGGCCCAGTACGACCAGGCATCGCCACAGAACGACCGGCCCAAGTCGCGCAAGGAACGCGAGGCGGAAGCGAACGCGGCGAAAGCAGGCGAGGCGCCGAAGGCGGAATACAGCAAGGAGTTCAAGAAGCTGGCCGCCCCGGTCCAGAAGGACGCGAACGAGAAGAAATGGCCGGAGGTGCTGGCCGCGCTCCCGGCACTGGAAGCGCTGCCCCCGCAGAGCCTTGATGAACGCAAGGCAATCGCCACCTGGCGCCTGCAGGCGACACAGGGCGTCGGCGATCAGGAGGCATTCGCGGCTGCGATCGAGGCTTTCCTGAGCGAAGGCTATGCCGATCCGGAGAGTGCCGGCGCGATGCATCGCCAGCTGGCTGCGCATTACAGCGCCAAGCAGGACAAGGAAAAGACCCTGCTGCACTACCAGAAGTACGTAGAGACGCTGCCGGCAGTCCAGGCCGAGGATTACGAGACGCTCGGGCGCCTGCAGGCACAGACCAGTCACTATCCCGAAGCCTCCCAGAATCTTGGCAAGGCGATCGAGCTCACTGCGGCCAAGAACGAGAAGCCCAAGGAGATGTGGTTCCAGCTTCGCGACCGCTGCTTCATCGAAATGAAGGACGACGCAGGGCGTCTGGCGAATCTCGAATCGCTCGTCCGCTACTATCCGGACAAGGAATACTACAGCCGCGTCGTGGCGATCTATCAGTCGCAGTACAAGGACGATCGCGTTGTTATGTTGAATGCCTACCGGTTGGCGATCAGCGATCCGCAAGGTGGGCTTGCGACGGTTGGCGGCTATCTGAACTATGTCGACGCGGCGCTCGTATCGGGCAGCCCAGGGGAGGCGGCGCGTGCGCTTGAGCGCGGCATGAAAGACGGCGTCGTTCCGGCTGCCGGCACCAACCAGGAGTTGCTCGCGGAGGCCAGGTCTGCCGTGACGCAGGACAAGAAGTCGCTCCCTGGCGAAGCTGCGGCCGCCGCCAAGAACGCCAAGGGCGAGATGGACGTCAAGGTCGGCCTCGGTTTCTACAGCACGGGCGAGTTCCAGCAGGCCGTCGAGGCGACACGACGCGGCATCGCCAAGGGCGGTGTCGCAAGGCTCGACGATGCCAATATGCTGCTGGGCGCCTCATTGCTTGAACTGGGCCGTGGCGACGAAGCGCGTGCGGCATTCGAAGCCGCGGCAGCCGCGGCGCCGGGCGGTAGTCCGATGGCGCGGATCGCAGGATTGTGGATCGCCCTTACGTCGCGTACCGAAACGGCCCCGGCGGCCGGTTGAGCAGGAGACTGGTAATGTCGATGACGTCGAATTTCCGTGCCAGCATGCTGGCGATACTGATGGCCCTGCCAGTCGCAGGAGTCACAGTGCTCAGCTGGTCCGAGGAAGCCTTCGCACAGGCGACGTCCGGCGGCTGGCGCAAGGAACTGGCAGACAAGGCCAAGGAGGCGCAGACCGCGGGCCAGAAAGGCAACTACAGCGAGGCCATCCGTCTCTTGAAGGAAGCCAAGGCAAAGGCGCCGCTGTCCCCCCAGGAAGAGCAGGGCATCAATGAATTGCTGATCTGGGCGGCTAGCGGTGCCAAGGATCACAAGCTGGTACTGCAGACCGTCGACGAAAGGATCGCAACCGGTCGTGTGACGGGCGCCGATCTCACGCGGAAGCTGCGCCTGAAGGCGACGACTCAGTACTCGCTTCGCGATTACCGCGGTGCGGCTGCCACCTTTGACAAGCTCGCTGCGCAGGGTCCGTTGACGGCCGACGATCTGACGCTGCTTGCAACGAGCCAGATGCAGCTGAAGGACTATCGCACGGCGCCCGCGACTCTCGAGCGCGCCATCGCGGCGAACCAGAAGGCTGGGCGCGCGGGCAAGAACGGTCCGCTGCTCGAAATGCTGAACTCCGCCTACTTCGAGACCAACAACGAAGCCAAGCGCATGGAGACGCTGCATCGCCTCATGGCAGCCGCCCCGAAGGCGAGTGTTTTCAAGCAGCTCGCGAGCGCATATGAAGAGGAATCCGCCAAGGACCCGGTCGTCATGATCAATGTCTATCGCCTCGGTGCGGCTCGCGGCCTACTGTCGGGCGAGCATTTCGCGAAGTACGCAGAGACCGCGCTCGATCTCTCGAGCCCCGGCGAAGCGGTTGCGATGATGGAAAAAGGCATGGCGGCCGGCGCGATCAAGAAGGACGAGCGCAACAACAAAGTGCTTGCAGACGCGAAGTCGCAGGTAGTTCGCGTGAAGGCGACCTTGCCCCAGCAGGAAGCGGAGGCCAAGGCGATCGCGACCGGCGAGCCTGAATCCAAGCTCGCAACGGCGTATTTCACGCTGAAGAATTACGCCAAGGCGACCGAAGCGGCGCAACGCGGCGTGACCAAGGGCAAGCTGAAGCGGCCAGACAATCTCAACATGCTGCTGGGCATCTCGCTGGCCAACAGCAAGAAGACCTCCCAGGCCAGGGAAGCATTCAAGGCCGCCGCGGCCGCGAACAAGAAGATCCGCGGCGTCGCCGATCTCTGGACCCTCATGGGCGGCTGATCGACGCCGAGGAATGAAACCGGCGCGCCAGCTTGGAATCGTGGAAGTCGGCCCTCGCGACGGGCTGCAGAACGAATCGGCTTGCGTACCGACCGCGGTCAAGATCGAGTTCATCCGCCGCGCCGTCGATGCCGGAGTCCGGCGCATCGAAGTTGCAAGTTTCGTCAGCCCGCGTCGCGTTCCGCAGATGGCGGACGCCGAGGCCGTGATGCAGGCGATTCCGCGCCGCGAGGGCATCCGCTACATCGGTCTGGTGCTGAATCGGGCCGGCTTCGACCGCGCGGCCGCCGCAGGCTGCGAGGAAATCGGCATGGTCGTGTTCACGACCGACGAATTCAATCGCCGCAACCAGGGCGTCACGAGCGCGGAATCGATCCGGATCTGGCGTGAGATCGCTGCCGCATCGCTTGCGGCGGGTATCCGGGCCCAGGTGACGATCTCGGCGGCATTCGGCTGTCCTTTCGAGGGTGAGGTGCCGCCTGAACGCGTCGTCGCGATCGCGCGCGAGCTCGCGGACGGAGCGCCATTCGAGATCGCAATCGCCGACACCATCGGCGTCGGCGTGCCGGGACAGGTTACCGAGGTTTTCGGCCGCGTCGCGGAGGCCTTGCCGGGCATGAGCCTCCGCGGCCATTTCCATAATACGCGCAATACGGGAATCGCCAATGCCTACGCTGCCGTGATGGCCGGCGCAGAAGTGCTTGATGCGAGCCTCGGCGGTATTGGCGGCTGCCCGTTTGCGCCGGCAGCCACTGGCAACATCCCGACCGAGGACCTGATCTACATGCTCTCCCGCATGGACATCGAGACCGGCATCGATCTCGGTCGGGCGATCGCAACGGCGCGCTGGATCGAGCAGCATGTGGGGCACGCCGTGCCCGGCATGCTCGTCAGGGCGGGCAGCTTTCCCGGAAATCACACACAGAAGGAATCAACACGATGACGATCAAGGCTGGCGAAAGGATTCCCGAAGGCTCGCTGAAGCTGATGGGCAAGGACGGGCCGACCAACGTGAGCGCAGAGGAGCTCCTGGGCAAGGGTCGCGTCGTGCTCTTCTCGGTGCCCGGCGCGTTCACGCCAACCTGCAGTGCCAAGCACCTGCCGGGATTTGTCGAGAATGCCGCAGCCCTTCGCGGCAAGGGCGTCGCAAAGATTGTCTGCCTCGCGGTCAATGACGTGTTCGTCATGAATGCCTGGGGCAAATCGGCGGGCGTCGGCGAAGCGATCGTGATGGCGGCCGACGGCAACGGCGACTTTTCACGCGCGCTCGGACTCGAGCTCGATGCGCGCGGGCATGGCATGGGCATGCGCGGCAAGCGCTTTGCGCTCGTAATCGAGGACGGCGTCGTCAAGCAGGTCAATGTCGAGGCAGCGGGTGAGTTCAAGGTCTCGAGCGCGGAGCACGTACTGGCCGGACTCCAGTGATCGCCGGCCCGGTCTCGTTCCTGTATGCGGGCCTGCTCGGCCTGCTGTTAATCGCGCTTTCGGTCCGGGTGGTGCTGGCGCGGCGCCGTTACAAGGTACGGCTCGGCTCAGGTACCGACGACGCGATGCAGCAGGCTGTGCGCGTGCAGGGCAACTTCACCGAGTACGTGCCGTTTGCGGTGCTGCTGCTGGTCTTTTCGGAGATCACCGGCTTGCCGTCGGAGGCAGTCCACGGCGCCGGAATCCTGCTGTTCACAAGCCGCGTGCTTCATGCCTGGGGTCTGTCGCAGAGCCCGGGCACGACCTTCGGGCGCTACTACGGGACGGTGGGCACCTGGATCGTGATCATTGGACTGTCGCTGTGGCTGGTTTACGCGACTACAGCAGCTTCTCGATTTCCGGCACCAGGGTGAAAAGGTCGCCGACCAGCCCGTAGTCGGCCACTTCGAAAATCGGCGCCTCGGCGTCCTTGTTGATAGCGACGATGGTGCGCGCGTCCTTGATGCCCGTCAGATGCTGGATTGCGCCGCTGATCCCGATGGCCACATAGAGCTCAGGCGCAATGATCTTGCCAGTCTGCCCGACCTGCATTTCGTTCGGCGCGTACCCTGCATCGACGGCCGCGCGCGACGCGCCGACTGCTGCGCCGAGCCGGTCGGCGAGGCGCTGAATCAGGGCAAAGTTCTCGGCACTGCCCAGTGCCCGGCCGCCGGAGACGACGCGCGCGGCGCTCTGGAGTTCAGGACGGTCGCTGCGCGCGGCGGAGACCGAAATGAAACGCGTGGTTTGCGGGAGCTTCACGTCGAGCATCGGCGTTTCCACCGGCGCCGATCCGCCGCCTTCCGCCGCCTGGAATGAGGCGACGCGAACCGTGGCGACGATCTTTCGGCCAGCGGGGGCCTCGACGGTCGCGATCGCATTGCCGGCATAGACCGGGCGCCGGAAGCGGGTAGCCGACTCGACCGCCATCACGTCGCTCAGTTGCGGTGCGCCAAGCAGGGCAGCGATCCGAGGCATGAGGTCCTTGCCGAAAGTGGTCGAAGGGCCAAATACGTGGGAATAGCCTGCGGCGAGCCTGGCGACCTGGGGCGCGAGCACCGCGGCGAGCGCGGGCTCGTTCGCTGCATTCTGCAGCAGCTGGACACGGGCAACGCCTTTGATGGCGGCGGCCGCGGCGGCGACGGTCGTCCCGTCCCTCGCGAGCACCGCGATCGCGATCTCCGCGTCGGGAATCGACGAGGCGCAGCTGACACACTTGGCGATGGAAGGACTGAGCTTGCCGTCGTTGTGCTCAGCAACGATGAGAATGCGGTTCATCAGACGAGCCCCTTGTGACGGAGCGCCGCCACGAGTTCCGCCGCGTCCTTGACCATCACGCCTTTCTGACGCTGCGGCGGCGCTTCATATTTCAGCACCTTGAGGAGAGGCGTCGCATCGACGCCGAGCGCCGCCATGTCGACTATTTCGAGCGGCTTCTTTTTCGCCTTCATGATGTCGGGAAGCTTGATGTAGCGCGGTTCATTGAGCCGGAGATCGGTCGTGCAGACTGCCGGGAGATCCACCTCAATCGTTTCGAGACCGGCGTCGACTTCGCGCGTCACGCGGGCAACGTCGCCCATGAGTTCGATTTTCGAGGCAAAAGTCGCCTGCGGGCGATCCCAGAATGCCGCCAGCATCTGGCCGGTCTGGCTGCAGTCGTCGTCGATCGCCTGCTTGCCGAGGATGACGAGACGCGGAGACTCTTTCTGGATGAGCTTCAGCAGCGCGCGCGCGACCGCCGTGGGTTCGACCGACGCGTCCGCCTTGACGAGGATGGCGCGATCGGCACCCATTGCGAGCGCATTGCGCAGTTGTTGCTGGACCTCCTCAGGTCCGATGCTGGCAACGATGACTTCATCGGCTTCGCCGCGCTCGCGGATCCTGATCGCCTCTTCGAGCGCGATCTCATCGAATGGGTTGGCGCTCAGTTTCACGCCGTCGGTGACGACGCCGGAACCGTCGGGACGCACCCGCACGCGTACGTTGTAATCGATGACTCGTTTCAGGCCAACCAGGATCTTTCGCATTCAGTCCACTCCAGTGTCCGCCGCGCATCGTATCGGAATCGGGGCCATGTGGGTTAACATACTATTGTGATTCAAGGGTTTACGATCCGTATCTCGAGTGCATTCCTGAGATGAGTACGCTCGCATTCATCCTGCGTCGCCTGCTGACTGCACTGCCGACACTTGCGCTCATCGTTGCGATGTCCTTCCTGCTGACGCGCCTTGCCCCGGGCGGACCCTTCGACCAAGAACAGGCGCTTGCGCCCGAAATCCGCGCGAACCTGGAAGCGGCGTACGGCCTCGACCAGCCGATTTACCTGCAGTTTGGCCGTTATGTCGGGGGACTGCTGCGCGGCGATTTTGGCCCTTCGTTCAAGTTCCGCGATTTCACCGTTGGCGAACTGATCGCCGACGGGCTGCCGGTCAGCCTGGCGATCGGCCTCGCCGCACTCGGTCTCGCGCTCGCGATCGGGGTGCCCGCGGGCATCCTGGCCGCGCTCTCCCGCGGGCGTTTCACGGATCGACTCCTGATGACGGTCGCGGTTGCAGGCATTTCGATTCCGGTGTTCGTGATCGCGCCGCTCCTCATGCTCGTGTTCGGGATCTGGTTGCGGTGGCTGCCGGTCGCGGGCTGGAATCCGGGGCGGCCCGCGGATCTGGTGCTGCCGGTCGTCACCCTCGCACTTCCGGTCGTTGCGTACCTGGCGCGCCTGACACGTGGCAGCCTGCTCGAGGTGCTTCGCGCGACCTGGATCCGCGCGGCCCGCGCGCGCGGCTTGCCGGAACGGACCGTCATCCTGCGGCATGCGTTGCCCGCCGCGCTGCTGCCCGTCGTCAGTTATCTCGGGCCCGCCGCCGCCGCCGTGCTGGCGGGCTCACTCGTCGTAGAAACACTGTTCGGACTGCCGGGCATGGGACGGCATCTCGTCCAGGGTGCGCTGAATCGCGATTACACGCTCGTCATGGGTATGGTGATTGTCTATGCGGGCTTGATGATCCTGCTGAACCTGATGGCCGATCTCGTCTATGCCTGGCTCGATCCGCGCATCCGCGAGGACCGGCAGCCGTGAAATCGGGCCTCTGGAGCGATTCAATGGCCGAGCTTCGCGGCGACCGTGCCGCGATGACAGGTCTCGTCCTGCTCGTCCTCCTCATGGTCGCTGCCGTCGTCGGGCCTCTGTTCATCGGTTTTCGCGAAGATGAAATTGACTGGCAGAACATGGCGGCGCCTCCGTTCGAGGCCGACGGACATTGGCTCGGCACCGATCGGCTCGGCCGGGATCTGCTGCTGAGAACGTTGCTGGGCCTGCGCGTCTCGCTTGCTATCGCGCTCGCGGCCACACTCGTCAGCCTCATCATCGGCGTCGCCTGGGGCGCGCTCGCGGGTTACCTGCGCGGCCGCGCGGATGCGCTGATGATGCGCTTCGTCGACGTACTCTATGCGCTGCCCCAGGTGTTCTTCGTGATCATCCTGACCGTCGTGTTCGGGCGCGGGCCGCTCGTACTCCTGATCGCAATTGGAGCCTTCGGCTGGCTGACGATGGCCCGTATCGTGCGCGGACAGGCGCTCGCATTACGCGAGCGCGAATTCGTCGAAGCTGCGGTCGTCGGCGGCTCGGGGACGCTACGCATCGTCGCGCGTCACATCGTGCCCAATCTGCTTGGACCAGTCATCGTCTACGCGACGCTGACCGTGCCGCAGGTGATCCTGGTAGAGAGTTTCCTGAGTTTTCTCGGCATCGGCATCCAGGAACCGCTTGCGAGCCTCGGTAACCTGATCGCGGATGGCGCTGCCGAGATGGAAACCGCGCCGTGGATGCTCGCGGTTCCGGCGGGATGCCTTGTGCTGCTCGTGTTCTCGTTCAATTTCCTGGGCGATGGACTTCGCGACGCGCTCGATCCGAGGGACCGCTGATGGCCTTGCTCGAAATACGCGCCTTGACCGTCGAGTTTGCAGGCACGCCTGCGATCTGCGCCGTCAATGACGTGGACCTTTCCATGGAACCGCGCGAGAGCGTCGCGATCGTCGGCGAGTCCGGTTCCGGCAAGAGCCAACTGCTGAATGCCTGCGTCGGCCTGCTCGCGGCCAATGGTAGGGCGCTGGGATCAGTGCGTTTCGAGGGCAGGGAACTGTTGGCGGACGGCAATGCGGCGACGGTTCGCGGCCGCGGCATTGGTTTCGTGTTCCAGGATGCCTCTGGCAGCCTGACGCCGCACCGACGCATCGGCTCGCAGATCGCAGAAGTGGCGATGGCGGCGCAGGGCGTGGCGGGTGCTGCGGCGCGGGCCGAGTCGCGACGCATGCTGGACTGTGTTCACCTGCCGGATGCGGGACGGCGGCTCTCGCAGTACCCGCATGAGCTCTCCGGCGGCATGCGCCAGCGAGTCGCTCTCGCGCTCGCACTGGTTGCGCGGCCGCTGCTGCTGTTCGCCGACGAGCCGACGACCGCGCTCGACGTCACCGTCCAGGCGGAAATCCTCGCGCTCGTGGCCGAACTCTGCCGTGACTTCGGGATGGCACTTCTGCTGGTCACGCACGACCTCGGCGTGGTCGCCGCACTCGCGGACCGTA
The DNA here is from genome assembly GCA_031364365.1 of Gammaproteobacteria bacterium. Classification (GTDB taxonomy): domain Bacteria; phylum Pseudomonadota; class Gammaproteobacteria; order Steroidobacterales; family Steroidobacteraceae; genus SCUD01. The sequence continues at coordinate 15,916 of JANLWE010000162.1, read as the reverse complement.
TTGCCGTCATGCAATCGGGGCGAATCGTTGAGCAGGCCGCCGCTGCCGAGTTTTTCGCCGGGCCGCGGCATCCGTATAGCGCGGGCCTGCTGGCGGCGGTGCCGACCCTGGCGGGTCTCTCATGAATCTCCTCGAATTGCGCGGCGTCTCGGTGAAGTTTCGCCAGTCCGGAACGAAGGCACGTGACCTCGCGGCGGTCGACGGCGTTGATTTCACGATCGCCGAACACGAGATGCTCGGTCTGGTCGGCGAATCCGGTTGCGGCAAGACGACCCTCGGCCGCGCGATCCTGCACCTCGTGCCGCTCGCCGCCGGGGAAGTGCATTGGCGAGGGCAGCGCGTCGACCAGCTCGGCCAGCGCGCGTTTCGCCCCTTGCGGCGCGAACTCCAGTACGTGTTCCAGGACCCCAACGCCTGCCTCGACCCGCGCATGACGCTCCTCGAAAGCGTGGCCGAACCGCTGCGTGCCCTCGATCGCGATGCCGCGCCCGCGGACCGCGCCCGGCGCGCGCAGGCGCGGCTCGATGAAGTCGGCATCGGCGCGAGCCTCGCCGCGCGGTATCCGCATCAACTGAGCGGCGGGCAGCTCCAGCGTGCCGTCATTGCGCGCGCGCTCATCGTCGACCCGCAATTCGTCGTCTGCGACGAACCGGTGAGTGCACTCGATGTCAGCGTTCAGGGCCAGATCGTCGGCTTGCTCGAGCGGATACGCGACGATCGCGGACTTGCGAGCCTTTTCATCAGTCACAACCTGGCAGTGGTCGCGCGGCTCTGCGAACGCGTGATGGTCATGTTTCGCGGCCGCATCGTCGAGACGGCTGGGCGCCGGGCCCTGATCGGGTCGCCGCTGCATCCGTACACGCGGGAACTGCTGGATGCGGTGCCGGGCATCGATGCCGGCGCGCGCGGGCGGGTCCTGCGTCGGGCCGCGCATGCCCAGCCCGCCAAGGACGATGCCTCGCAGGCCGTCGGCTGTCCCTTCGCGGTGCGCTGTCCGCAGGTGTTGTCGCGCTGCCGTGTCGAGCGGCCGCGATTGCAGGCGGCAGTGGGCGGATCGCGGCTCGTCGCCTGCCATCGCGCGGGCGAGTGGCCTGGCGGCCTGCCACCGTTTACATCCGTCTGATTCCGCGCAGGCTCATCCGTTGAGCTTGCGGCCGCCCTATGCTGGGGCCGGCGTCAGGGAAGCGGCCGATTGAATCCGAACACCCGTTGCATTGCCCATCTTGAGTCCGGCGGCCTGCTGCTGACGCGCGACCTGCGCCAGGCCCGCATCCTGCGCCGCCTGCACGATCGCGCCCAGGTCGGTGCCGGACGCCTGGTCTGGCCTTCCGCGCAGGTGCTGCCGCTTGACGCCTGGCTCGCGCTGCAATGGCAGAAAGCGTCTGCGGACCGTCTTTCGTTGCCCGGAATGCTGCCGGCCGTCGCCTTGCACTGGCTCTGGTGGCGCCAGGCGGCGCGGGATGCGCCCGGGCTCCTGGATCCGGCCGATCTCGGGGCAAGGGCTCGCCTGAGCTGGCTGCGGTTGCGGGCCCACGGTGGGGATCTGGCGGGGCTCTCCCGGTGGCCGCTGACGCGCGATCAGCAGGCCTTTCTCGGCTGGGCTGGGGCGGTGGAGAGCGAACTGCGTGGCCGGCGCGGCTGTGATGGCGCGGACCTTGCGCGACTGCTGGTAGAAGCCGAGGTCGTGCCGCACCCGGGGCCGCCGCTACTGATCTCGGGTTTCCGGCAGTTGACTCCCGCCGTGGAAGCCTTGCTGGCCGTGATGTCGGCGAAGGGATGGGCGGTCGGGCGAGTCGAACCGCAGCCAGGCGCGGGCAGCTGCTGGCGTTACGCGGCGCGCGATCCCGAGTCCGAGCGCGTCGCCATGCTGTCCTGGCTCCGCGAGCGCCTGGAGCGATCGCCAGACGGTATCCATGCAGTGGTCGTCCCGGATCTCGATGAACATCGCGGGGCGCTCGAGCGTGCGCTCGCGTCGGCCTTGCAGCCTGAACGGGAGTTGGCGGAGCGCAGTCGCGACCAGCGCCTGTTCGATCTCGCGGGCGGTCATGCGCTCGCGTCGCAACTCATCGTCGATACGGCTCTGGCCGCAATCGCCTGCGCGGCGGGTCCCATCGACTGGAACGTGGCCAGCCGGCTACTGCGAAGCCCGCATCTTGCGGGGTCGCATCAGGAACGGCCGGGGCGGATTGCCGCCGATCTCTTCTTGAGAAAGCAGCCAGGGCAGGCGAGGGCGACCGCAACTCTGCTGGCTCGACAGGCGTCGCAGGCAGGAGCGACGGTATTCGCGGCGTCGTTGCAGACGGCGAGCGCCGCGCTGTCCGGCGCAGGGCGCCGTAGCGCCGCCGCCTGGGCTGAGGCTTTCGGCGCCTGTCTCGCCGCCTGGGGCTGGCCAGGCGAGATGCCGCCCGGCAGCCGCCAGTATCAGGCGGCGAGGCGGTTCCGGGAACTCATTCTGGAGTTGGCATCGCTCGCCGCCGTCGCACCGGATCTCGACGCGGCACAGGCGCTCGACGAATTGCGTCGCCTTGCCGCGGCCCCGTTTCAGGAAGAGAGCGGAGAGCCGGCGGTATTTGTGCTCGACGCCTACGAAGATCCGGGAGTCCATTTCGACAGTCTCTGGGTCGCTGGATTGACCGCGACGGTCTGGCCGCGTCCAGTCAATGTGGATCCGTTATTGCCGATAGAGGTTCAACGGCTGCTCGGGATGCCGGACGTGAATCCGGAAGACTGCGTTGCCGGCTCGCGCGCGATTGTCGATCGTTGGCAAGCTCAGTCTGCGGCGCTGGTCTTGTCCTGGCCGACATTCGAGAACGACACCGACGTGGACGGCTCGCCGCTCCTGCCCGCGGATGCGCCGATGCTCGAGCCGCCGTCGCCGTTGCCCTCGCGCGAATGGCTCGCATTCAAGGCCGCCCGGCTCGAACCCGTGCCGGATGCCGGAGCGCTGCCGCTCGCCTCGGCAGTCGTGCCTGGCGGCGCAAGGGTGCTCGAGCTTCAGTCTCAGTGTGCCTTTCGGGCATTTGCGGAGCTGCGACTTTCGGCGCTACCGCTCGAGGAACCGCAGGCGGGTTTCGACCGCCGCCTGCGGGGCATCGTGCTGCATCGCGCATTGCAGTCGCTGTGGTCGACGCTCCGCACCCAGGAAGCGCTCGCGGGGCTTGACGACGCCGCACGCGAAAGTCGGGTTGCAGCAGCGGTCGACGAAGCGATGGCGGCTGTCGTGCCGGCCGGGACCGGTGCACGGACCCGCTTGCTTGAACGCGATTGGCAAGCGCGCGCCATTGGCCAGCTGCTCGATCTCGATCGCGCGCGCCCGCCGTTCACGGTCGTCGAAATCGAGCGCGCGCTTTCGCTTCCGATCGGCGGCCTCGAATTGAAGTTGCGTGTCGACCGGGTGGATCGCGTCGGCGCGGACCTGATCGTCATCGATTACAAGACCGGCAAAATTCAGAATTCGGCCTGGCGCGGTGCGCGGATGGATGCGCCCCAGCTTCCGCTCTACGCGGTCCTGCATCCCGACCGTCCGTCCGGCCTCGCATTCGCCGGCCTTGGGGCTGCGCGTGCAAAGTACGTTGGCGTGAGCCGGGACGGGGCGGCGATAGGCGGCCTGCTGCCGGCGGCAAAGTTTCCGCTGACCGAGGACAAGCAAACCGGTTTCGAGTGGCCCGAACTCGTCGCGCATTGGCATGCCTGGCTTGCGAAGTTGGCAGAGGATTTCGCCTCCGGGAGTGCCGAAGTGAATCCCAAGCTCGCGGCCGACAGCTGCCGCCGTTGCCATCTGGGCGCGCTTTGCCGCGTCGAGGCGGCTTCGTTGGTGGACGCGGACGAAGAAGACACCGATGGTGAGTGACGCCACGGCACTGGATCGCGCGGCACGCGAACGCGCGATCGAGCCCTCAGGCTCGTACATCGTGCAGGCCCCGGCCGGTTCGGGAAAGACGAGCCTGCTGACGCTGCGATTCCTTCGCCTTCTCGCAGAGGTCGAGTGCCCGGAGCAGATCGTTGCAATCACATTCACACGCAAGGCCGCGGCCGAGATGCACCACCGCATTATCGAGTCGCTCGGGAAAGCGACCCTGCCACTTCCGCTCGGCGCGGAGCCGCATGTCGAGGCGCTGCATCGTCATGCTCGGGCGGCGCTCGCGCGAAGCCGCGAGCGGAACTGGGGTCTCGAACACAATCCCGCGCGTCTGCATGTGCAGACCATCGACGGCCTGAATCATTGGCTTGCCCGGCGCTTGCCGCTTGCGGCGCGCATCGGCATGTCGGCGGCGCTCGTGGACGATGCCCGTGCCTTGTATGCGGAAGCGGCCCGCCGCACCGTCGCCATGCTGGACGAGGACACGCCAGTCGCGGCGGAACTCGATCGTCTGGCGCGCGCGCTCAATCACGAACCCCGGATCCTCGCGCAGCTGATCGAAGGAATGCTGGGCGCGCGCGAGCTGTGGTTGCCAAAGCTCCTCGATTCATTTGATCGGAAGGCTTTGCGCGCGGAGATCGACCGGTTGCTGCGTTCGGCGCTCGAGGCGGAACTGCGGGCAGCTTCAGCCACACTGTCGGTGGTGGACTGGCAGCCGCTATTTGCGATCTGCCGGGCCGCGGCAGCCGCGGGCGCGCGCGAAGGGCCGGTATTGCCGCTTGCGAACTTGCAGGGCCTGCCGGCGCCGGCCGTGGACGCCGTGCCGCAGTGGCAGGCGCTCGCCGAGTTGCTGCTGACTGGCGATCCGAAGCACGCGCTCCGCAAGCAGGTCGCTGCGAAGCAGGGCTTCCTGCCCGCAAGCGAGGGCCGGGCGTGGGTGTCGCTGAAGCGCGAGATGAAGTCGCAGCTTGAGGCGCTGGCCGCAAACGGGAACCTCACGACGGCATTGGGGGCGCTGCGGCAGCTGGCGCCCGCAGCGCTGACCGATGGGCAGTGGGAACGTATCGATGCGCTCACAGCCGTGCTGCCGCACGCGGTCGCGCAACTGCTTGCGCTCTTCGGCGAGCGTGACAGTCTCGATCACCCCGCGGTCGCTGCCGCTGCGCGCGATGCCCTGGGCGACGAATCGGCACCGACCGATCTCGCGCTCTCACTCGACTATCGGATCCGTCATGTGCTGGTGGACGAATACCAGGACACGTCGCCTTCGCAGGAGCGCTTGCTGAAGCTCCTGGTCGCCGGCTGGCAGCCCGGCGACGGTCGCAGCCTTTTCTGCGTGGGCGATCCGATGCAATCGATCTACGCGTTCCGCGAAGCGGACGTCACGCTGTTCCTGCAGGCCCAGCGCCGGGGAATCGGCGCCGTGCCGCTCGTCGCGGAACGCCTCGGTCGCAACTTCCGCTCGAGCGCTGCGATCGTCGACTGGGTCAACGCGTCGTTCGCAGCGCTTCTGCCCGCGGCCGACGATTTCGAACGCGGCGCCGTGCGTTATTCGCCCGCGGCCGCGGTAAAACCAGGTTCGGTCGAAGACGGTGTTCGCGTGCATGCCCTCATCGACGCCGATGCGCGCGCGATGGCTGCCGAAGTAACGACAGTCGTGCGGGATGCGTTGGCCGCGGACGGCGAGCCGCCCTCGATCGCCGTGCTCGTGCGCGGACGACCATCACTGCCGCCAATCCTCGCGGCCTTGCGCGCGGCCGGGATTGAATACCGTGGCGTGGAACTCGAGTCGTTGCTCGACCGCCCGGCGATTCGCGACCTGGTGGCACTGGCGCGGGCCCTGCTGCATGACGGCGATCGCACGGCATGGCTCGCCGTGCTGCGCGCGCCCTACGGTGGACTCACGCTCTCGGACCTGCTGCAGGTCGCGGGCGGCGATGCCGAAAGCCCGGTGCGCGAGCGCATCGCCGACAGTGATCTGCTGGAAATCCTGTCGGCCGATTCGGCCGCGCGTTTGCGGCGCCTACATGCGGCACTCGAAGCCGCGATCGCGGGACGCGGCGAGCTTTCGCTCGGCAGCTGGGTCAAGGCGGCCTGGCTCGCACTCGACGGTCCCGCCACGATTGCGGATGCATCCGACCTTTCGAATGCGGAGCTCTTGTTCGGCGCGCTCGATCGCCTCGAGCTCGAAGCAGGCTGCCTGCCAGAGGCTGCGGCGATCGACGCCGCGGTCGCGGGCATCATGGCCTCGCCGGTCGGCAGCGAAAGCGCCTCGGTCCAGGTCATGACCATCCACCGCGCCAAAGGACTCGAGTTCGACATCGTCATCCTGCCGGACCTGCAGCGCGGGCCGCGTGCTGCCGATCGACCCTTGCTGTACTGGACGCCGGTCGCAACCGGCCCCGGAGAGCGCGGCATCGTGCTCGCAAGTCGCGCGGATGCTTCCGAAGGCGACGGCGGCGCCGATGCATTGGAACGCTGGATGCGCAAGCTCGGCTCTGAACGCGAGTCGCTGGAGCTCGGCCGAATCGCTTACGTTGCCGCGACGCGCGCACGCAAGCGCCTGCATCTGATCGGAACCGTGGGCCTGCGGCAGACCGGCGACGGTCCTGAGCTGCGCCGTCCGCGCTCCGCGAGCCTGCTGGGATTTCTCTGGCCGGTGTTGTCCGCTCACTTCGAACAGGCGCTCGCCGCCCGGCCGCCTGCGCCAGTCGCCGTCGGCCGGTCCGGCGACGGCAGGCGCCGACTCACGGCGCCGCCGGCACGGCGCCTCGTCGCCGGTTTCAGTTCGCCTTCGCCGCCGTCACCGCCGCGCGCGGCGGTGCTGCGAATCTCGGGTGAATCGGAGGGCTCGATCCGGCCCGAATTCGACTGGGCGGGTGAAATCGCGAAAGCTGTCGGCCAGATCGTGCATGACGAATTGCAGCGCATCGCTGAAGGCGGCGTCATGCTGAAGCCTGACGATCCGTCGCCGCCGCGCTGGGAGCGAAGACTCCGCGAACTTGGAATCGACGATACACATCGGCCGGTCGCGCTCGAGCGGATCAGCCGCGCGCTGATCGCGGTCGCCGGGAGCGAGCGCGCCGCGCGGCTGCTCGATCCAATGGCGCTGGAAGGCCGCAGCGAACTGGCGCTCACGGCCGTCATCGACGGCGTCCTGCAGAGCTTGCGGATCGATCGCAGTTTCGTGGATGCCGAAGGCCAGCGCTGGGTGGTTGACTGGAAGACCAGCACCCACGAAGGCGGCGACCGCGAGGTATTTCTCGACAATGAACTCGCGCGCTATCGCGGTCAGCTCGAGCGCTACGCGCGTGTCATGAAGCTGGTCGATCCGGATCGTCCGCTCCGGGTCGGGCTCTACTTCCCGCTGCTCGACGCCTGGCGCGAGATCTGAACCTGAAGGGGACGTTCACCTTCAGCCGCTGAAGGTGAACGTCCCCTTCAGGTTCAGAGACTGCCTTCGATCGTAAAGGGGCGGCGGCCCTGGCTGTCGGGTGGGCCGAGGAAGGCGAGGGTGTCGAAGATCGCGGGTCCCGCGTCTGGCCCAGGTGCGGCTTCTCCGCTCAACAGATAGCGTCCATCAGGATCCAGTTCAATTGCCCCGCGCACGCGAAGCGGGCCGCCGAGATCCCTCAGGCGTCCGGTCAGCGACCCGGTGCCGACTGCGCCTTCTCCGATCGTGAGCTCGAAGTCGCCTAGAATCTGGCCGCCGGAGCCCGGCGCCCGTAACGAACGCAGGATCAACGTGCCGGCGGCGTCCGCCGGGCGCCGATCGACGAGGCGAAGCGTCTCCAGTTCGAGTTCGAGCAGGCCGGTCCAGCCACGCGGCGTGGCGAGGCCCTCGAACGCAGCAATCGGCACCTGGCCCGCCAGGTCGTGACCGATTATTTCGCCTCCGCCGAAATCGCCCTGGACATCCGCCGATAGCTCGCCGCCAGCGGGGCGCAGCGTCACGTGACAGGACCATTCGAGCTGGAACAGGCGCCAGGGCCGGCAGGACCACTGGATTGCGCCGATCGTCCGTCCGTTGAACGCAAGATCGCGGGCGCGGCCGGACCAGATCGTGCCGCCGACTCCCGCCATGACGACGCCGCCCGGCAGGCGCGATGCCAGCTGGCTCGCCGGCACCATGGCAACCAGGCAAATGAGAAATGCGGCGATTCCTGCCGCAACGAGCGTGCTGCGGCGGGACATCCGGGTCAGGAGCCGCGCAGGACCAGCGTGGCGTCGACCAGACCGGGCTCGCCGGTTGCGGATACGCTCGCCGATTCGGTCACGACCCCACGTTCCTTCTGCAGCCGCGCGAGCAGAAGCGTCAATGCATCGAAGGAGGCACCCGTGAATCGTGCACGCAGGGCGCCGGACGATGCCGGCTCGACCGATGCAAGCGTGTCGGCGAGGCCGCCCTCGCGGGCCATGCGATCCACGGCGATCGTGAGCGGCTCGCCGGGCCGCGCTGAAGGCGTGGCCTGGAGGCGCGGCGTGACTGACTCAATCCAGGCAAGATCCTGGCGACGGCGCTCGACGCGCTCTTCGGCTGCAGCGACCGAGCTGCCGAGCTGCCAGATGAATCCGCCGAGCAGCAGCACGACGGCCGCGCCGCCGCTCCAGAGCAGCACGCGCTGTTCGCGTTCCGCGAGTCCGGCATACCAGTCGCGCAGATTCATGGTGGCGTTCCTGCCGTGATCAACACCTGGGCCTGCATGCCCTTCTCGTTGCTGGTTGTCGACGCGACGTTGGCGGCGAGGCCGCGCGCATTGATGCCCTGGGCGAAGCGCGCGATCGAGTCGGTGTTCGGCGCGATCATCTGCAGTTCGAGCGTGCGATCGCGCCAGCCAAGCGATTCGAGTTTCGGACCCGGCGCACCCGCGAGCGCGCCGCCGACCGCGGCGAGCTGGACCAGCAGACCGCCGGGATCACCGGCTCCGCCGCCGGCGAGCCGATGTTCGACCTGGGCACGCGCGTCCTCAATACGTTCCACGCCGGGCAGGGCGATGCGCGCAGCCTGCTCGATCGCGGCGTCCAGACGGCGCTGTTCGCTGTGGAGCCGGATCAGGTCGAAGCCATGGACGCCCAGGTGCAGCGCGAACGCCGCGAGCGCCAGAAAGGCGGCGATACGCCAGCGCTGCCACTCGGCACGCCAGCCGCTGCGGCGCGCGAACTCGCCCTGCATCAGGGATGTCGTCTCGGGCTTGACGGCAGCGGATGCGAGGAGTGGAAGCGCGCCGTCGGGCAGAATCTGGAGATCGAGGCTTCCCGTCACTTCGCGTAGCGCCTCGATCATCTCGCGCGAGTTCTGCCAGTCCTGCTGCGACACGTAGAGCTGCACGTGACGGTCGTCGCCTTCAAGTCCGGCGAGCGCGAAGGATTCGGTCAGCGGTTCGGCGTCGAGCGCGACCGGGAGCGCGCCGGGCGCGCGCACCAGCAGCTGTCCGGCGTCGATGACCGCCACGATCTTGCCGGGGTTCGCAGGCAGGCAGAGCGTGTCGGGCACGACCGACTGCGGCTCGATGCCCGCGGCGGCGAGAGTGTCGAGCCAGCCCCGCATCTCCTCGCGCCGGAGCGCGGCGACCAGTGTTGCGCCCGCATCGTCCGTTGGGCCGATCGCAAAATGGAACTGTTCGACTTCGCCCGCGAGTGATTCTTCCATCGCGTAAGGGACAACCTGGGCGATACGCGCGCCGCTGCGGACCGGAAGCTCGGGGCGCGCCAGCGTCACGCTCGACCCCGGTGCGATGACCACGACCGGGCGCTCCGCCGCGATCGGCGCGGCATCACGAAGTTCGCCCGTGGAAACCGGCCCGACACGGCCGCCGTCCGCACCGGTAATGACCCAGCTGATCGGTTCGGCGAGTCGCAGGACAAGGAATTGATTCATTCGGGCTACTCGGCGCCTGTCGAACGCAGTACGGTCCGGCTGCTGCCGGCGTTGTCTCGGTTCATCAGACTGTACAACGTGAGTTCCGAGGTGCCAATACGCACGGCCGTCACGGCGCGGAACCAATCGGTGTTTTCGGAAATTGCTTTGGACGCGACCAGGTCATCGACCTTGTCGTTGCCAATGGTGCTGCGCAGGAACTCGATAGTCGGGTAACAGCCGTCCTTGCGGTTCGCAGCCAGGAGCTCCGGGTCGCCAAAATCCGTGCCGCCTTCAATCAGCGCCGTGAGCACGGGTGCCTTGGCGGTACAGAGGTTGATCGGCGTGCCGGCCGGCAGCGCCGCGACATAAGGCCGGATCCGTTCGAACTCATCACGTGTCATACCGGGCAGCGCCATCATCTCGGTCGTCGTCGTCACCGCGCGATTCGCAGCGCGGTAGGGCGGGTTCTGGGAGAGATAGGTCCCGTCCTCGGCGCCTTCCGGAATTCCCGAGATGGTGTCGTCGTCGACCCAGTCCGCCATGATCCGCGCCCAGCGCCCGTCGGCGCCGACGAGGACGAGCAGGCGTTGGAAGCGCGCGATACTGGCTTCCCGCGTTGGCGGGTCGCCAAAGCGCAGGTTGTTGACGTTGAAACGGCCCTGCATGTCCTCGACTGAGCCGCGGACTTCGCCGCCGTCGACCGGCAGCGCCGGCAATGGCTGCGCCCAGGCTTCGCCCAGATGATCGACGCCGGGATCGTCGTCGTAATCGTCGCTCAGGACCTCTGCGGCCCACGCCTCTGCGCCGAGGGCGACGTGCCAGCCCTGCTCGAGCGCGGCGAGCCCGGCCGTGCGACGCAGGTCGAGCGCGGCACGCGTGCCAATGTGAACGGCAAGCATGGTCGCGATGGCGACCAGCACGATCGCAGTGATCAGCGCGACACCGCGTTCTTTCATCCCGGCACCTCGACGATCCGGCGCAATTCGCCATAGTCCGAAAGTACCAGAGTGATCTCGACGGCGAGTGGACGCAGGCTGAAGCCGAAGTCCGCCGTATTACCGAAAGGCGGCCACTGCGCGATCCATTCGCGGCTCGAGTTCATGTAGCGGATTTCGATGCGCTCGACCTGATCCAGCAGCTCCCGCTTGACCGGCGGCGTGGCGAGCGTCGGATCCGTAACCGTCCAGTATTCGCGGATCAGCTTTCCTTCCTCGAGGCGATAGGTGACGCGCTGCACCGTGCCGCGCGGCGTGCCGGCGCCGTTCGGCCAGCCGCCATGCGAAAGTTCCACCACGGAGATCGCATTCGGATCCCGCAGGAGTGCGGCACGGAAACCGTCGCCGATCGTCTCGCGTACGGGCCGCGGGGAGAGCGTGCGGAAGTCCATGACTAGCAGGTGAACGGCGCGCTGCGCCTGCCGCAGGCGATCCATGTGGCGGTCGGCGACTGAGACGGCGACCTGCGCCTCGCTGACCGCGCGATAGGCCATGAGGCCCATGACGGCGAGGATCACGGTCGCAACGAGGACCTCAAGGAGGGTGAAACCTCGTTCCCGCAGTCGAGCCGTCATTCTTCGCCCCCGGTGTCGCCGTCCTCGTCTTCGCCACCACCGTGGCCATCGCCTTCGCCGCCGGGATCGTCGATGGCGTTCCAGTCTGGCATGAACGCTGCCGCCGAAGTCGCCGTCGCACCGACGAAACCGGAGAGTTTCACGAGAGCCGAGTCTTCAGTGTCGTCCTCGCGGCGAACGCTGACGTCGATACGCCGTAGCCCCGCGACTTGCGTCTGCGAGACATTGGTGACCCAGCTCCAGCGGCGGCCGGCAAACTCGAGTTCGCCCGTGGTTTCATCGACCGACGGCATCTCGCCCGAGATCCGGATCTCGGTGATGCGGTTGTCGGCGATCCAGGCGGCGAAAGTCCGGTCGCGGAGATCGGTAATGTTGTGAACGGTATCGCCGATCGTCTTGAAGACCGCGAGCATGCCAATCGCGACAATGGCGAGCGCGACCACCACTTCGACCAGCGTGAAGCCGCGGGACCTATGGTCGGGCATCGCCACGCTCGATTTCAATCATGCCGTCAGCGTCGCCGACCAGCGTGACGCGCCCGCTGCCCCTGCGGACCAGCGAGAGTCGGTAGGGCGTCATGTCGCCGCTCGCCCAGGCGACCAGCTGCGGCAGGCGGGCCTCCGGGAGCGGCTCGTGCCGGAGCAGAATCGGACGGCCCTCGATGAGGAGCTCGAAAGCGAGATCGGGCGGCAATTGACGCGGGAGCAGGGCGGGATCGTTCTCGACTTCGGCCCAGCGCTGTTCGAATGTATCGAACCGCAGGAATGCGTAATGTGTTGTCTCGAGCAGGATTCCGTAGTCGCGGCCCTCGAGCTGAGCCTGTTCCTGGAGCAGGGCGATGCCGTCGCTCATGCGCTCCGATTCGCGTTCGATCTCGCGATCCTCGCCAAGGAGTCCGACCGAGAGTGTTGCGATGGTTGCGAGGATGCCCATGATGAGGACGACGACCAGGATCTCGATCAGCGTCATGCCGCGCTCGGCGCGGCCGAAAGTCACTCGAGATTCCAGCTGCCGATGTCCGTGTCGGCGTCTTCTCCGCCAGTCTCGCCATCAGCGCCCAGCGAGTAGAGGTCGTATCCGGCGCCGTGGCTGCCGGGCTCGAGATAGCGATAGTCGTTGCCCCAGGGATCTTTTGGCACTGTCTTGGCCCTCAGATAGCCGTCGGACCGCCAGTGGCGCACGGTCGGATCGTCGGGTTTCTTGATCAGCGCCTCGAGCCCCTGGTCGCCCGTCGGATAGCGGAAGTTGTCCATCCGGTAGAAATCGAGCGCGGTTCCGAGCGTCTGGATGTCCTGCCTGGCCGCCGTCACCCGCGCTTCGTCCACCCGGCCCAGAATCTGGGGCGCAATCAGTGCGGCGAGAATCGCGATGATCACCAGCACGACCATGATCTCGATCAGCGTGAAACCGGATTCGCGGCGTGAAATCAACATGATGCGGCTCTCCTGCCTTGACCGCATGATAACAGAGCGGTTCCCCGGCCCCCGGCTGGCGGGCCCACGATGTGACGCCGCGCTCAACCTATAATCCAGCCAGTCGCAAGGCGGAGACTGACTTGAAGTTGGCGATGATGTTTCCCGGCCAGGGTTCGCAGTCGGTCGGCATGCTCGCAGCGCTCGCGTCTGCGGAACCGGCCGTTGGCGCGACTTTCGGCGAGGCCTCGGCCGTGCTCGGCTACGACCTCTGGGCGCTCTGTCAGGAAGGGCCGGAGGATCGACTCTCGGAAACGGAGCGCACGCAGCCCGCGATGCTCACCGCCGGAATCGCATGCTGGCGGGCCTGGCAGGATCGGGGCGGTCGCGCTGCGGAAGTCCTCGCAGGCCATAGCCTGGGCGAGTACAGCGCGCTCGTCTGCGCGGGCGCAATCGGCTTTGCGGATGCGATCGCACTGGTGCGCTTTCGTGGCGAAGCGATGCAGCGGGCGGTGCCGGCAGGCAGCGGCGCAATGGCCGCGATACTCGGTCTCGACGACGCCGTCATCGAAGCAGCTTGCGCCGAAGCCGCAATGGGCGAGGTCGTGCAGCCGGTGAATTACAACTCTCCCGGACAGCTCGTCATCGCCGGCGAGGCCGCGGCGGTTGCGCGCGCGATCGAAGCCTGCAAGGCGCGCGGTGCGAAGCGTGCAGTCCTGCTGCCGGTTTCCGTGCCGTCGCACAGCGCCCTGATGAAACCGGCGGCCGAGGAAATGCAGCAGCGCCTGCGCGCGTTGACGATCCGCACTCCCTCGGTGCGGGTGCATTCTTTCGACGCCGGGACCTATTCGGACGCGGATTCGATCCGGGATGGCCTGTATCGCCAGCTGTTCAATCCGGTGCGCTGGTCCGCTATCGTGGCCGCAATCATTCAGGCGGGCGCGACGCATCTGGTCGAGTGCGGTCCTGGCAAGGTCCTGATGGGGCTTGCGCGGCGCGCTCCCGGGGGCCGCGAACTCAATCTGCAGGCGGTCGAGTCGCCGGAGTCGCTCGACGCTGCACTCGGCGCGACACAAAGGAGCGGGGCATCATGACGACACGGCCTCTCACCGGCGAAATCGCCTTCGTGACCGGCGCTTCGCGCGGCATCGGACACGCGATCGCACTCGCGCTCGGCGGCGAGGGCGCGATTGTCATCGGCACCGCGACGAGTGCTGCGGGCGCGGACGGTTTCGGCGAGTCCCTGAAATCGGCGGCCATCGCTGGACGGGGGATCGTACTCGACGTCGCCGACGGGGCCGCGGGCGATGCCGCGATCGCGGAAATCGAGGCGCATGAAGGTGCGGTCACCATCCTCGTCAACAACGCGGGCATCACACGCGATACCTTGCTGCTGCGCATGAAACCGGAAGACTGGAACGCGGTGATCGACACCAACCTGGGCTCGGTGTTTCGCCTGAGCAAGGCCGTGCTCCGCGGCATGATGAAAGCCCGCAAGGGTCGCATCATCAATATCTCCTCGGTCGTCGGCCTGATTGGAAACCCCGGCCAGGCCAACTATTGCGCAGCCAAGGCGGGGATCGGGGGATTTTCGCGCTCACTGGCACGTGAGGTCGCCTCGCGCGGGATCACAGTCAACGTGGTCGCGCCCGGGTTCATCGACACGGACCTGACCAAAGCGCTCACCGATGCCCAGCGCCAGGGGCTTGCAGCGCAGATTCCGCTCGGCCGGCTGGGCCAGCCTCAGGATATTGCGGCGGCCGTGTGCTTTCTGGCGGGCCCGGGCGCCGCCTGGATCACCGGAGAAACGCTGAACGTCAATGGCGGCGTGCACATGGCCTGAAAAATGCCATCAGAAACAGCGCGTAACGCGGGCCTCTGGTAGCCAGTGGGGGGTCCGTGGCATAGAATGGCGACCCCCGGGGCCGGCGAGTGCCCACGGGCATCACAAGGTGAGGGACATCAAACCGATGAGCACAGTCGAAGAACGTGTAAAGAAGATCGTGGCCGAGCAGCTCGGGGTGAAGGACGAGGAAGTCACCAACGACGCGTCGTTCGTGGACGATCTGGGTGCCGACTCGCTGGACACGGTCGAGCTCGTGATGGCGCTCGAAGAGGAATTCGAGACTGAGATTCCTGACGAGGATGCCGAGAAGATCACCACGGTGCAGCAGGCGATTGATTACATCGCCCAGCACCAGTCCAAGTCCTGAGTTCATTCGCGCGCGAGCCCCGGCCTCGCGGCCGGGGCTCGTTGCGTCATGGCGGTCCCCCTAGCCTGAGGTTGATGCCTTGAGCAAGCGACGCGTCGTCGTCACCGGTCTCGGCATGGTCACCCCGCTCGGCAACTCCGTCGCCGAGACCTGGGCTGGCGCCCTGGCGGGCAACAGCGGGATCGGTCCGATCACGCGCTTTGACACGACCGGATTCCCCTGCACGTTCGCAGGGAGCATTCCCGATTTCGACGTCACCAAGTACCTGCCTGCGAAGGAAGCGCGGCGCATGGATCTGTTCATGCAGTTCGGCGTCGCGGCCGGCGTGCAGGCGATCGCCGATTCGGGCCTCGAGATCACCGACGCCAATCGCGCGCGGATCGGTCTCGTGTTCGGCGCCGGTATCGGCGGCCTCGCGACGATCGAGGACAACTACGCGAAGTACCTCGAAGCGAAGTCGCCGAAGAAGATTTCACCCTTCTATATCCCGGCCAGTATCGTGAACATGATCTCCGGGCACCTGTCGATCATGTACGGCATCACCGGGCCCAACCTCGCCGTCACCACCGCCTGCACAACCTCGACTCACGCGGTCGGCATCGGCATGCGCACGATCCAGTACGCCGACGCCGACGTGGTCGTCGCAGGCGGCTCGGAAATGGCCCAGACCCCGACCGCGGTCGGCGGGTTCAGCCAGGCCCGCGCGCTCTCGACCCGGAACGATGAACCCGAGCGAGCGAGCCGTCCCTGGGATCGCGACCGGGACGGCTTCGTGATGGGCGACGGCGCGGGCGGCATGGTACTCGAGGAATACGAGCACGCCAGGGCGCGTGGCGCGCGGATCTATGCCGAGCTCATCGGTTTCGGCATGAGCGGCGATGCGTACCACATGACCTCGCCGCCGGAAGACGGCGAGGGCGCCCGCCAATGCATGGTCCACGCGCTGCGCGATGCGGGGATCAATGCCGATGCGGTGCAGTACGTCAATGCGCACGCGACCTC
>JANLWE010000140.1:0-6903 GCA_031364365.1 Gammaproteobacteria bacterium | reverse complement strand
ATTCCTCCCAAGAGTCCACATCGACGGAGGAGTTTGGCACCTCGATGTCGGCTCATCACATCCTGGGGCTGTAGCAGGTCCCAAGGGTTCGGCTGTTCGCCGATTAAAGTGGTACGCGAGCTGGGTTCAGAACGTCGTGAGACAGTTCGGTCCCTATCTTCCGTGGGCGTTGGAGATTTGAGGGTGAGCTGCTCCTAGTACGAGAGGACCGGAGTGGACGTGCCTCTGGTGTTCCGGTTGTCATGCCAATGGCACTGCCGGGTAGCTATGCACGGACGGGATAACCGCTGAAAGCATCTAAGCGGGAAGCCCCCCCCAAGATGAGATCTCCCTGAGGACTTGATCCTCCTGAAGGGCCTTCGAAGACTACGACGTTGATAGGCTGGGTGTGTAAGCGCAGTAATGCGTTCAGCTAACCAGTACTAATTGCCCGTGAGGCTTGACCATATAACACCCAAGGAGCCTGAGCTCCGTGGATGCGACACATAGAGTTTCCAAAATTCCGAACATGCCAGCGCCGCTGCGATCGGCGGCGCCGGCGCCAGTTTTCCTGGCGGTCATAGCGGGCGGGAACCACCCGATCCCATTCCGAACTCGGAAGTGAAAACGCTCTGCGCCGATGGTAGTTTGGCCGTAGGCCAGGTGAGAGTAGGTCACTGCCAGGATTCCAACCAAAGCCCCCGACGGAAACGTCGGGGGCTTTTTCTTTTCTCGTGGCGCGCATCGCCTCTGGCGTGGGGCAACGAGGTCCGGCAGGAGTGACCAGTGTGGATTGTTTAGAATCCACCGATGCGAATCACCCGCGCAAAGCGCCCGACAGTCAGAGCCCTCGTCGTGATGTCTGTCCTCACCGTGAGCGCCTGCGCCAAGGCGCCGGCCGTCGAACCCGCCGACGTCATCATCACCAATGGCCGGGTGTACAGCCTGACGTGGCCGGACCCAGGACCGGACGGGACTCCGGCGACATCCGCTCCCCATGATGGGTCGGGCTGGCGACCCGACGCCGAGGCCGTGGCGATCCGCGGCGGACGCATCGTGTATGTCGGAAGTCGCGACGGCTCTGAACGGTTTCGCGGAGCCGCCACTCGATCGCTCGACGTGGGTGGCGCTACGGTGGTGCCGGGCCTGGTCGACTCACACGTCCACATTCGTGAGCTGGGCGAAGCCGAATCACAGCTGGACCTGACCGGCGTGCAGACCGAAGAGGAAGCGGTCGAACGCGTGGTGGCCTACGCCGTCAGAATCCCGAAAGGCGAATGGGTGCTGGGCCGCGGCTGGGACGAAGGCGCGTGGGCCGGTCGGTACCCGACGTGGCAGCGGTTGAGCGAACGGGTGCCCGACCACCCGGTGGTGCTCGACAGCCTGCATGGGTTCGCGGTCTGGGGCAACCGGCTGGCGTTCGAGCGCGCGGGCATCACTCGCGCGACCAGACCACCGGCTGGCGGCGAAATTCTCCGCGACGCCAGGGGCGAGGCTACCGGCGTGCTTTTGAATCGCGCCGTGACGCTGCTGGAGTCGAAAATTCCGCCGCCGACGGACGAGCAGCTGCGGACAATCGTGCGCTCCGGGCTGCAGCGAATGGCGCGCGATGGGTTCACCGGTGTTCATGAAGCTGGTGCCGACAGCGCGCTGATGGCCGCCTTCGAGGCGCTCGAGGCGGCGGGCGAACTGCCGGTTCGCGTCTACGCCATGATCTCGGCCCGCGATGCCGCACTTTGCCGGGCGTGGATCGCCCGGGGCCCGAAGACCGACGCCACTGCAATGCTGACGGTACGTTCCGTCAAGGCGTATTACGACGGGGCGCTCGGCTCACGCGGCGCGCGCCTGCTGGATGACTATGCAGATCTCCCTGGACACCGCGGTGTCAGCGGCAGCAGCTATGGGTTCGACCAGGCACTTGTGAAGGACTTGATGACTGCGGGCTTTCAAGTGGGCATCCACGCCATCGGCGATGCAGGCAATCGCGAGACGCTGGACTTTCTAGCTACGGCCGCCGCGTCGAATCCGAGAGTGACGGCGCAACGGAACCGGATCGAGCACGCGCAGGTGGTGCACCCCGACGACTTCGCGCGATTCGCGTCGCTGCAGGTCATTGCCTCCATGCAGCCGCCACACGCGGTCGAAGACAAGCCGTGGGCCGAGGCCCGTCTCGGTCCAGAGCGCGTCAAAGGGGCGTACGCGTGGCGCACGATGCGCCGTGCTGGCGTCCGGTTGGTCTTCAATTCGGATCTGGTCGGTTCGGACCACAGCATCTTCTACGGGCTGCACTCGGCGATCACGCGGCGCGACAAGACGCTGGCCCCCGACGGCGGCTGGCACGCCGACCAGCGCGTGACGCCGGAAGAGGCACTGCGCGGCTACACCACGTGGGCGGCCTATGCAGGATTTGCCGAGAACGACCGCGGCACTATCGCGGTGGGGCGCCAGGCCGACCTGACGGTGATGGACGTCGATC
Organism: Gammaproteobacteria bacterium; assembly: GCA_031364365.1. Lineage (GTDB taxonomy): Bacteria > Pseudomonadota > Gammaproteobacteria > Steroidobacterales > Steroidobacteraceae > SCUD01. The sequence continues at coordinate 4,448 of JANLWE010000140.1, read as the reverse complement.
CGCTGGTGCTGGGCGCGACCGCGCCCGAGCGACTGCTGGCTGGCCGCATCCGCCTCACCATGGTGAACGGCCGGGTGGTGTTCGACGGGCGGTAGCGTGCGACTTGTTTCAACTGGCGGTCATAGCGGGCGGGAACCACCCGATCCCATTCCGAACTCGGAAGTAAAACGCTCTGCGCCGATGGTAGTTTGGCCGTAGGCGAGGTGAGAGCAGGTTCAGGGCTTCACGGCATCGGCCGCGAGCCCGCCGAACTGCTGCCCATTCACCTGGTCCACGATCGGCGCGAGCTGATCGAGCTTCTGCGACGGATCGCCGCTCACGCGGTGCGTGACGACCACACTCGTCGCGCCGTCCTTCTCCTCGAGCGCGATTGTGATCACGCCCGAGACCGCCAACTCCTGCAACGGTCCGAGTGACGCGCTGAGCCGTAGTAGTTTCCCGTTCAACACCATGACGACACGGCCGTGCTCAACGCTGCCGCCGTCCCAGCGCTCGCAGAAGCAGGCGCCCGCTTCGGCGACGAGACTCAGGTTCTCGCGCTTGCCCGACCAGGTGTGATCCGCGGGCCACCAGCGCTCGGGATGCCGCAGCGATTCCCAGATTTTCGCCGCGGGCGCGGCGATCGTGTAGCGCTGCTCGATCAGGAACGCATCCGCGGCCGCGAACTTCACCTCGGCTCCGGCGCCGAGCGGCAATGCGGCGAGCAGCAGTCCGGCGATAACCCGTATCTTCATCGGCTTATTCCTTTGACTGCCATTCGTTTTCGTCCCGTCGCGCGAGCTCGTCGAGGTCGCCCGGCGTACCTGCGGGATCGTCGACCCATTCCCGCAGCGTCGGCCCGCCGTTGATCAGGTCTATCGCGAGGCGCGTAGTTTCGTACTCGTAGGCGAATTCACGCCACAGCGGATAGTCGGGCGCGATCATCCGGATCGCCTTGAAGGCGAGCGCCATGAGCCGCCAGGGCCGGAATTTCGAATGGTTGTAGCCCGGATCGTCGACGTGGATCTGGAGTCCCGCGCAAAGCTTGCCGGCGTGCTTGTGAAAGGTCGGCTCGAACCAGCAGGGGCGCAGTCGGCAACCGGCGAGCCAGTCCGGCGCGAGCGCGCGCATGTTGGCGAGCAGCTTGTCCGCATTGATATCGGGCGCGCCGAAAAGCTCGAGCGGCCGCGTCGTGCCGCGGCCTTCCGAGAGCGTCGTGCCTTCGACCATCACCGTGCCGGGATAGCAGCGCGCCATCGAGACATTCGGCGCGTTCGGACTCGGGTTGATCCAGGCGCGATCGCCTTGCGGCCAACCGTAGCCGGGCGACTGCGCCGGCCGCCACCCATCCATCGCGACAACCTGGTACTCGACGTCGAGCTTCAACTGGCGCACCAGCCATTCGCCGAGCTCGCCGAGCGTGCGTCCGTGTCGCATGGGCATCGGTCCGGCGCCGACGAAACTTTCCCAGCCGTTCTTCAGCAGCAGTCCTTCGACCGGCCGGCCGATCGGATTTGGGCGATCGAGGACCCAGACCGCCTTGCCCGCGCGCGCCGCCGCCTCGAGCACATAGCGCAGCGTCGTGACGAAGGTGTACACGCGGCAGCCGAGATCCTGGAGATCGACGAGCAGCACATCGAAAGTCTCCAGCATCGCCGGCGTCGGACGGCGCACGTTGCCATACAGGCTGAAAACCGGGATTCCATAATTGCGATCGGTGTCATCCGCCGACTCGACCATGTTGTCCTGCTTCTCGCCGCGCAATCCATGCTGGGGTCCGAAGGCGGCGGTGAGCTGGAGATCCCCGTGTGCCGCGAGCGCATCGATCGAATGCGTGAGATCGGCTGTGACCGAGGCCGGGTGGGCGAGAAGGGCGACGCGCCGACCGTCGAGCGGCTTGCGGACCGCGCGGTCGAGGAGCAGCCGGTCGATGCCGAATTTCACCGCATCACCTGCAACGTGAATGTCCCGGGATCGTGAAAATCCGGTTGCGCCGCGCGATGCGCGAACGCCCAGTACGAAAGCCGTCCATCCGAATCCTCGATCACCGCCGTGAGCCCGGCCTGCAGAGTCCGCGCCTGTGCGAGATCCGGCAGATCGGCGAGGGCGATCGCGGTGTTCAATTCGAAGGTATCCGCCGCGCGGCGGAACTCCATTCGCGGCGCCGCCATGCCGGGCGACTGCCGGCCCTCGCGCCGGGACGCAAAGCGATACGCTGCCCAGTCGCCGGACGGCGCGAAATTGAACTCATGATAGCTGTCGCCCGCATCGGACCTGACGAACGCCTCGAAGCAGCTATGGTGCCAGAGACTGTCCGCGCGGAGCGCAGATCCGGGTCCGGGCAGCCGTAGCCTTTCAATCGCGCCCTCGATCCTGAAGGATATCCGCAATTCATCCGGGGGCGCGGCGAATTCGACCGAGGCGCCGAAGCGGCGGATCGCGCCGCAGGCGCTCGCAGGATGCGGCAGAAGCTCGGCGGAAGCAGGAGGCATCGCACGCCACTCTTGCATTCGGCTGCACGGGCGGCAAGCTGTCGAGCGTGCAATTCGACTTTGTAATCGTCGGCGCCGGTTCCGCGGGCTGCGTGCTCGCCAATCGCCTGAGCGCGGATCCGTCGCGCACGGTCTGCCTGATCGAGGCGGGGCCGCGCGACCGTTCGCCGCTGATCCACATTCCGGCGGGACTTCTCGGGATGCTGCCGACGCGGCACATGAACTGGGCCTACCAGACCGAGCCGCAGACCGGCCTTAACGGCAGGCAGGGCTACCAGCCGCGCGGGCGCACGCTTGGCGGTTCGAGCTCGATCAACGCAATGATCTACATGCGCGGCCATCGCAGCGACTACGACGATTGGGCCGCGCTCGGAAATCCGGGCTGGTCCTACGACGAAGTGCTGCCGCTGTTCCGCCGTTCCGAGGACCAGGCGCGCGGTGCGGATCACTACCACGGGTCCGGCGGCGAATTGACGGTTTCGGACCTGGCGAGTCCGGTCGCCGCCTCACATGCCTTCGTCGAATCGGCGGTCCGCGCGGGCTTGGTGCCGAACGGCGATTTCAACGGTGCCACGCAGGACGGGGCGGGGCTTTACCAGGTGACGCAGCGCCGCGGCCGCCGCTGCAGCGCGGCCGTCGCCTTCCTGCATCCGATACTCAATCGGCCGAACCTTACAGTGCTGACGGGACTGCACGCGACGCGGGTCGTGTTCGACGGGCGCCGCGCCACGGGTGTCGAAGTCGAGGGTCCAGGCGGCCGGGCGCGAATCGACGCGCGTTCCGAAATCATCCTGTCGGCGGGCGTCTTCGGCTCGCCGCAACTGCTGCTCCTGTCCGGCGTCGGCCCGCGCGAAGAACTGGGGCGTCACGGGATACCGCTGCTGCACGAATTGCCGGGCGTCGGCGCGAATCTCGCCGATCATGTCGATCTCGCCCTGGTGTACGGCTCGTCGGACCGGAGCCAGATGGGCATCACGCTCGGGACGGCGCTCCGGGCCGTGCCGGGCTATTTTCAGTGGCGCTGCCGCGGCAAGGGGCTTCTGACCACGAACTTTGCCGAAGCCGGCGCGTTTCTGCGTACGCACGCAGGGCTGGAACGGCCCGATATTCAGCTGCATTTCGTCAACGCTCTGGTGGACGACCACGCCCGCCGCCTGCACTACCGCTACGGAATTTCCTGCCATGTCGCGGTGCTCCGCCCGCAAAGCCGCGGCAGCGTCGGTCTTCGCTCCGCCGATCCCCGCGACGCGCCACGCATCGATCCGAACTACCTTGCCGCCGATGCCGACGTCGCGACGCTGCTCGCCGGCGTGAAGAAGGCGCGCGAAATCATGGAGGGTGCGCCGCTTGCGCCGCATCGCGGCGCGGAGCTCTTTGCCGATGGCCAGAGCGACGAGGCACTGGTCCTGCGCATGCGACGGCGCGCTGACACGATTTATCACCCGGTTGGCACCTGCCGCATGGGCCAGGATGCGATGGCGGTCGTCGATCCGGCACTTCGGGTCCGGGGACTCGAGCATTTGTCCGTCGTCGATGCCTCGGTGATGCCGACACTGGTCGGCGGCAATACCAATGCGCCCACGATCATGATCGCAGAGAAAGCGGCGACGCGGCTCGCAGCCTGAATGCCGTTCCGGATGACGTGATTCGCTTCGTCGCCGCCGCCTCGTTGATCCTTTCCGCGCCTTTCGCGACCGCGCAGGAAACCACGGCGCAATTGAACGGATACGTCGTCGGCGCGGACGGCCAGCCGATCGCGGGCGCGGAGGTGACGATCCTGCACCTGCCGTCAGGCACCTCGGCGGGCACGACGACCTCGGTGACCGGGCAATTTTTGGCGACCGGGCTGCGCATCGGTGGACCCTATCGCATCACGGCGCAAGCCACGGGCATGCAGGAAGCGGCAGTCGAGGACCTGTACACGCGGCTTGCCGAGCGCAGCTTCGTCACGCTGGTTGCGCAGCCGATTGCCCAGCT
>JANLWE010000133.1:0-48855 GCA_031364365.1 Gammaproteobacteria bacterium | reverse complement strand
GCGCGGCGCGCGTTCTCCGCCCGATCGGTCCGGCTCCGCGCGCGCTGCGTCAGTTCCATACGCTCCGCATCCGTCAACCTGATCGCGTCTGTCATGGACGCGATTATAGTCTATAAATGGTTGTTACAGTCCACTAGTGCGAAACTGAGCGCGCCGTTTCCGAAACGGTAGATCTCTGGTGTCGAACGACCGCCGTTCAACTTGCCAAACCATGGCCAGACTGTTGCGCGTTCTGCTACTGATGGGTGCAACTGCAATGGCCGCTGCGGTGCCAGCGCAAACCCTGGATTCTTCTTCACGGCAAACTGCTTGCCCCGCCAAGGGCCAGTTTGCCGAAAAAACAACCTTCAAAGTGGTCGGGTTCCGTCGTAGCGGCTCACCACCGTCAGGCCAACGGCCTGAATGGCCGCCGCCCCAGAGTTGCGTACTTCCCGGAGCTTCTCAAGGAACGCCGTCTGCGCGCTGGTCTGCGGCCGACCGCGCGCGGTCATTGCCGCGAAGCCCACGATCGACTCGTAGCGCTTCGGCAGCAGCCGGCGGATCTGGCCCGTCGTCTCCCAGACGGTGGCGTATTGCTCCGGAAGGAATCCGATGTAGCAGCCCGACAAGATCAGCAGTGCGAAGGCTTCCATATGGAAGCCGACGATTCGCTTGCCCATCGCCGCGTTCGCCTCCTCCAGGTAGCTGTTCACCGCGTACCCTTTCTTGATGTACTGGCTCGCGACCAGATCGGCGGTGGTGATGTCGCTGTCGCGGCGGTCGAACAGCGGGTGGCCGCGGCCGCAATACAGGTAGTTCACCTCGTCGAACAAGTGCTCGTACGAAAGGCTCGCCAGCTCGTGCATCACCGGGCCAATCGCCAGATGCAGCCGTCCGTCGATCAGCCGACGCTCGATTTCATCCGGGGAGAGGATGTACAGCGTCAGGTCGACTTCGGACGAAATCTCCGAGAACTGGCGGAACACGCTGCTCAGCCGCAATTCCTTGTCCCAGATGATGTTGTCGACCAAGCCGATGTTGAGATCGCCGGTCATGACATCGTAGATAGAATTCACCTCGCAGCGGAACTGGTCGAGCGACATCATCAGCGCCAACGAAGCCTCGTAGATCTTCTTACCACGGCTGGTCAGAGCGAAGCCGCTGCGGCCGCGCTGGCACAGGCGTGTGCCGAGACGCGTCTCGAGCTCAGCAATGTGCGTGCTGATCGTCGAGCGTCCGATTCCCAGGTCGATCTCGGCAGCGGATAATCCGCCGCAATCCACGACGATCTGAAAAATTCGCAGCAGGCGCAGATCGACGTCCGTCACCCGCCCCAGCTTGGCCTTTCGTTCGCCCATGCCCATCACCTCTGATTCTGGCTTGCTTTACCAAACCGACTGATCTTCACATTGTTTGATCAACGCCTTCAAGGGCGAACGCCGTTGGCGCCGAAGGTGACCCACTTTCTTAGCCAGTTTTCGCGGTCGGGATAGGTGGGACTCCGCGGTCAAGCTTCCGCCCCGAGCGGCAACGATTTGAGGCACACGACATCAGACGTCTGGCGGTCAAGCGACCGATGTGGACGGCGGGCCTTGTAGCGGTGAACCGCGAGCCCTGATCGCTGTTCATGATCGCAGGCCTGCGGCAGCGGGCGTTCGCTCCCTCGAGCGTCTCGACACAGAAGTCCGTACTCAGGCTGGTAACGGGAATCCGGCGGCACCACCACGATGGCCGTGCGCGTGTGAGCGAGTGCCAGCCTGGCACTGCGGCGAACAAGAGGGCTCAAAGCGTGCGTACATGGCGCTGTCGGAAGCAAAGGCTGAAGTCCATGGACTCACTATAGCTTCGTGCCTCAGTCCCAGCCGAGACTTCTCTGGCTATTGTCGATAGACGACCCCAGGCAGGACACAAAGCATCTCGAATGCCAGATTGGCCGCAACCAGTGCAGTCGTGCCGTGCGGGTCGTACGGCGGCGAGACCTCGACGACATCTGCGCCCACAATCTCGAGCCCACGTGCGCCGCGGATGACTTCGAGCCCCTGCATCACGGTAAGGCCGCCAATCTCTGGCGTGCCAGTGCCGGCGGCGAATGCAGGATCGAGTCCGTCGATGTCGAACGTGAGATACACTGGCCCGCCCTTTACCAGCTCGCGCACCTCACTCATGAGCGGTGCGAGCGATTTGTTCCAGCATTCTTCGGCCTGCACGACCCGAAACCCCTGCTGCCGGCACCAGTCGAAATCCTCCGCCGAATAGCCAGTGCCGCGCAGCCCGATCTGGACGACGCGGTGTCCTTCGATGAGCCCCTCTTCCAGCGCGCGCCGGAACGGCGTGCCATGCGTGATGCGCTCGCCGAACATCGTGTCGTTGACGTCGGCGTGCGCATCGACGTGGATCAGACCGACCGAACCGTGCTTGCGGCAGATCGCGCGCAGGATCGGGAGCACGATTGTGTGATCGCCGCCCAGGCTGATCGGCCGGCAGCGATTACTTAAAATCCGATCGTACGCTTGCTCGATCCGATCGATCGAGTCGCTCAGACTGTAGGGGTTCGTCGCAACGTCGCCCACATCGGCAACGCGCATCGAATCGAACGGAGCAGCGCGCGTCGCCATGTTATAGGGACGCAATAGCGCGGACTCGGTGCGGATCTGCCGCGGCCCGAATCGCGCACCCGAGCGATTCGAGGTTCCGATGTCGAACGGCACGCCGACGAACGCGGCATCGAGGTGCTCCGCCGATTCGCTGTAGGGCAGCCTCATCATTGTCGAGATCCCGCCGAAGCGCGGCATGTCGTTCCCGCTCAGGGGCTGTGGTAAGTCATCTGACAAGAGCGGCTCCTCCGGGTGGGTTGCACAGGTGTGTCGACACAGACGCACCCCTGATGACGCTGCGACTGGCGAGAGCCCAGCCCAGGTACAGAGCGAACGAGACTACGAAAGTTGGCACGGTGGCACCGAACGGATTGGGCCACACGTAAGTCAGCAGCAGCGAGCAGCCGGCACCCAGAGCCCACACGACCATCGCCGCAATGTTCACGCCGGAACGATACCAGAACCTGCCGCCTTCGGCGCGCAGGATGTCGTGGTCGTAATTGCGTTTGTGCACGATGTAGTAGTCGACAATCATAATCGCGAACACTGGAATGAACAGCGCGCCGATTACAGTCAGGAAAGAGGTGAACTCATTGAGTAGACCAAGCCATGTCGAGCCTACAATAGAGATCGCGCCGAGCAGCAGCGCCGTCGGCAGAAACTTCAGCCGCCGCGACGGCGTCGCATTTACGACAGAGGCCACCATGCCGTACACGACCATCGTGTTCGTTGCCATCACCGACAGAAACACCGCCGCCGCCAGCGGCGCGCCGAAGGCGCTGACGATGACCGTCGGATCGAATGCGATCGCTTTGCCGCCGCCGAGCACGACGTATGCGATGGCGGTCGCGCCGAGGCTCATGCTCACGACCGTCGACAGAACATAGCCGACGCCGGCGCCGACGATACCCGCCGCTTGTGAGCGGGCAAGCCGGTTGAATTCACAGGACAACACCGTCCACGATATCGCGGTAGCGATGACGACGTCGAGCGCGCTCGCGATGCTCCAACCGAGACTCTCATCCGACGGCAACTGCACAAATGCCGTCACCGGATGCGCGGCGAAAGCGACGGAAAAGATGTAGGCCATCATGCCGAGGATGATCAGCGCGAGCCACGGTTCGACCTTCGCGATACCCTCGTGTCCGAAAACCGCGAGCGCCACGACCAGCGACTGGCAAAGCACCGAGAACAACACCGGGCTTGAATAGCCAAACGACTGCTCGACCAGGTAGTTGACCGTGACTCCGGCGAGCATTGCCTGCACCCAGCTCCAGCCCATAAGAATCACAACGTTGGCGAGGACCGGCGCGAACGAGCCGCGTAGGCCGAATGCGCCCTTGGTCAGCGACATCGTGGTCAGGCCCGTGCGTGTTCCCATGTTGCCGACGAGTACGAGGACGATCGCACCGATCACCGAGCCTGCGACGATTAGGCCGAGCGTCACCAGCCATGAGACGCCGGGTACCAAAAGCGTGCCGGTCAGCAGCGTTGTCACGACCAGGTTCGCAGCGAGCCAGATCATCCCGATGCGCCGCATGGACAACGACCCTCGTAGCGGGCCGTAGCCCTCGGCGTTATGATCGAGCCGCTCGATAAGCCGGCCCCATGCGGAGGATTCGTTCACCTGATAGTCAATTGTTGAAACGGTTCAGCACATTCTTTGTGATCTGCACAGTGTAGTGGTCGTCCGCCTCTAGGCCACGCACCCATGAGCAGGTCCCGGCGTTAAACACGCTGCCCTGGCCCCGCTCGAAGTACACGATCATGCCTGCGCCCAGCGTGCCAGCCGCCAAGTCCGCGCCGGGCTCTACGGGCGGCCGGCTCGCGCCGGGCGGCTCCATGCGCGAGTTGAGCAGCACCTCGCCATTCCAGCGATCCGGCTCGCCGCGCATCGCGGGCGCCATCGCCAAGATCTGCAGCCCCGGTGGCGGGCTGTCTTTCGGCGTCGGATGTGGCAGGCCTTGCTCCACCGTAAAATCCAGCCCGTCCGGCTCGAAGCCGAACACGTTGACCGGCGCAGCGCCGAACACGTCGCCATAGTAGAGATCCGTTTTCTCGAACACCCAGTGCCACGGCCGATACACGGTGAAGCCGCCCGATGCGCGCGGAATCGAATTGCCGTAGCGCGAATAGCCGACCGCTTTCAGTCCGAGCGTCTGCGCCTGCGGCCGATTCACTGCCGGCGAATCCCAGCGCAGCGTAGTTCTGCGGCCCTTGACCGGATCGCGCTCCGCGTTCTTGTAGCAGACCTGCGTGCGGCCGCCGTCTTCCAGGCGTATCTGCGTCGCGAAGTTGCCGCCGAAGCGCGCGATACGACCTCCTCGATCGACGAACGCATCGAGCGTATCGCGCATTTCCCACGAGTAGTATTCGTCGTGCCCGACGATTACCAGGCACTTATACTTGCCGAACATCTCGGGCTTGAGATGCAGATCGTGCTGCGTCGCGACCTCGACCGCGTACCCGTTGCTTTCGGCCCATTTGATGAAACGGCCGTCGTAGATCGCGTAGCCGGCGTCCGGGTAGTGGCGAGAGTAGTTGTTCGCCAGCGCCCACATCACCTGCGGATAGTCCGGCTTCCAAAATGGTCCGGGCGTCTCCGGGACGACGACGTCTGGCGCCTCGGTCGGCACGGTGACGAACCCCCTGGCCCATGGCCGCTGCAACGAGAGTACCGGCTCCATGACATCCGTAGAGATTCCCTCCCGGATGCTTCTATATGTGTTGGCCCCACCCCAATCGTTATACGCAGTGTACGTGCACGTGCTCAGCACGACGCACGTCGAGGAAAATTGACCGGGATCGCGTCCATGTATGACGAAGAAATGCTCGCCGCGCGCCTCCCGGCCGGCCGCGCTCCGGGCGCTGAGATAGACGATGTAGAACCCAGGCTTCCATTTCGCTGTCGACACCGACAGCGCCGGCTTCCAGCCGCAGCCCTTTATGGCGGCGTCATCCGGCGTTCGCTGCGGGATACCGCGGACGTCCTGCCTTTCGAACACGAGCTCGGGGTCGTACCCATCGCGCTCAATACGCACGGAGAAGCGTCTCTCCGTAGTGCGCACGCGCAGGTCGACGTCGTCACCTTCGGTGTAGCTCATGCTATTCGTGTAGCACCAGATCTCTGGCGCACCGGGAATCCATCCGGGAAATTCTCGCGTTCCCTTGATATCGACGATAGTCCACTGCCGCACTTGCTCGTATTTATGTATTTTCTTTCCGGCGGCGGCCTGCGTCGCGGTCGATTGTGCCGCCGGCGCAACGCGCGGTGGACCGAGCGCTGCAACCGTGACAGCGGCTCCGATGCCTTTCAGCAGGTCGCGCCGCGTCCCGCCAACCTCGGGCGTGGACACAGGCTGAGGATCGGAGCGGTCGCTGTCGCTCATGATGTCCTTTGCCCGAAGCGGTTCAAAACGTTGCGGGTAATCTGCATCGTGAAGAAGTCCTCGGAGTCGAGCCCTCTCACCCATGAGCAGCTGCCGGCGTTGAAGACGCTTCCCTTGCCCCGCTCGAACCAGGCAATCGCGCCGCACTTGAGATCGCCGTCGCCCATGTCCGCACCGGGCTCTATCGGATTCTCGGGCGGCACTTTCAGCGGCGCATTGAGCGGCACTTCGCCGTTCCAGCGATCGGGCTCACCCCCGCTTGAGGGTGCGAGCGCCAGCAGCTGCAGATTCGCGGGTGCACCGTCCTCACCGGTCGGACTCGGAAGTCCGTCCTTGATGAGATACGGAATCCCGTCCACTTCGAAGCCGAACACGTTCGTCGGCGCGGCGCCAAAGACATCGCCATAGTAGAGATCGGTCTTGTCGAACGCCCAGTGCCACGGCCGATATACAGTGAAGCCGCCGCTGCTGCGCGGATTCGCCCCGCCGTAACGCGAGTAACCCATGGCCGTCAGACCCATCGTCTGCGCGCCGGGCCGATTCACGGGTGCAAGGTTCCACTTGGTCGTGGCACGAGACTGCTGCGCGGTGCCGAGCAGCGGGTCCCTACCATCGGGATGCTTTGCGGTCTTGTAGCAGACCTGGCGCCGCCCATCGTCTTCGAGCCGCACCTGCCAGAGGAAGTTGCCGCCGAAACGTCCGATGTGTCCGCCTGCATCGACGAACGTATCGACCGTATCGCGCATCTCCCACGACCAGTACTCGTCGTGGCCAACGACGATCAGGCACCGGTAGTTAGCGAACGTCTCGGGATGCTGCTGGAGGTCGTGCTGAGTCGCGAATTCGAGCATGTAGCCGCTCTTCTCCGCCCACTTTACGAACCTCTGCTCGTACGTCGCCCACCCTGCGTCCGGATAATGACGCGAGTAGGCATTGGCGAGCGCCCTTCCGACCTGCGGATAGTCGGGCTTCCAGAACGGCGCCGGCGTATCAGGAATTACGACGTCAGGCGCCTCACGGGGAAGCTTAACGAAGCCACGGGCCCACGGCCGCTGCAGGGACAGGATCGGCTCCATAACATCCGTCGAGATTCCGTCGCGGATGCTACGGTAGTGGTTCGCGCCGCCCCAGTCATTGTACGCAGTGTACGTCGACGTGCAAAGCACGAGGCAAAGGTTCGAAACGCTGCCGGGTTGGCGGCTGCGCACTAAGAAAAAATGCTCGCCGGTCGCTTCGCGTCCACCTTCATCGCGCGTGCTCAAGTACACGACGTAGACGCCAGGGTGCCAGCCCTTGGTTTCGATCGATAGCGAAGGCTTCCAACCGCATCCCTTAATTGCGGCATTGTCCGGCGTCGGCTGGCGCGTGCCGGGCGCGTCCCCGCGCTGGAACACCACTTGCGGCTTATGGCCATCGCGCTCGACCCTCACCGAGAAGGTGCGGCCGGTCGTGTGCACTCGCAGATCGACCTGCTCCCCTTCCGTGTAGCTCATCATTCCCGTGTATCCCCAGATCTCCGGCGCATCGGCAATCCAGCCCGGGAACTCGCGAATGCCCCTCGTATCGGCGAGGGACCACTGGAATAGGCGCGGATACTTCTCGTGCGCCTCACTCACGTCGCCACCCCCGCGCTGTCAGAATCGATAGCCCGCGCGAATGCCCACGGTGCGCGGCCGTGCGACGTAAAACTGCTCAGAGCGCAGACCTACGTTGCCGCGATCGCTGCCGCCGGTGACTCCCACCTCGTTGAGGAGATTGTTGACGTAAAGACTCAAGCTCACGCCTTCCCTGTCTTCGAAGTTGAGCGAGGCGCTGACGAGCGAGAAGCCTTCAATCTCGAACGGCGGCGGATCTGCCGGGTTCGCGCTAACCAGCTGCGACAAGGTCGAGCTACGGTAGTTGCCGCTAAGATTCCAGCGCACGTCCCAGCTCGGAAGGAACGCCGGCGCCGGATGCGTGTAGTCCAGAGCGAGCGTAACGCTGTGCTCCGGCGCATTCGGCAGCGGATCGCCCTTCGACGCCTCTACTATCGCGACCGGTACGGGGCCCGCCGGGCTGTTCTCCAGATCGATGACGCTGAACGCCTCCGACACTTCGGCGGAGGCGTACGCGTAGCCGAAGCGATACGTCAGACGGTCGGTCAGCACACCGTTGAGCTCGACTTCGATGCCCTGCGAACGTGCGCTGGCGCCGTTGACGACCACAGCGGAGCCGCTCGCCGCAGCGCTGTCCTCTACCTGGAAGTTCGTCCAATCGATATAGAAAAGCGCGACGCTGTAGGTGTGCGAGCCGAACGAGCCCTTGGCCCCGATTTCGTAGTTCCGGGTCTGATCCGGATCGTAGGTCAGCAACTCCGGATTGCCGGCGAACGGCCCGGACACCGGGATGCCGCTCGAGCCGCCACGGCGAAATCCTTCGGCGTAGTTCGCATAGATATTCAGGTCGCTGTTGACGGAATATGACGTGTTGAGCTTGAAGATCTGATCGCTGACGTCCGAAGAGCTCTCCACGAACGTGTTCCCGAGCGTGCCGCCACCGTTGTCACACGGTGCGCCGCAGAATGGGAAGGCCGTGGCGTCGGCAATTTCAAAGTCCTGCTCGAACTTGCGAATACCGCCGGTTATCTGCCAGTCGTCCGTGACGTGCCACGTGAGCTCGCCAAACACGGCAAGGTCCTTGAAGTCTGTGCGTGTGAATCCGATAACATTGACGTCGCCGAGGGTGTCCGCGTTGGCACCAGCGAAGCCCGCCAGCCCGCCGAAGAACGTCTGTCCCGGAATCCACTGAAAACCGGTCGAGTCGGTCTTCAGATGTTGATAGAACAGGCCCGCCACGTAGTCGAGCTTGCCACCTGTGTCCGACACGAGGCGCAGCTCCTGCACAAAACCTTCGTCCTGGTTCTCGCCGGTCTGATAGTCGACCATTCGCGGAATGAAGCCGTAGAAGTCCGGATACAGCGACAGCAGGCCGGTGTTGTCGCCGACGAAGCTGCCTTTGTCCTCGTAGTACGAGGTCGATGAGCTCAGCGATGCGAAGCCGAGGTCGTAGGTCAGATCGGCGCTGATGAGATCGGTCTTGCGCTCGTTCGACAACAGGAAGGAGTTGTTCGCGTCATAGTCGCCGTTCGCCGGGAAGACCACGCCTCCGGTCGGGAACGACACCGGGTACTCAGGGGTCCAGTAGATGTTGTCCTGCGGTGCCGTGTCGACGCTGCCGGAGAAGTCGGGCGAATGCGCTTGCACGCTTTCGCTCTGTGAGTCCTGGTGGTGGTACGCCAGCAACATGCTAAAGCGGTCGTTCGGCTCGAAAAGGAACGAGGCGCGCGCGTGCCACACGTCGGCGTCATTGGCGTCCTCGATAGGAGTGAACGCAAGCGGTCCGAGCAGTGTGCCGTCCGCCGACGTTGGAATACCGACCGGGCTGTTGATCGCGCTACTCGGCGGGTCGAGCTGGACGATGAAGTTCTCGTCTATAAAGCCCGCGTAGTACTCGTAGCCGGCCGAGAAACGCAGTGCAGCAGTCTCGCTCAGAGGGATGTTCAGGATGCCGAATGCGCTCTTATCGAGCTCATCCGAAGCATCGACCGCGGCCATACTCGCATCGACTTCCGCGTGGAATGCGCTCGGGTCGGGCTTGCGTGGAATGAAACGCAGCGTGCCGGCAAGCGAGCCCGAGCCGTACAGCGTACCCTGCGGGCCGCGCAGCACTTCCACGCGCTCAACGTCGCCGATCTGCAGTGCCACGAATATTGGCGTCTCGCCGATGTACATGGAGACGGGCGCAACTGCGTTGGATGAAGGGGTGTCCGAGGCGTTTGAGTTGATACCGCGGAGCACAATGTCGCTACGGCTGGTCGGACCGGCGTCGACGAACGAGATGCCGGCCACGATCTGCGATAGGTCCGTCAAAGAGGTCGTGCGGCTCTGGCGGAGCACTTCGGCGGAGACTGCCGAGATATTGTACGGGATGTCTTGGAGCGAAGTCTCGCGGCGCGCCGCCGTCACCACAACCTCCTCCAAGGTCTGTGCAGAGAGGGATGTTGCCAGCAGATTCGCGCTTGCGCCGAGCACTAACGCTGCACCTCGTCGATCTCTACTCGTGGCCCTCGACAGATTGCTTCGGACTGCCTGCCCCACACCAGTCTTGCGTTCGCCCGTTGTCATATTGCCACCCCCGTCGTGCTGCCCAGTGTTACAGGAGTCTGTCATTCCGCGATTGTTCGATGAGTTGGGAAGTGCCGACTCTCAGTTTGAATTCGTCAGAGGCTCTCAGGGCAACACGCTGGTTGCAGACCGATATCTCGGTGGCCATGCGGCGAGCGCACGTACCCCCACGCCAGAGGTCTCAAGTTTGACAAATCAACAGCAGGGATGCAGCCGTGTGGTGCGCTCAACCCGTAAACCGGTCGAGCACGTTCCTCGTGATTTGAGCGGTGTAGAAGTCATTCATTTCCAGCCCGCGCACCCACGTGCAGCTGCCGGCATTGAACACACTGCCTTTGCCGCGATCAAAGGCGACGATCATACCGGCACTCATGCGTCCGACGGACTCTGCGCCGGGCTCGACAGCGGGCGGCTTCGAATCCTCCTTGGTCAACCCCTCGGGATCGAGCCCATAGTCAAGCGGCGCATTCAGCAAGACCTTGCCGTTCCAGCGATCGGGCTCACCGCTCACCGATGGCGCGAGCGCAAGTATTCGGAAATTCTCGGGCACGGGCTCGCTTGCCGCGGGCCGCGGGAGGCCGTTGGCAATCTCGTAGTCAAGCCCGTCGGTCTCAAAGCCGTGTACGATCACGGGCGAGCGGCCAAAATCGTCACCGTAGTAGAGATCGGTGCCTGCAAACGCCCAGTGCCACGGCCGATAGACCGTGAAGCCGCCGGTGCTGCGCGGAGTCGTCGCGCCGTAGCGTGAGTAGCCGGAAGCGCGCAAGCCGAACGTGGCCACGCTCGGGCGGTTGACGATCGGATCGTCCCAGCCAATCGCCGAGCGGGCCTTACGCGCCGTCGTTGCCAACGGATCCTTGCGCGAATCCTTGTAGCAGACCTGCGAGCGACCTTCGTTCTCGATCCGCACCTGGCACCAAAAGTTTCCGCCGAAGCGCGCGGCGCGACCTCCGGCATCGACGAATCGGTCGACAGTGTCGCGCATCTCCCAAGACCAGTACTCGTCGTGGCCGACGAACACCAGGCACCGGTACCGATCGAACAGCTCCGGCCGCTGATGCAGATCGTGCTGGGTTGCGAACTCCAGCGTGAAGCCGTTCTTCTCGGCCCACTGTACGAACCTGCGCTCGTAGGTTGCCCATCCTGCATCGGGATAGTGACGCGAGCGTTCGTTCTCGAGCGCCCAGCGCACTTGCGGATAGTCTGGCTTCCAGAAGGGATCAGGCGTTTCGGGAACGACGACGTCGGGCGCGCCTTGCGGCAGCATCACGAAGCCCCTTCCCCACGGACGCTGCGTCGAGAGCACGGGCTCGAGCACGTCGGTGGATATGCCTTCGCGGATGCTGCGGTAGTGATTTGCGCCGCCCCAGTCGTTGTAAGCGGTATAAGTCGATGTGGCGAGCACCAGGCACATCTTCGATGTCGCGCCCGGCTCCTTGGCTTGGATCACGAAAAAGTGCTCGCCGGCCGCTTCGCGTCCGCTCTCATCGCGTGTGTAGAGCCGAACGACGTACACACCCGGTGCCCAGCCAGACGTGTCGACTCTCAACGATGGCGACCAGTCGCAGCCGCGGATCGCCGCATCCTCAGGCGTTTTCTGCCGCGTGCCGCGAATGCCGTCCTTGTGCAGTACCGTGGTTGCGGGGTAGCCATCCCGATCGATTTTGACAGCGAAAGTCCGGCCGGTCGTGTGTACCCGCAGGTCGACGCGCTCGCCCGCCGTGTAGCTCATGCGCCCGGTGTATGCCCAGATCTCGGGAGCAGTGCCGCGCCAGCCGGGAAACTCGCGCGTGCCCTTGGTGTCGAATACAGTCCACTGATAGCGCGCGGGATATTTCTTCCGGATCACCGCGCCATCGGATGTCGTGTTCGCAGTCTGCGCGGCCGGCGACGCCGCCTGCGGCGCGAGGCCAGTAAGGCCCACAGCGATAGCGGCACCGATCCCCTTCAACACGTCGCGGCGCGGCTCGTTGCATCCACACCCGGGGTCTTGCTCCGCGTCGTCCATGCAATACCCTAAAACCTTAGCAGCCTCCTCTAAGTTTATGCTCGATTGGTCGTTCTTAAGTTGGCGTATCTGCGCGTGAGCGCCGAGATCGTGACGACGCGCCTGCGAGCAATGTTCATCTATCCGCCTGAACGCCCGCATTGCTGATGCGACGCTCGCCGGGCTATCGCTACACGAGGGTCGCCTGCCCCTTTCCTCGTTGGCGGAAGTCCCTGATGAATTAGCGAGTCTTGACATTTGTTGTTACTTCGCTGCGGGACGCGTTTACCCTCCCTGGCACCGCCGGCGCCCAGGTCCGAGCGTAGGTCGCACCAACATCGTCGACCGCAATGGCAGGCGGCTTATCGCCGATTGGGTTCTGATAGTCGACGGGAAGACGATCAAGGCCGTAGGTGAGGCGGGTGAAGTCTCGATGCCTTCGGACGCGCGCATCGATGTCCTCGAAAATGTGCTCGGCGATCGCGCAGTTACAGGCGGTGTCGAGGGCACGGACGTCGAGACAGCGGCCGCTGCCACTTCGTCAGTCAGCCAAGGACAGCTGGCCTGCAGCTGACGTACGACTTCGTTGGCAAGCAAATCGAGGAACGGCTGCGGTAGACCGGGGTCTGCCGCAGCAGCTACCAGGGTCCCCGCCGGTGCATTTACGGCCGGCGTCCGGGCATGCGATGCTGGACAATTCCGGCGCCGCACGGCGCATTAGGCGCGAAGGCTGAAGCTTGGCCGACACCAGTGCGCAAAAAGCCGACTCTCTGACGCGGGCTCGCAGCCTGCTTCGGGCAGGTCGTTTGCGTGAAGCACACGACGTGTGTGCGGCCGTTCTCTCGGGCTCGCGGGATTTCCCCGCAGCTTGGTGCCTGCGCAGTGAGATCTTCGTCCGCCTCGGCCGCCTGGATGACGCAATCGCCTGCGCCCAGGGAGCTCACGCGCGAGCGCCTGATAGCACCGAATTCGCGATACAGCTCGCGAGGAGCCTCGCTATAGCCGGCCGTATGAAAGAGGCACTCGCCGTGGCCGATGAAATGTCGCCAGCGGAAGGCACGCCGGCGGCCATCTCGAACTTGGGCGCGTTCTACAGTCTGTGCGGGCGCCACGAGCAGGCACTGGCGTATTTTCAGATCGCCTTGGGAAAGGACCCGCAAAACGGCGCATACCTCTACAACCTCGCAACAGCTCATCGTGCGCTCGGAGACTTGGCCGCTGCTGAGCGGGCCTGCACCCGGGCCATCGCGATAAACCCTGACGACTGCCAGGCGCACTACTTGCGGTCCGATCTGCACACTCAGACGCCTGAGACAAACCATGCCCAGGAGCTGCGAGCTCTGCTTGGGCGCCGCATCCGCGATCCGCAGCAGCGCACTCTGGTGCACTACGCGCTCGGCAAAGAGTGCGAGGACCTTCAGCAGTTCGATGCCGCGTTCGAGCAGTTCAAGGCGGCGGCAAGCCTGTACCGTTCGACGCTACGGTATGACGTCGCCGTGGATATCGAAGCGATCGATCAAATTATTGCCACGCACACGCGCTCTACCATTGCCGGGACGAGCCCAGGGTTCGGCGGAGCGGCACCGATTTTCGTCGTCGGACTCCCCCGCTCCGGAACTACACTTGTCGAGCGAATTCTCGCGAGCCACAATGAAGTAGCGTCCGTCGGAGAACGCAATGACTTCGGGGCGGAGATGACGCAGCGAGTGCGGGCCGCAATAGGCAACGCCGCACTCTCGCGAAAAGAGATAATCGAGCGCTCGCTCCAGATCGACATGGCCGCGCTCGGGCAGAACTACTGGCGACGCGTCGGGGCCGAAGAGCTTCCGGACGAGCGGCCGGTAGACAAGATGCCCATTAATTACCTTTACTGCGGCTTGATACACACAGCGCTACCGCAAGCACGCATCATCTCCGTCCGACGCAACGCGATGGATAGTTGCTACTCCGCTTTCAAAGCGTTCCTGCGTGGCCCGTACGCTTACACGTACGACCTGGATGAGCTGGGCCGCTACTATCTTGCCTACGACCGGCTGGTCGAACATTGGCGGAAAACCCTCCCGCCCGACGCCTACATGGAAGTGCACTACGAGGAAATAGTTGCGAACGCAGCAGGCGAGACACGCCGCATGCTCGACTTTCTTGGGCTGTCGTGGGAGCCGCAGGTGCTCGAGTTCCACCGCAACAGCGGCGCCTCCTCGACGGCAAGCGCGGCACAGGTACGCCGACCCATATACTCTTCCTCGATCGGCAAGTGGCGCAGATACGAACACCACCTTGCGCCGCTGCGCCTGCTGCTTGAAGCGAAGCTCTGAGGTTGTTTCTGTCAGGCGTAGCGGTCGAGGACGTTCTTCGTGATCTGCTCGGTGTAGTAGTCACCCAGCTCCAGACCGCGCACCCAAGTAGGTGAGCCCGCGTTGAATACGCTGCCCTTGCCTCTTTCGAAGTACGCAATCATGCCGGCCCCGATCGGACCGACGCTCTCCGCGCCAGGCTCCTTGGGCGTCATGCCAATCATCGAACCGATGTCCGGCTTCTCCTCCTCGCGATCGTTGCGCGCCGGGCCCTTGAGCGGTGTGTTCAAGAGCACCGTGCCGTTCCAGCGGTCCGGTTCACCCACGGCAGATGGGGCCATCGCGAGAATCTGCAAGTCTTCCGGGGGCGAATCCGCATCGGTGGGATACGGCAAGCCGTTGTTGAATGTGTAGGCAACGCCGTCGACCTCGAACCCGAAAATATTGATCGGTGCGTTGCCGAAGTTGTCCCCGTAGTAGAGATCCGTCTTCGCGAAAACCCAATGCCAAGGACGGTACACCGTAAAGCCACCTGAGCCGCGCGGATTCACCGCGCCATAACGCGAATAGCCCGTCGCTTTGAGGCCGAAGGTCTGCGCCGCGGGCCGCTTGAGCATCGGATCCATCCACATTACCGTGGCCTGTGTGCTGTCCGACTTCGTGATCGGATCGTCCTTCGCATCCTTGTAACAGACCTGCGTGTCGCCGTTGTCTTCCAAACGGATCTGCCAGACGAAGTTGCCCGCAAACCGCGCAACGTGACCGCCACTGTCCACGAAATTGTCTACCGTGTCGCGCATCCTCGCGGACCAGTATTCGTCGTGGCCCAGTACGATCATCGATTTGTAGCTGCGGAAAAGCTCCGGCTTGAAATGCAGATCGTGCTGGGTGGCAAACTCGAGCGTGTACCCGTTCTTCTCCGCCCAGCGAATAAATCTTGCCGCGTAGGTCGAATACCCTTCCACATAATGACGCGAGTAGTTGTTCGCCAGAGCCCATATCACGTCCGGGTAGTCCGGCTTCCAGAACGGTGGAGGCGTTGTCGGCTCGAGGACGTCTGGCGCCTCCGGGGGCCTAACGGCGAAGCCGCGGCCCCACGGTCGCTGTAATGCCAATTTCGGTTCCAAAACGTCGACGGAGATGCCGTCCTTGACGCTGCGGTAATGATTAGCTCCGCCCCAATCGTTGTACGCTGTGTACGTAGCTGTCACAAGAATAACGCATCGCGAGCTGTGCGAGCCCGGATTGCGACTTTGCACGACGAAGAAATGCTCGCCGGCGGCGACCTTACCCTTGTCGTCGTGCGCAATGACATGAACGATGTAGACGCCAGGCTTCCAGCCTGCGGTCTTCACGCTAAGCACCGGCTTCCATCCACAGCCCTTGATCGCGGCATCCGCAGGCGTCCTCTGCTGGATTCCTTCAATGCCTTCTCTTTTGAAAACCACTTCCGGGACGTGACTTTCGCGCTCGATCCGGACGGAGAATGTCTTGCAGTTCGTATGAACTCGAAGGTCGACGGCGGCGCCTTCCGAATAGCTCATCTCGTTCGTATAGCACCAGATCTCGGGCTCACCGGGACGCGCACCCGGGAACTCGCGTGAGCCCGCCTGATCGATCACGGTCCATTGATAAAAGCGAGGATACTTGCGCGGATCGAGCGCGCCCGAAGGTAGCGGGCTCGCAGCAGCTAACGCTTCTGCCGTGGCGGCGGATGTTGCGAATGACAAAGGCGAGAATGAAGCAGCCGTCACGGCCGCGCCAATCCCCTTCAACACATCGCGACGTGGTCGGTTCAACTCCGGTGCTTCGGTCGACACGGATTCATTCGACTCAATTTCGGACACTCGGATCACCTCGCGTAAGCATCAGCATTTTGAGTCTATCGCCGCGGAGCCGAGCACGGTTCTCAGTTTTTAGATGTTCACGACGATGTCCATCAATTGGTCCGCGCGCATGGATTGGCCGTCACGGACTCGCCGAATGTCAGTCCGATATCTGGCTACGCTTGCTCCAACATACTTTGCTCGCCAGCACGCGCGCATTCTGCCATCTTGTCCCGGCGCACAGGGGAGTCCGACGTAGATGAGTTCTTCGGAAGAGTTTCTGCGGATCAATGCCAACGGGCCCGACGGTGGCGGCCTTCCGCCGGCGGTCCACGATCCCTCCGACACGCCAGTGCAGGGAGCTCGGAATCCGCGGGCCTATACGGCCTACGTCGATCCCTCGGGCGTTTTCACGGCCGGTGTATGGGCGTGCGACGCCGGCACCCTGCGCATCGAGAATCTTGCGATCGACGAGGCATGCTACCTCATCGAAGGCGAGGTAATCATCACCGACCGGCACGGCAATAGCGAGCGCTTCGTGGCGGGCGAGGCATTTTTGCTGCGGCGGGGGTTTGTGGGTACCTGGCACATGCCTGTTTCGATCCGCAAGTACAACGCGATGTTTAGAGAAACGCTGAAGAACCGGTCCTGAGAGTGCGCGCCGGCAACAGCTTTGCGTGGAGATTGCCGTCTCGGTGTTTGGTCGAACTTGGTGCGCCGATTGTGGTGGCGTCGTCGATGGTCCGATTCGCAATCTTGATGCCGCTGCGGTGCAGATGGTCGTTGCCTGCGGTCAGCAGCACCTTACGCAGCTTATTGCGCTCCATCAGATGTCGGAACTTGAACACCGCGGTCTCGTCAGGGGCGCCCTCCACCCCGATACCAATGCCGACAAAGCTGCGCATCGCAACCGAGTCGTACAGCGCTTCTTCCACCGCCGGCTCCGGCAGGTTCAACTACAGCTGCAGGAATAGATTCGCAGCATCCGCTCCAGTGGGATCGACGGCCGGCCACCGTTCTCGCTGACCTTCGGGCACGCCGTCCGCACCGCCGCCGCCAGCTCGGCCAAAGAATAATCCCGTCCATGTCCGCCAGAAACTGCGCGCGACGCATGGTCTTGCCCTGCCTCTCCAAACCCGCCAGCGTCTGCGTCTGCTTCGTCATCGCGCTTCCCCCGTCCACGCGTCAAATACTGCCAAGTCGACTCCGATTTGCCGCAAGCGTTTAGCCAACGTTGAGAAAACGACGAGTCAAGGCAGAAAAGTATGCCTTCTTGCTGCGGTCCCTTTATTGCATAGTCCATCCAGACTTATGCTAACCAAATGACTTCATTCTGTCCTTGGACAGGTACGACAAGGTGGTCGATAGCATTGATGAGCGATATCACTGGGTATAGATGAGGAATGTCTGATGCCCGAGGATCTGATCAACCGACCTGAAGAATCTCAATATTTTCCTCCAGAGATGATTTGGTCTCCTGCAGGCTGGATCCCGGAATTTCCGGGAAAACCTGGAGACGGACCACAAGTCTATTGCTATACGAGCAAATACAGCTACGCGCATGGCGAGACGGTCCAGCTACGTGCATCTTCTACTACTAGGACTTTCGATGTAGAAATAGTCCGTGATGGCGCCAATCCGCTGACTGTTTTTGCCAGAAAGAATGTAGCGGGTCGATATTCTGAAACGCCGCGTGACTGCTATCAAAACGGTTGCAACTGGCCCGTATTGCTCGAATTTGAAGTTGATCGATCCTGGAATAGCGGGTTCTATGTTGTCATTGTCCGCACTTGGGACGACAAAGGTAACCACTGGGAACGCGAGCACTTTTTTGTTGTACGTGCATCGAAAAGTCGCCGGCGACCGCTCGTCCTCATGCTGACCACCGATACGATGAATGCGTATAACGATTGGGGTGGCGCGAATCTGTATCGTGGGCTCCCTCTAGGTAGACATGATCCGAGGCAGGATATTGCGGCGCCATGGGTATCCACACAGCGACCGATTGCAAGAGGTATGGTTCGTGTCCCTCCCGGCCATCCGCGGGAAGCGCACTTTGGCATTCCGCCGCCGTTCTGGCGGACACGTATTCCTGCCTTTGAATGGGCGCTCTTTTATGGCTACTCCCGGCATTTCAACGACGCCTTCTGGGCTACCTGGGAGAGGCCGTTCGTTGTCTGGGCAGAGCAAGCCGGCTACGAATTGGATTACATTACTCAG
Organism: Gammaproteobacteria bacterium; assembly: GCA_031364365.1. Classification (GTDB taxonomy): domain Bacteria; phylum Pseudomonadota; class Gammaproteobacteria; order Steroidobacterales; family Steroidobacteraceae; genus SCUD01. The sequence continues at coordinate 30,403 of JANLWE010000133.1, read as the reverse complement.
CAGGATTTGGATGAAGATCCTGATATTCTGACTGGACATCGTTGTGTGATTACCATCGGACACGACGAGTACTATTCATTCAAGATGCGCGACAATCTGGATGCCTTCCTGGATGCTGGGGGAAATTTTGCTCGCTTTGCCGGAAACATCTGGGATAGCCCGCTGACTCATGGCAATAACGGTACCACTGTGGCAAGAGGTGCTTCCCCCGATGGCGCCACCCCAGCTACTTTTAATACGCCGATAAATAGCACTTTCGGTCTTAGTGCAACCGGTTATGTGCGTTACGGTTCAACTGCTCCGCGGTCCCCTGGCGGATACCTAATCTACAATCCCCAACACTGGAGTTTGTCAGGAACAGATCTGTACTTCGGGGATCTGTTGGGCGGTGTGCCTGTGGGGATTGTAGCGTTCGAGGTGGACGGTCTGGATTCGGGTCAGTGGCAGTTCGAAAATGCACGTCCCGTAGTCACTGCCGAATTCCCGGGTATCCGCGATCTCGAAATTATCGGCATGCACCCGGCCGTTTGGGGTGACGAGGATCGTTGGGAAGGACGCGCGCCGATCGGAACGGGCGTCTCAATAAATCCTACGGGAGAAACGGATGCTACAAACAACGTGGCGCTAGGGTCTGCAAAAGAAGACGACAAGTTTGGCAGAGAGGGAATGTGTTGCATGGCCTCCTACAAGCGAGGGAAAGGTGAAGGGTTTAATGCAGGTACCTGCGAATGGGTTCAAGGTCTGATCAAGCGGGATTGGTATGTCGAAAAGGTTACCCACAACGTGCTTTCGCGCTTCGGCGGAATAGATTCTCTCGCCGAGGAGCCGAACGTTGGCGCGGATCGCTTTCCAGTCGGCGGATCTTGGCACCCGCAGTAAAGTGGCAGACAGCTGATTGGAATCAGTAGGATGACGATCTTACGAGCAGGAGCCTGTAAGGAATTTTGTGTTTGTGAGCCATACGATGCAACCTATGGAAGGAGAGACGTATGGCGGTTCTGATGCACTGCCGGCACGAGAAAGCAGGCCATTCGGCGGCTGCGATCTGATTATCAAGCTGAAGCGAGAGCCCGGTCCCAAAGCTGCTTGAGTGACTGTGTCCGCCACTGACGGCCCCCGGGCCGAACGAGAACTGTCGGCCGTATCCGTAATTTTGTGGGCGAGGCGGTTTAGAAATTCCATCGCTCTCGTCAACTCCTGGCCAGTGTAAACCGATCCCCGTACAGGATGGCAAACTGGTTCATGGCGCGCTTCCAGTCGAAGGCAGTGCGCACGGATTTGTTCAGCACGTTGCGCAGCGCGAGCCACAGTAGCTTGATCGCCGCTTCGTCATTGGGGAAGTGCCCGCGCGTCTTGATGATCTTGCGCAGCTGCATGTTCAGGCTCTCAATCGCATTGGTCGTGTAGATCACCCGGCGGATATGCGGCGGGAACACAAAAAAACGGCGTGACGTGCTCCCAGGCCCGTGTCCAGGACTACACGATCGTTGGGTACTTGATGCCCCAGGGGCTCTCGGCAAAGGCCTGCAGCTCGTCTCGGGCAGCCGTTTCGCTCACTGCCGTATAAATCGGTCGCAGGGCCTGGGCAATGAGTTTGCGATCCTTCCAGCCCGCATAATCCAGGCTGTTGCGGATCAGGTGCACGATGCAGGTCTGGACCGTGGTCTTCGGGTAGACGGTGTTGATCGCATCGGCCAAACCCTTCAAGCCATCGACCACCGCGATCAGGATGTCCTGGCAGCCGCGGGTCTTCAGATCGTTGAACACCTTGAGCCAGAACTTGGCTCCTTCAGTCTGCTCGATCCACAGGCCCAGCATATCGCGCTGTCCATCCGCCTGAATGCCGAGCGCCAGGTACACCGCCTTGTTGCTCACGCCCCCATCGCTGCGGATCTTGACCCGTAGCGCATCGAAGAACACTACCGGGTATATCGGCTCCAGCGGCCGACTTTGCCAGGCGATGGTCTCGGCCATCACCTCATCGGTCACCGAGCTGATGAAATCCGGCGACACCTGCGTGCCGTAGCTCTCGGCGAGAAACCCCTGGATCTCCCGTACGCTCATGCCGCGGGCGTACATGGCAATGATCTTGTCGTCAAAGCCAGTGAAGCGCCGTTCGTGCTTGGGGATCAGAATCGGCTCGAAGCTGCCGGCACGGTCGCGAGGCACCTCGATCCGCACGGGGCCCTGGTCGGTTAATACCGTCTTGCCACTGGCGCCGTTGCGCTCGTTGCTCTGGCCTTCGGGCTTGTCCTCGCCCGGCGTGTAACCCAGGTGATAACTCATCTCTGCGCTCATCGCCCGCTCAATCACGGCCTTCTTGAACGACAAGAACAGCGTCTGAACCTCCGACGCGCTCATCGGCCCCTTGACCAGCTGCTCAATCAGCTCAGCCGGCGTCTCCGGCAACGGGCCCATCTGCGCCGCCTGCGCGGCTACCGTTCGCTTCTTGGTTGGCATATCCATGAATCCTATCCCTCATGTTATGCCTCGCACACAAAATCCCGGATAGGCTCCGCGCCACCGCCTCGAAGGTCTTGGTGACCTCTTTTTTGCGAACCGACGGGTCGATGCCATCCGCCAGGAGCTCGCGCGCCTCGCCAAGGCGCACTCTCGCCTTGGCCAGGGACACGTCCGGATAGACGCCGAGCGCGAGCGTTTTCTGCTTACCACTAAAGCGGTAGTTGAACCGCCAGTAGCGGCCTCCCCGGGGGTCAACCTGAAGGTACAGACCGTCCCGGTCCGTGATCCGTCGGGCACGTTCGCCAGGCTTCGCGCCGCGCACCTGCGTATCCGTCAGCATGGATGGTATCTCCGGCAACAGCCGCCCCGGCTACCATCGGAAACACCAACGGTACGGCGGGGCTCGGTGAAACGATACGAAACGCCAAGAGCTCAAAACACCCGAGGATTCATGGGAAATTCGGGCATTTCGAGACAGCGTGAGCTGCCGTGAGAATACTAATTGGCGGAGAGGGTGGGATTCGAACCCACGTAGGGCGTAATGCCCTCAACCGATTTCGAGTCGGTGCCGTTATGACCGCTTCGGTACCTCTCCGTGCTGGAATCCGGCAGCCGTCGCAGCGGCCCATTCCGGAGCGGCTATTCTACAACAATGGACCCGGAACCCGAGCAGGCGGCGAGGCCCAGGCCGCGTATTCGCAGCCGGTTCCGCGTCCCGGCGATCGTCGCCCTGTGCCTGATGATCGGCACCTGTTCGCGGCTCCCCGGCAGTTACGAACAGATCCGCCTGCTGGGCGTCCTCAAGGTCGTCACGCGGAACAGTCCCCTCGCCTATTACGAGGGCGCCGCCGGTCCGGAAGGCCCGGAATACGAACTCACCCGCGACTTCGCGCGGAGGCTCGGCGTCAGACTCGAATTGATCTTTGCCGATTCGGCGACTGCTGCGCTCGAAAAGGTCGCGCGAAATCAGGCGCACGTCGCGGCAGCCGGGATCGTCGCGAACGACGCGCGGCGGGAGCAAGTGTTGTTCGGACCGGTGTTCCAGCGCATCGATCAGCACGTTGTCTACCGCGTCCAGGACCGGTTGCCGCAAACGCCGGGAGACCTGGTCGGCCGGCGAATCGTCGTGAGCCGGAATTCGACCCACGCCGCGAGCCTCAAAGCCCTCGCGAAAGAGTGGCCCGACCTGAAGTGGACCGAAGTCGACGACCGGGACACGCTCGATCTGCTCGAACAGGTAGCGAGTGGAAAAGCGGACGTGACCGTCGCCGACTCAATCGAATTTTCGCTCGGCCGGCACTTTCACCCGGATCTGCGCCCTGCCTTCAAGCTTGCCGAATCCGAAACCGTCGCCTGGGCGCTCTCGCCGACCGGCGACGACCTGCTCCCCGAGGTCGAGCGCTATTTCCTGGACATCGAGACGAGCGGACAGCTCGCCGACATCCTGTAGCGCAATCGGCGCGCGCTGGTGCGGTTCGATCGGGTGGATGCCGCGAATTTCGTCGCCGGCGTGCGCGAGCGTCTTCCACGTTACCAGGCCTGGTTCCAGGAGGCCGCCGCGGAAACGGGCCTTGATTGGCGACTCCTCGCTGCCATCGGCTACCAGGAATCCCGTTGGGATGAGAACGCCGTGTCGCCGACCGGCGTGCAGGGTCTCATGATGCTGACGGCGGAAACGGCGGCTCGCGTCAGGGTTCGCGACCGCAATGACCCGCGCGACAGTATTTTGGGCGGAGCCCGCTATTTTCGCCTCGTCGAGCGCACGATCCCGAAACGAATCGAGGACCCGGACCGCACCTGGCTCGCACTCGCCGCCTACAACGTGGGCTACGGGCACCTCGAGGATGCCCGAGTGCTCACGCAGCGGCGTGGCCAGGACCCGGACAGCTGGCCCGAGGTGCGCGCTAATTTGCCGCTGCTCGCACAGGAACGCTATTTCACAAGAGCGCAGCGGGGCTACGCCCGCGGCTGGGAGCCGGTCGGCTTCGTGCGAAATGTCCAGACCTACGCGGAACTCCTGCGCTGGATGATCGCGGATGAACCGGCTTCAGCGACGGTTGCTGAAGAAGCGGCGAAGTAGCGCACCACACTCGTCCGACAGCACGCCGCCGAACGCGTCCACGCGGTGATTCATCGCCGGCGCCGCAACGAGATTGAATGCACTGCCCGCAGCGCCCTGACGCGGATCCCACGCTCCAAAGACAAGGCGCGCGATGCGGGCATGGGCCATGGCGGCTGCACACATCGGACAGGGCTCGAGTGTCACGTAAAGGGTGGTGCCGCCGAGACGGTAGTCGCGCACCTGCGTGGATGCGGCACGCAAGGCCAGGATTTCGGCGTGAGCCGTGGGATCGTGAGCGGCGATCGGCCGATTCCACCCCTCGCCCAGCACTTCGCCTGCGCGCACCACGATTGCGCCGACGGGCACCTCGCCTTCTTGTTCCGCCCGCGCCGCGAGCGCGAGCGCGCGGCGCATCCAACGCTCGTCGCGGCTCACGCCGACCCACCCATAGCGTCTCCATCCGCGCACGGCAGACCCGTCGCCGGCACGTTCGTGAACGGATCTTAGCGCGGGCGTCGGCGCTCAAGGAGTCGACGACGGCAAACGGTCTCGCAAACAGCGTGCGCGAGGAGAAAATCGAAAGCGCCGACGGCACCGGGATCTTCGTCCGGTCGTGGGCCTCGACCCGCAGGCCGCGCGCGGTCGTCGTCATCTGCCACGGCGTCAACTCGCACAGCGGCCAGACCCTGTGGCCAGCCGGCCATTTCGCGATGGCGGGTTTCGCACCCTGCGCGCTTGATCTTCGCGGGCGCGGCAAGTCGGATGGCGAGCGCTTTCATGTCGCGCATATCTCCGAGTAGGTTGCCGATGTCGCCGCGGTGATCCGTCTCGCGAAGAGTCGCCACCCGGGTTTGCCCGTTTTCCTGCTCGGCCATTCACAACAACTTGGTCATTCGCACCAGAGGAACTGCAACGCCGCCACGGCCGTCCATGACCTGTTCGCGGGGCTCATACCCGCAGGCGCGATAAAGCGGCTCGCCTGCCATGGTCGCCATTAACTCCACCCTGCGGAAGCCTTCGAACCTGGCCGCCTGCTCGCAGAGGCAGAGAATCAGCCGACCTACGCCTTTGCGCGTGTGCTGCGGATGGGTATACATGGCGCGGACCCGCGCTGCATCCCTGGCTGGGTCGAGCAGGGCAGCACTACGCCCCGGGGTCTGATCTCCGCCATACAGAGTGGCGCGACGGCTCCATCCGCCACAACCCGCGAGCTTGTCCACCGTTTCTACAATGAAATACGTTTCATCATCAATGAGCTGAGTGTCCAGTCCCATAATGATCCGGCTTGATGCGATCTGGTCTTGGTCCAGGAACGGCTTCTGCAATTCAGATATCGCCGCATCCATCAAGTGCCTCAGTGCGTCGAGATCGGCGCGACGGGCAAGCCGGTGGGTCAGTGTTGGATCCGTCATCACTCGAATCAAGCATACTGAACCCAGCCAGGACTGGCGGATCGTACGGATCAAAGGCCCTTCTGTTGCCGCCGAGCGTGGCGCCGGCGGCCACCTGGCGATCATGTTGCCAATTTTCCGCCGTCGGCCTAGACTCCAGCGAAACGCGGCATCGGCGGCGTTGGTGTTTCGCAACAGCTTTAGGGGAGACTGCGGCATGAAGACTCAGTTGATAATCGCCACCTCGGCGATCCTGGCCTTGGCCGCAAGCACGGCCCCGGCACAGACCACTGGCGCGGCGGCCGGCGGCACTGCTGAAACGGCCGACTTGGGTGAGGTCATCGTGACCGGCACGCGGCGTGTCGATCGCTCGGCCACCGACTCGGCTTCGCCGATCGATATCATCTCCGCCAGCGACATCACTGCGCAGCCGACTGCCAACATGCTCGACACGGTGAGGAACCTCGTGCCGTCGTTCTTCGTTGGCCAGAATACGATTTCCGACGCCTCGACTTTCGTGCGTGCACCTTCACTGCGCGGACTGCCCTCCGACCAGGTGCTGGTGATGCTGAACGGCAAGCGCTTCAACCGCTCGGCGCTGGTACAGGTCTACAACGGTGGCGACACGGGCCTGTCGTTCGGCTCGCACGGGTCGGACATCGGCTCGATCCCGTCGATTGGCGTCAGCCGCCTTGAGGTGCTGCGCGATGGCGCCACGGCGCAGTATGGCTCGGACGCCATCGCCGGCGTGCTCAACTTTGGCCTGCGCAACGATGACGGCTTCGAGGCGACCGCGCGCTATGGCCAGTTCCAGGACCATAGCGACGGCGTGAGTAACCAGATCGCCGCGAACTACGGCGCGCACTTCGGCAAAGCCTTCGTCAACCTGTCGGGCGAATATACTGATGATGAGCAAACCAGTCGTGGTGTCACGCGCCCGGTGGCCGTGGCCTTCGCCACGGAAAATCCGTCGCTTGCCGGCGAGCTGCCGCACTACCCGCTGCCGGCGCAGATCTTTGGAAACTCGCCCAACCACGGCTACAAGCTCCTGCTGAACTCGGGCTACGAAGTCTCGGACTCGAGTGAGATCTACCTGTTTGCAAACCTCGCGGACAATCACGCGGACCAGAGCTTCAACTTCCGCTCTTCGCTCCTGGGCGACCGGCTGTTTGAGACCACATTTGGCACGTTTGACAGTCTCGGCGGGCGCTCGTTCTTCCAGCACCCCTACTACAATACGCAGTGCCCGACGGGCAACGCGACCTGCCCGGCCGGCGGCTACGTGCTCGACACCAACATTTTCATGTTGAGCTCGATCTACCCCGCCGGCTTCACGCCGCGCTTCGTGGGCGATACCGAACAGCTGTACGGTACGGTCGGTTACAAGGGTACGACCGACTCGGGCCTGCGCTATGACCTGTCGGGCTCGCTGAGCGAGAACTCGCTCCGCCTGTCCATGTACAACTCGATCGCCCCGTCGTTCGGCCAGGAATCGCAGACTAGCTTCGAGTTCGGCAAGCTGATCCAGAAAGAGACCGACGCCAACCTCGACCTGGCCTACGACATCGATGCTGGCTTCGCCAGCCCGGTGACGCTGTCCGGCGGTGCCGAATACCGCCGCGAAACCTACGAGTCGACCGAGGGTGACCCGCAGTCCTACGGGACCGGCGCCTACGGGACGCCGCATGATCTGTACGTGGAGACTAGTCCGGGCGTGTTCGTCGCGACCGGCACGCAAACGGCGGTTGAAGACCCGTCTGCGAGCGGTTACGGAGGCACGAGCCCGACCTATGCGGGCAGCAACAGCGAGAACAGCTACGGGGTCTACCTCGGTGCGGAAGCCGACCTCACCAGCCGCCTGAGCGCCGGAGCTGCCGTGCGCTACGAGGACTACGAGACTGCCGGTGGCGACACCGTGTACAAGCTCAACGGGATCTTCAAGATCGTCGACAGCCTCTCGGTTCGTGCCACTTTGGGCAGCGGCTTCCACGCGCCGTCGCCCGGCCAGAACAACACCCAGGTGCTGACCACGAATTTCATCGCGGGCAACTCGGTTCAGACCGGCACCTATCCAGTGACGAGCACCGTGGCCCAGTTCTACGGCGGCCAGCCGCTGAAGCCCGAGACTTCGGACAACTATGGCGCCGGCCTGGTCTTCAATCCGTCACCGGACTTCACGGCGACGTTGGACTGGTACCGCATCGATGTGAGCGACCGTATCTTCATCTCGCGGGTCTTCACCGTCACGGCAGCAGACATACTCGCGCTGCCAGAACTGGCCAACGTGGGTTTGAACGGAAACGTCCAGTACTTTACGAACTCGCTGGAGACGAGCACCCAAGGCATCGACCTTGTCATGACGAATCGCTCCGACGTTGGCAACGGCAGTCTCAGCCTGACTTTGGCTTACAACTTTAACGACACGGAGGTCACCGACTTTGATCCTGCGGCGATCAGTGACAACCAGATCGTCGATGCCGAGCACCTGGCGCCGAACCACCGCGCGAACTTGCAGGCAGTCTGGTCGAACGGCAGCTGGTCGTTCGGCGTCACCCAGCACTTCTACGGCAGCTGGCGCGCCGAGACCGATTATCCGGGCCAGGAATTCAGCGAGAAGTTCACCTTAGATGCAGATGTCAGCTACACCTTCCTGGAAAAGTACTCGGTGACGATCGGCGGCAGCAACGTGTTCAACACCTATCCGGACAAGGTGGCCTCAACGCCCGGCGATCCGGTCTACGTGATCACCAACGGTCAGGGAAACGGCACGGTCTACCCGCGCAATGGCGGACCCTTCGGGATCAACGGCGCCTTCTGGTACGCCAGGCTCCAAGTCAAGTTTTGATCGATCGGGCTTTGGCCCAAGCGCGGGCGGGAAGGCCTAAGGCTTTCCCGCCCGTTTCTTTTGCGGGTGAGTCGCGCATGCGCCAGAACAGATCGGCACTCGCACTGATCCCCGCATTCGTGCTGGCGACGGGCACTTGCCTCGCAGCAGCACCCGCGCCGGCAGGGGCAGAGCACGGCATGGTGGTCTCCTCGCATCGCCTGGCGAGCCAGGTGGGTGTCGAGGTGCTTCGGCGCGGCGGTAACGCGATCGACGCGGCGGTGGCGACCGCCTACGCGTTAGCGGTCACCTTTCCCGAGGCCGGCAATCTCGGTGGCGGCGGCTTCATGTTGATTCGCATGGCCGATGGGCGCGAGGCGTTCATCGATTTTCGCGAGACCGCCCCGCTTGCCGCCACCCGTACCATGTACCTCGATGCGACCGGCAAACCGGTGCCGCTGCGGTCGACGCGCGGACACCTTTCGGCGGCCGTGCCCGGCACCGTCGCGGGTCTCGAACTTGCGCGCGGCAGATACGGTACGCGCTCGCGCTCAGAGCTTGTGGCCCCGGCCATCCAGCTTGCCGCGCGCGGCTTCGTGCTCGACCAGGGAGACGCCGAGATGCTGGCCCTAGGCGCGGCGGATTTTGGCAAGGATGCGCCGGCGAGCGCGGCGTTCCTCCGCAACGGCAAGCCCTACGCGGCGGACGAGCGGCTGGTGCAGAAGGACCTCGCACGAATGCTGCGTATCGTGGCACGGGAGGGCGAGCACGGCTTCTACCACGGCGAGCCGGCGCGGATGATCGTCGCGAGCAGCAGGCAGGGCGGCGGCATACTGAGCATGGAAGACTTCGCCCGCTACAAGGCGGTCGAGCGCAAGCCGCTCGAATGCGAGTATCGCGGCTACCATGTCATTACCGCCCCGCCGCCGAGCTCCGGGGGCGTGGTGACGTGCCAGACGCTCAACCTGCTTGCAGGCTGGCCCGTCGATCCCTCCGGCTTCCATTCCGCGCAGTCCGTGCACTACATGACCGAGGCGCTGCGGCGTGCCTTTCGCGATCGCAACCTGGAGCTGGGCGATCCCGACTTCGTGCACGCCGACGTGGAGCGACTGATATCGCCCGCGTATGCCGAGACGCTGCGACGCGGAATCGATCCGGACAAAGCGACGCCTTCGGCTGCGCTGCCGGGCCCCGGCGCAGCGACCGAGGGCCGCAGCACGACCCACCTGTCGGTGGTGGATGCCGCGGGCAATGCCGTCGCGCTGACCTACACGCTCAATGACTGGTTCGGGGCGCGGGTCGTCGCCGCGGGCACCGGCATCCTGCTCAATGACGAAATGGACGATTTCTCCGCCAAGCCCGGCGAGCCCAACATGTACGGGCTGGTCGAGGGCGAAAACAATGCAATCGCGCCAGGCAAGCGGCCACTCTCGTCGATGGCACCCACGATCGTCACGTACGGTGGGAAGCTGCTGCTGGTCGTCGGTACGCCTGGCGGCAGTCACATACCGACGGCCGTGCTGCAGACGATTGTCAACCTGATCGACTACCGCATGACGATCACCGAAGCGGTGAACGCGCCGCGCATCCATGCGCAGTGGCTGCCGGACACGCTGTACCACGAACCAGACGCGCTCAGTGCCGACACGCGCGCCGCGCTCGCTGCCCGGGGTCACCGCCTCGAGGAGATGGACTACTGGAATCAAGTCGCTGCCATTCTCGTCGGGAGTCCGGCGATCGGCAAACCGCCACGTGGCCGCAATCGCCTCTATGGCGCGATCGATCCGCGCCTGCCGGTCGGCAGCGTGGCGGGTTACTAGGGTCGCCAGAGGACAGTACGCATAAGAAGCCTTGACGAAGAACCCTCACGTGCGCCCGACCGCGGGCGCTGATGGCGGCGCCAGTGGCGGAGGTCTACACTGCAAATTGCTGGGGAAGCCCCGGGTTTCACCCGGGTGTGGCGCACGTACAACTGGAAGGTGTCGAGCCATGAAGATTTTGTTCCCGGTGGCGTTTGTGACTTTCGCGACGCTGGGAATGGGCCCAGCCATGGCCCAGGACGCTGCCACTCTCGACGAGATCGTTGTCACGGCCTCCAAGCGCGAGCAGACGCTGAACGACATTGCAGTGGCAGTGAGCGTTACGTCGGCCCAGACGCTCGAAGAAGCGCACATCACCGACATCCTCGATCTGCACTCGACCGTGCCGTCGCTGCGCACCTCGCAGCTGCAGACATCGACGCAGACGAATTTCATCATCCGTGGCTTCGGCAACGGTGCCAACAACCCGGGCATCGAATCCTCCGTGGGCGTATTCATCGACGGCGTGTATCGATCGCGATCGGCGTCCCAGATCGGCGACCTGATCGACGTCGAACGCATCGAGGTGCTGCGCGGCCCGCAGAGCACGCTTTTCGGACAGAACGCCTCGGTGGGTGTCATCAGCGTGGTCACCAAGGAGCCGTCGTTCACGACGACCGGGTCGATCGAGGTGGGCATCGGCAGCGACGACGCAATGATGGTGCGCGCCGGGATCTCCGCTCCCATCACCGAGCGCATCGCGTTCAGCCTTGCCGGCAACTACAACGAACGCGACGGCTACTTCGAAAACCTGGCGAGCGGGACCGAGATAAACGACCGCGATCGCTGGGACCTGCGCGGGCAACTGCTCTTCAATGCCACCGATGACCTCAAGTTCCGGCTGATCGCCGACACGAGCTCGATCGATGAGTTGTGCTGTGGCGTTTCGAACCTGCTGAATGGTCCTACCGGAGCGATCGTCGAGGCGGTCGGCGGCCAGATCTACACGGGAAGCCCGTATGACCGTCGCGGCTATTTCAACAAGGACCCGTACAACAAGGTCGACAATGGCGGCGTCTCGTTGCAGGCCGACTGGTCGTACAACGACTGGACGCTGACCTCGATCACAGCCTATCGCAATCAGGATGCGAAATTCGACTACGACGCCGACTTCACGAGCGCGGACATCCTGGCGACCAACCTGAACGATTCGAGCATCGATACGTTCACGCAGGAGCTGCGCTTCGCGTTCGACAATGGCGGCCCCGTGACGGGCCTGATCGGCGCGTACTACTTCGACGAAAGCGTCGATTACCAGAACTCGCTCGCCTGGGGCAGCTCGATCCGGCCGTATGCAACCGGCCTCATCTTCGGGCAGACCGGCAGTTTCACGGTGTTGAACAACCTCGAGACGGCACTCGGCCTGCCGCCCGGAACGCTGCTGCAGGAAGGACAGGGACAGGTCATCACCACGCAGCAGGACAGCGAGGTCACGACAGTGTTCGGCCAGCTCGACTGGAAGGTCATGGACCGCCTGACGCTGACCGCCGGCCTCGCCTACGCCACGGTCAAGAAGGACGTATCGATCGATCAGACCAACACGGACGTGTTCTCCTCGCTCAATTTCGTCAACATCGGTTTTGCAGGTGCCTTCCAGGCGCTGACGGGAGGGCAGCCGCCCACGCCCGCGAACCTGGCCGCGTTCCCTGTGCAAGCGGGTCAGGCCGACTTCATCAGCGTGACGCCCTGCTCGGCCACGAACCCGCCGCCTTTTTGCAACTCGGCACTCGGTTTGTATCCATTCCAGTTCCTGGCCCCGGTCGTGCCGTTCTCCGACAACTCGGACGACAGCAAGACCACCTACACCGCGCGGTTGTCCTACGAGATCGACGACAGCATGATGATGTACGGCGGTGTCTCGACCGGTTTCAAGGCTACGTCGTGGAACCTCTCGCGCGACACGAGGCCGGTACAGCCGGTGCCGGGTGACCGCTCGCCGCTTGGCGGGTACGAGAATCCGTACTACGCCCGCTACGGCACGCGTTTCGCGGGGCCGGAGGACTCAACCGTCTACGAGATTGGATTCAAGGGCAAGTGGTCGCAGGCGGCGTTGAATGTCGCCATCTTCGACGAGGAGATCGAGGACTTCCAGTCGAACATCTTCCTTGGGACGGGATTCGGACTGCTCAATGCCGGCAAGCAGTCGGTGCAGGGTGCCGAGTTCGATCTGTTGTACGCCCCGACCGCGAACTGGGAGTTCACCGTCGCGGGCACCTACCTCGATCCAAAATACGACTCCTTCGTCATTGGACCCGCGGTGCAGAACAATCCCGGCGACCCCCCGACAACGGACCTGACCGGCACGACGCCCGCAGCCATCTCGGAGTTCACCGGTGTGATCGCTGGGACCTACCGGTGGTCGATGGCGAGCTTCGATGCGTACGTACGTGCGGACTTCAACTACGAGAGCAACGTCAGGGTGATCGAGAACGTCCCCGAGGACGTTGCTTCGCGTGAGGTGAACACGGTGAACGCCTCAGCCGGTCTGTCCAGGGACGGGTGGGATGTCGTGCTCTGGGGCCGCAACCTGACGGACGACGATTACCTGATCAGTGCGTTCCCGTCCGTGGCGCAGTTCGGCAGCTATTCCGGCTATCCGAGCCAGCCCAGGACATACGGCGTGACGCTGCGCAAACGCTTCTGACCTGCTGGACGACGAGCGGCGAGAGTGACCGTCGGAGGCAGCAGTCTCGACACATGTTCGGCATTGTGACGGACCTTGATGCCGGCAGCCGTTGATCCGGACGCGACCGGGTTCGAGCAAATGAAGCGCAGACCCCCTCACTCCCACTCGATCGTCGCCGGCGGCTTGCCGGAGATGTCGTAGACCACGCGCGAGACGCCCTGCACTTCATTGACGATGCGCCGCGCCACATGGTCGAGGAACTCGTACGGCAGCCGCGACCACTGCGCGGTCATGAAATCCACGGTCTCGACGGCACGGAGCGCAATCACCCAGTCGTAGCGCCGGCCGTCACCCATCACCGCGACCGAACGCACCGGCAGGAACACTGCCATCGCCTGCGCCACCCGATCGTAGAGATCGTGCGCGCGCAGCTCCTCGATGAAGATGGCGTCGGCCCGGCGCAGCAGGTCCGCGGCTTCGCGCGACACGCGGCCGAGGATGCGTACGCCGAGGCCGGGCCCCGGGAACGGATGGCGGAACACCATTTCGCGCGGCAGCCCAAGCTCGAGGCCGATGCGGCGGACCTCGTCCTTGAACAATTCGCGGAGCGGCTCGAGCAACGTCAGGTTCATGCGCTCCGGCAGGCCGCCGACATTGTGGTGCGACTTGATGACGTGGGCCTTGCCGGTCTTCGCGCCCGCCGATTCGATGACGTCGGGGTAGATCGTGCCCTGGGCGAGCCAGCGGATGTTCTCGAGTCGCGTGGCTTCTTCCTCGAACACCTCAACGAACAGCCGCCCGATGATCTTGCGCTTGCGTTCCGGATCCTCTTCGTCGCCGAGGGCGGAGAAAAAGCGGTCCGCGGCATCGATCCGGATGACGCGGATGCCGAGGTGCTGCGCGAACGTGGCCATCACCTGGTCGCCCTCGCCGAGGCGCAGCAGGCCGTGATCCACGAATACGCAGATGAGCTGGTCGCCGATGGCACGGTGCAGGAGCGCCGCCACGACCGAGGAATCGACACCGCCCGAGAGCCCGAGCAGCACGCGTCCCTTGCCAACCTGATCCCGCACGCGCGTCACCGCGTCCGTGACAATGTTGCCCGCGTCCCAGAGCGCGTCGCAGCCGCAGATCTCACGGACGAATCGCTCGAGGATCGCGGCGCCTGAACGCGTATGCGTGACCTCCGGATGGAATTGCACGCCGTAGAAGCGCGCGCCGTCGTTCGCCATCGCCGCAAGCGGCGCGTTCGAGCTCGCCGCAATCGCCGTGAATCCGGGCGGTAAAGTCTCTACGCGATCCCCATGACTCATCCAGACATCGAACAGCCCGGCTTCGCCGGATCCCGCGTCGGCGATCCGGTCGAGCAGCCGCGACGGCGCGATCCTCCGCACCTTCGCGAAACCGAATTCGCGATGCGCGGACGGCGCGACCCGGCCACCGAGCTGCGCCGCCATCGTCTGCATGCCGTAGCAGATGCCGAGCACGGGCACGCCTTGCGTGAAAACTGCATCCGGCGCGCGTGGTGGCGCGGCATCGGTGACCGATTCCGGCCCACCGGACAGGATGATTCCGCGGGCGCCGAACTCGCGCACGGCGGCGTCGCCGGCGTCCCAGGGGAGAATTTCGCAGTAGACCCCGATTTCGCGCACGCGGCGCGCGATGAGCTGCGTGTACTGCGCGCCGAAGTCGAGGATCAGGATCCGGTGGGTATGGATGTCGGCCGGAGCCGCGGGCATGCGTGCCGCCATCAGCTGATCCGGTAGTTCGGCGCTTCTTTGGTGATGCTCACGTCGTGCACATGGCTTTCGCGCACGCCCGCACCCGTGATGCGGACGAACACAGGCCGCGTGCGTAACTGCTCGATGTCGGCGCTGCCGGTGTAGCCCATCGCGGCACGGATGCCGCCCGCGAGCTGATGCAGGATCGCCACGAGGCTGCCTTTATACGGAACTCTGCCCTCGACTCCCTCAGGCACCAGCTTCTCGAGTTCCTCGACGGTATCCTGAAAGTACCGGTCGCTCGAACCGTCGCGTTGCGCCATCGCGCCGAGCGAACCCATGCCGCGGTAGGACTTGTAAGACGCGCCCTGGTAAAGCTCGATTTCGCCCGGCGATTCCTCGGTGCCGGCGAAGAGCCCGCCGATCATGACGGAATGGGCGCCAGCCGCGATCGCCTTGGCGACATCGCCCGAATAGCGGATCCCGCCGTCGGAGATGAGCGGCACGCCGCTCTTCGCGAGCGCCTCGGCAACCGTTGCGACCGCCGTGATCTGTGGCACGCCGACGCCTGCGACGATGCGCGTCGTGCAGATGGAGCCGGGTCCGATGCCGACCTTGACCGCGTCCGCGCCCGCATCGACGAGCGCTTTCGCGCCATCCGCCGTTACGATGTTGCCGGCGATCACCTGCAGCTGCGGATGCGCCTGCTTGATGCGGCCAACCATCGCGATCACGCCTTTCGAATGGCCGTGCGATGTGTCAACGATCACCAGATCGACCGCGGCGTCCACGAGTGCCGCGACGCGTTCCAGCGTATCCGGCGCCGTGCCGACTGCGGCGCCGACGCGGAGGCGCCCGTGCTCGTCCTTGCAGGCGCGCGGGAAATCGCGGGCCTTCTGGATGTCCCGGACCGTGATCATGCCGCGCAGGCGCCCGCCCTCGTCGACCACCAGCACTTTCTCGATGCGATGGCGGTGGAGGAGTTGCAAAACCTCTTCCCGCGGCGTGTTCTCGCGGACGGTGATGAGCTTGTCGCGCGGCGTCATGACTTTCGAAACCGGAAGGTCGAGCTGCTCCTGGAAACGGATGTCGCGATGCGTGACGATCCCCACCACCTGGTTGCGGTCGTCCGTGACCGGCAATCCGGAAATTCCCTTGGCGCGGGTGAGCGCGATGACGTCGCGGATCGTCGCGTCGGGACGAATCGTGATCGGGTCCTTGATGACCCCGCTCTCGTGCTTTTTGACGCGGCCGACTTCGCGCGCCTGCTCGGCCGCCTGCATGTTCTTGTGAATGATCCCGATCCCGCCTTCCTGGGCGATCGTGATGGCGAGCCGCGCTTCCGTGACAGTGTCCATGGCCGCGGAGAGGAACGGCAGGTTGAGGCGGATCGTGCGCGTGAGGTTCGTCGAGAGGTCGACCTCCCGCGGCAGCACCTCCGAGTACGACGGGACGAGCAGGACGTCGTCGAAGGTGAGTGCTTCCTGGACGATGCGCATAACCGGCATTCCCGGGGCTGTCCGAATGAAGCGGCGCATTGTACGACTCCGCCGCCGCGGTTGTAAGTGGCGTTTGCGCGAACGGCTCGCTTAGCATGGCCGCATGAGCGAGGCGCAGCGTGACGTTTACACGGTCAGCCGGCTGAATCACGAGGCCCGCGGCATCCTCGAGGCCGGCCTGCCCTCGCTCTGGATCACCGGGGAGCTCTCGAATCTCTCCCGTCCCGCCTCGGGCCACTGGTATTTCACGCTGAAAGACGAAGGCGCCCAGGTGCGCTGCGCGATGTTCCGCCAGCGCAACCTGGCCGTTCGATTCGCGCCTCGCGACGGCCTGCAGGTGCTGCTCCGGGCCCGCGTGGGCCTCTATGAAGCGCGCGGCGAGTTCCAGCTGGTGGCCGACCACCTCGAGGAGGCCGGGGAAGGCGAGCTGCGTCGCCGCTTCGAGGCGCTCAAGCTGAAACTCGCCTCCGAAGGCCTGTTCGACGCCGCTCGCAAGCGCGCACTGCCCCGCTTTCCGCGGCGCATCGGACTCGTGACTTCGGCGACGGGCGCGGCGCTTCGCGACGTGCTCCAGGTGCTCAGGCGCCGCTGCCCCGCGATTCCGGTGCTCATTTACCCCGTTCCCGTCCAGGGCGCTGGCGCCGCACGGGAGATCGCCGCAATGCTCACGCTCGCGGACCGGCGTTCTGAAGTCGACGTCCTCCTGCTGGTGCGCGGCGGCGGTTCGCTGGAGGACCTGTGGGCGTTCAACGAGGAAATGCTTGCGCGGGCGCTTGCGGCCGTCGAGCTCCCGGTCATCAGCGGCATCGGCCACGAAATCGATTTCACGATCGCGGATTTCGTGGCCGACATCCGCGCACCGACGCCCTCCGCGGCTGCCGAACTTGCGGTCCCGGATGCCGGTGCCTGGCTCGCTTCACTTGAAATCAGCCTGCGGCGGCTCGCAGCGGCTGCGCTCCGCGTCCTGCGCGATCGCAGCGCTGCCGTCGCGCGCGGAATCGGCCGCTTGAATGCGCTTCACCCGGCGCAGGCGGTCGCCCAGCGCACGCAGCGGCTCGACGAGTTGCAGGCCCGCGCGCTGACCGCCGTCCGTCGCGCGACCGTCGGTCGCGACGAACAATTGCGGCGCCTCCGGGCCGAGCTCGAGATCCATTCGCCGGCGGCGCGCATCACTGCTCTGCTGCAACGGATGTCGCACGCACAGGCGCGGCTTTCGCCTGCCATCCGGCATGGTCTGGCCATTGCCAGCGGAAGGCTCCAGTCGGCCGCGCGGGGTCTGCAGGCCACGAGCCCGCTTGCGACGCTCGGTCGCGGCTATGCGATCGTGACACTCGCTGCGAATGGCGCCGTCGTGACGGACGCGGCCCACGCGCCCCCGGGCACGGAAGTCGAGGCGCGACTCGCGCGCGGGCGCCTTCGCGCACGCGTAACCGGCCGCAGCAACTAG
This sequence comes from Gammaproteobacteria bacterium, assembly GCA_031364365.1. GTDB lineage: Bacteria > Pseudomonadota > Gammaproteobacteria > Steroidobacterales > Steroidobacteraceae > SCUD01. The sequence continues at coordinate 12,511 of JANLWE010000133.1, read as the reverse complement.
CTCAGCCGCCTTCGCGCCGGGTATCGCGCTGGCGCGTGCGCCGCTGTCTCGGCGTCAGCTTGTCGCGTCGCCCGGCGAATGGGTTGTCTTCGCTCTTGAAATCGACGCGCACCGGTGTGCCCTTCAGCTTGAACGCCTCGCGGTAGCAGTTGACGAGAAAGCGCCGGTAATCCTCCGGCGTACGCTCCGCCTGTGCACCATGGATGACGATCACGGGCGGATTCCGGCCGCCCTGGTGCGCATAGCGCAGGCGGATGCGCCGGCCGCGGACAAGCGGCGGCTGGTGCTGTTTGATCGCCGCTTCGAGCACGCGCGTCAGTTCAGGGGTCGGCATCTCGCGCGTCGCCGCCGCATGGGCCGCGCGAACCGAGTCCATCAGCTCGCCCACGCCGCTGCCATGCAGGGCCGAGATGAAATGCACCGGGGCGAAATCGAGGAATCGCAGGCGTTGCGCGAGCTGCCCGCGGATATCGTCGCGCTGCCCCGGTGCGACGTGGTCCCACTTGTTGACCGCGATCGCAAGCGCCCGGCCGCGCTCGGCGACGATTCCAAAGAGCGTCGCGTCCTGCTCCGCGACCGCATCGCGCGCATCGACCATGCCGATCACCACATGGGCGTCGTCAATCGCCTGTAAAGTCTTGATTACGCTCCATTTCTCGACGCCCTCATCGACACGCGACCGGCGTCGTACTCCCGCCGTGTCGATCAGGACATAGGCCCGGCCGTCGCGCTCGAAGGGTACTTCCACGGCATCGCGGGTCGTGCCGGGCTGGTCGAAAGTGATGAGGCGTTCGTCGCCCAGCAGGCGATTGATCAGCGTCGACTTACCCACATTCGGTCGCCCGACGACGCAGACACGAATCGCGCGATCGGTTTCCGCGACGGAATCCGCAACTTCCGGCGTGATGCCGGCCAGCGCGGTTTCGATCAGGTCGTCGATTCCCTGGCGATGGGCCGCCGAAACAGCCTGCGGTTCGCCGAATCCGAAGCCATGGAATTCGGCGATCACGACCGAGGCGTCGCGTCCCTCGCTCTTGTTGACCGCGACCGTCACCGGCTTTCCGCTCCGGCGCAGGACGTCGGCAACGAAACGGTCCGACGCATCGGGTCCGGTCTGGCCGTCGACCAGGAACACGATGCGATCCGCCTCGTCGATCGCCCGCCGGGTCTGTTGCGCCATGAGTTCCTGCACGCCGCGCGGCGTCTCGACGAGTCCGCCGGTGTCGACGACGATGAAGCGATGCGGCTCGCTCCGGCCATAGCCGTACTTGCGATCGCGCGTGACGCCCGGGATGTCGGCGACGAGCGCGTCGCGCGTGCCGGTCAGTGCATTGAAGAGCGTCGACTTGCCGACATTCGGCCGGCCGACGAGGGCGACAACGGGAAGCATGGCATGCGCTAGCCGCGGGGTTCCGCGCGCCAGGCCTGGACTTCGCCAGAGTCCGTCTGAACCAGCAGGAGATCGCCGACGGCAATCGGCGCATTGGTGACCCGGCTACTCGTCGCCCGGCCGCGCGCGAGCAGCTGACCGGTCATCGGGTCGAGCCAGTGCAGATAGCCGTCGAAGTCCGCGACGACAAGCGTATTGCCTGCAAGCGCGGGCGCGGTCACCGATCGGTGCAACAGGCTGTCCTGGGTCCACACCGGCGTGCCATCACGGCGCCGCAGTGCGACGACCGAACTGTCGGCAGTCGTGACGTAGAGCGTGTCGTCGTCCACGGTGAGCCCACGATTACTCGACAGTTCGCGTCCCCACCAGATCTGGCCGGAGTCGAGTGCCAGCATCGCAATGCGTCCCTGGTAGCCAACGACGAACACATCGCTGCCGCTCACACGCACCGACGAATCGATGTCGACGAGACGTTCGATCTCGGTTTTTCCGTGTGAGGGAGCGACCGTCGTGGTCCACAGCAGTTCACCGGTCGTGAGCGACAGGGCGACGACCTTGCCGTTGTCGAGACCGGCGAGAACCATGTCGCCGCTGACGACCGGCGCACCGTTGCCGCGCAAGGAGAGCTTCGGAACCGGTTGTTCGTAGGTCCAGGCTTCCGTGCCGTCCGCAACGCGCAGCCCGCGCAGTCGGCCGTCGACTGTCCGCACGACGACGAGCCCGCCGGCGACCAAAGGCGAGGTCAGGACTTCGCCACCAGTCGTGACCTGCCAGCGCTTGGCGCCGGTCCCGGAATCGAGTGCAATGAGCATGCCGTCGGAACTGCCAACCACAACGATGCCCTCGCCCACGGCGGGGCCGCCGGCGAGTTCGAGATCCGTGTCGACGCGCCAGACCTCGCGGCCATTCGCAAGCTCGAGCGCCTTGACGTCACCGCCGTGGCCGGCGACGTAGACCCGATCGCCGTCAACCGCGGGCCGCAGGCCCAGGCGCAGCACTTCGTCTCCGCCTTTGGTGCCGGTGCTCCAGACCCGATCGATGTTGACGACCGGATCGAAATCCACGAGTTCGGCGGGCGGTGCGACCTCTTTGTCCTTGCTGCAGGCGGCAGCCAGCAGCGCCAGTCCCGCAAGCACTACGATCCGCATGGTTCGCATGCCTTACTCCGTCGCCTGCGCCGGGCTCAGTTCGTCGATCTTGAGTTGCAATAGTTCCGCATCGAGCTGTCCTGCGCCTTCCGGGTCGGTCGTCACGGCCGCCTGAGCCTTGCGCCAGGCTTCGAGCGCAGCCGTTTTCTCGCCCTGAGCCAGCTTCACGTCGCCACGGAGTTCCAGCACTCGCGGCTCGACCGAGGGCTCCGCAACGGCATCGAGCGTCGCGAGCGCGTCGTCGTACCGGCCCTGCGCGAGCTGGACGCGTGCGAGCCGCAGACGGGCTACGAGACGAAGCTCCGGATCCTTCGAATCTTTGGCGACGCCCGCAAGGCGTGTCTCGGCGCTCGGAAATTTGCCGGAATCCACATCAAGCCTGGCAAGCATGAGCGTTGCCTGGTCCGCATAGGGCGTGTCCGCATACTCGCCGGTGATTTCATCCGCGATGCGCAGGCCCTCGTCGCGCTTGTTGCCGCCGATCGCGTTCAGCATTGCCGCGTAACGCTGCCCCGCTTCGAGCGAGCGCGAAGCCTGACGCGATTCCCACCAGCGATAGCCGTAATAGCCCCCGAGCGTCAGCGCGACGCCGGCGACGAGCCAGATCCAGTTCTCACCCAGCCAGCTCCGCAGTTGTTCGGCCTGCTCGCGCTCGGATAGATACTCATCGACCATCGTCGCTCCCCGTCTTCTCGCTTGACTGAAATTCTGCGGCGAGCCGCTGCGGCAATTCGTTCCAGGCCCATTCCACCTGCGCCGCTTCGCGGCGCAGCCACTTAACCGCCGCGACGTTCTTCGCCGCCTCGTCGTCGCCGATGATGAGCGCCAACGCAGCGCCGCTCTTGTCGGCGCGCTTCAGCTGCGCCTTGAAGCTGCCGCCTTCCATGTTGACCATCACGCCGGCGCCAGGCAACGCGTCCCTCAGGCCCTCGGCAAGAGCCAGACCCGCGCGTTCCGCGCCCTCGCCGGATAGAACCATATAGACCGCCGGAGCCGTACCCGGTGCCGGCAGGCCGGCGGCCTGCATCAGGCTCACGATCCGTTCGATGCCGAGGGCCCAGCCAATCGCCGGTGTCGGTTCTCCGCCGAGAAGCTCGACCAGGCCATCATAGCGGCCGCCCGAACAGACGGCATCCTGCGAGCCGAGTGCGGTGCTGCGCCATTCGAATACCGTTCGCGAATAGTAGTCGAGGCCGCGCACCAGCCTTGGGTCGACCGCAGCCTCGATGCCGCAGCCCGCGAGCAATTCCAGGAAGCGGTCGAAATGGCGTCGCGAATCGGGGTCCAGGTGGTCGACCAGCCGCGGAGCGTTGGCGATCACATCGCGCATCGCGGAATTCTTGGAATCGAGAATCCTGAGCGGATTCTCATCGAGGCGGCGCAGGCTGTCCTCATCGAGCTCCGCCCGTCGGCCACCGAAGTACTCGACGAGAAGCGCGCGGTAATTCCGGCGCGACTCCGGCGTACCCAGCGAATTCACCGAGAGCCGGATGTCCGAGAGGCCGAGCTTGCGCCACAGACGCGCCGAAAGCTGGATGATCTCGACGTCGATGTCGGGGCCCGGATAGCCGAAAGCCTCGCAGTCAATCTGGTGGAACTGCCGGTACCGCCCCTGCTGCGGCCGCTCGTGCCGGAACATCGGGCCTGAGGTCCACAGACGCTGTTTCTGATTGTGCAGGAGGCCATGCTCGATCGCCGCCCGCACCAGTCCCGCGGTCGCCTCCGGGCGCAGACTCAGCCGGTCGCCGCCGCGGTCGTCGAAGGTGTACATCTCCTTCTCGACGATGTCCGTGTGTTCGCCGATCGAGCGCTGGAATAGCTCCGCATGCTCGACCAGCGGCACGCGCATTTCACGATACCCGTAGTCCGCGAACAGCTCGCGCGCCACGCGCTCGATGCGCTGCCAATATGGCAACTGGTCCGCGAGCAGGTCATTCATTCCGCGGACGGCCTGGAGTTTCCGGGTCATGTTCTAGCTTCGCACCATCCACCGCCAGACAACGGCCGCGATTGCAGCCGCGAGCGTGATGGCCGTGGCCGGCAAGACCCAGCGTGGGCGGCTTCGCGCCACCGGGCGGCGATCGAGCGCTGGAAGGAACGTCGGCTCGGGCACGTCGTCGGGGCCGCAGGCCGCCATGACTTCCTTTTCAGAAGCACCGACCAGCGCCGCGTAATTCCTGAGGTGCCCACGGGCAAAGACCGGTGCGCCGAGGAGCGCGAACCGGTCCTGTTCCATGGCGAGGACCAGGGCCGCGTTGAGCCGCAGCCGGTCGGCGACCTCTTCGATCGACAGTCCCCGCGCTTCGCGGGCGGCACGCAGCCGCGCACCCGGCGAACTGCCGGCGGGCCTTGCACTCATCCGCGATTCCGACGTTCCTGGTCCGCGAGGGCGCGGGCCTGCTCCGAATTCGGGAACTCCTTGCGGAGCCGCGTGCTGAACGCTTCCGCAGCGCCGGCGTCATTGAGCGCCTGCTCGATGTTGTGGCCGAGCAGCAGCATGTCGGCTGTCGCCGGTGCGATCGACAGGTAGCGCTCGACGAACGCCCGCGCCTGCAGGTTGTTGCCGCGGTCGTGCAGCACCTCTGCGAGTTGCGCGTAGGTTTCCGGATAATCCACCTGCGAGGCGAGCGCCAGCCGCAGGTATTGCTCGGCCCGCTCGAGATTGCCGGCACTGCGGGCGCAGACACCGGCATTCGTGTACGCCACATAGGGCGTGCGGTAAATCTGGTTCCGGGCAGCCTTGACGAACATCTCCTCGCCCTTCTCGTGCTCCTCGTTGCGGCACAGGAAGGCGCCGAGCGCATTCAGGGCCTCCGGGCTGTCGGGTTCGGAGCGGACCGCCTGGCGGAAATGCTTTTCGGCGCCCTTCTTGTCGTGCAGGCGCTCGTACACCAGCCCGGCGGCCAGCTGGACGTTGACGTCCTTCGGATTCTGCACGAGCGCCTTCTCGATCTTTTCCTGGGCGACCTCGAGCTGGTCACGCTGCAGGTATTCCATCGCGAGCCGCGCATTGATCTTGCCGGCCTCGAGCAGTGGATCAGACGGCTTCGACGTCGACTGCGCCTGCACCGCCGCCACCACGAGGCATGCGAGCGCGAACCCTGCAATCCGGGAAGTCATGCGCGCACCGCAAGGCTGAAGCGCTTGCTGCCGAGCCGCACCTGCGTGCGATCCAGCACCTGCCCGCGCAACTGGCCGCAGGCCGCATCGATTTCGTCGCCACGCGTCCGCCGTATCGTCGCCATGACGCCTCCCTGCACCAGCAGCTCGCGAAACCGGCGGATGGTTTCCGCCGGCGAACGACGATACTGCGTGCCCGGAAATGTGTTGAACGGTATCAGGTTCACCTTGGCATCATGACCACGGAGCAGCGCGGCAAGTTCCCGCGCCTGTTCCGGACTGTCGTTGACGCCGTCCAGCATTGTGTACTCGAAAGTCACGTTGCGTCCGTTTTGCCGCTCGAGGTAATGCCAGCAGGCTTCGAGAAGACCCGCAATCGGGTGCTTGCGGTTGATCGGCACCAGTTCGTCCCGCAGGCGGTCGTTCGGCGCGTGCAGCGAAACCGCGAGCGCGACATTGCAGTCTTCGGCGAGACGGTAAATTTGCGGTACGAGTCCCGAGGTCGAGAGCGTCACGCGGCGGCGCGAAAGGTCGTAACCGAAATCGTCGAGCATGAGCTGCATGGCCGGCAGCACGTTCCGGTAGTTCGCGAGCGGTTCGCCCATGCCCATCAGCACGACATTCGTGATGATGCGCTTGCCGCCCGGGTCGTAACCCATTTCGCGATTTGCAAGCCAGACCTGACCGATGATTTCCGCCGCCGTCAGGTTCCGGTTGAATCCCTGGCGGCCCGTCGCGCAGAAGGAGCAGTCGAGAGCGCAGCCGATCTGGCTCGAGATGCAGAGCGTGCCGCGGCCCGGCTCGGGAATGAAAACGGTTTCGATCACTTGCTCGGCGGCATTCGCGCCGGGCATGCGAAGTAGCCACTTGCGGGTACCGTCCGCAGCCGTGCGGTCGTTCACGATTTCCGGCACGCTGACGCAGGCGACCTGTGAAAGAGTCGCCCGGAAATCCTTGGCGAGGTCGGTCATGCGCTCGAACTGCGATTCGCCGCGGCGATAGACCCACTTCAGGAGCTGGCGCGCGCGAAACGGCTTGGCGCCATGCAGCGCGACGAAAGCCGCGAGCTCGGCCCGCGGCATGCCGAGGAGATTCGTGCGCTCTTCAGGCACGGGTGCGCGCGCAGAGCGCGGTCTCGGCGAAGAAGTAGGCGATCTCGCGCGCGGCATTTTCCGCGCTGTCGGAACCGTGCACCACGTTCTCCTCGATGTTGGTCGCGAGATCGGCTCGTATCGTGCCGGCGGCGGCCTTCTTCGGATCGGTCGCACCCATGATCTCGCGGTGTCGCGCGACGGCGGACTCACCCTCGAGAACCTGCACCATCACGGGTCCGGAGGTCATGTAGGTGCAGAGGTCGCGAAAGAACGGCCGCTCGCGGTGCACCGCATAGAATCCCTCTGCCTGGCGCTGAGTCAGCTGCAGCATGCGCGCGCCGACGATGCAGAGGCCGGCCTTTTCGAAGCGGCGATAGACGTCGCCGATGAGGTTGCGCGCCACGCCGTCGGGCTTGACGATGGACAGGGTTCGTTCGAGCGCCATGGGGTCCTCGGGCCGTGCAGGCCGACCAAATCAGCCGCGCATTCTAGCCTCTGGACCACTCCCACGGCAATCGCAACGGGCCGACAAGTGCCCGAATTGAAAGGAAAAATCAGACGCTGAAGCTTTCTCCGCAGCCACATTCGCCACGTACGTTGGGATTGCGGAACCGGAAAGCCTCATTGAGCCCATGGCGGACGAAGTCGACCTCGGTGCCGTCGATCAGTTCGAGGCTCCCGGCATCGACCAGGACCCGCACGCCCTGGCTGTCGAAGACCCGGTCGCTTGGCTCCACCTCGTCCGCGTAATTGACGACGTACGCGAATCCCGAGCAACCGGTCTTGCGCACCGCAAGCCGCAGTCCGACGCCATGCCCGCGCTCGGCGAGAAAGTGGCGGACGCGGTCCGCCGCGGCAGGTGTCAGGGTGATGGCCATCGCTGGCCCCTATTGTACCGCACGCGCGCGCTCGAGCAGCGCCGTGAGCGCGTCCTCGACGACCAGCAATCGACCCATTTTCTCCGCCGGCGCATCGAGCTCACGCGCGAGGCGCAATGCGTCAAGGGACGCGCAGTCCTGAACGACGCGCGCTCGCAACTCCTGGGTGACCCAGGCTGCGGCTGCGAGTGTATGCGGACAACCCCAGGCACGAAAAACGCAGTCCACGATACGCTCGCCCTCGATCCGCGCATCGAAGCGGATCCACGCGCCGCGGTCGAGGGCAATCGCCTCGCCCGTGACCAGCGCTCCGACGCCGGCCGGCAGCACATCCGCGCCCGGCAATCTCGCGAAGAGGTCGAGGACCCGCGCCGAATAGCGCACTGTTTCCGGAGTCATACGATGTGCTCCAGTGCACCCTCGGGCAGGGCGGCGCGCAGGCGCCTGACGCCTTCGACGATCAGGCGTGCCGCGTGGTCGATCTCCGCTGCGGTCGTTCCCCGTCCAAGGCTCAGGCGAAGCGACGCCTGGATCGCGGCATCCGAACGCCCGAGCGCGCGCAAGACGTAGGACGGCTCAGCCATCGCCGAACTGCAAGCCGAACCGCTCGACACCGCGAGGCGGCCGTCGAGCTCCAGCAGAAGACTTTCACCCTCTATTCCCGCAAATCCCACGTTCAGGATCCCGGGTGCGGAGGGTTCCGGTGCACCGTTTCTCCACATCGGCGCCGCGGCCTGAAGGCCCCGCCACAGGCGCTCGCGCAGCTCCCGGATCCGCGCCGGTTCTTCGGCAAGTGCCGCGCTCGCGAGTGCACAGGCCGCGCCAAAGCCGACGATCTGATGCGATGCCAGCGTGCCGGATCGCAGGCCTCGCTCGTGGCCTCCGCCAAATGCGAGCGGCTGCAGGGCCGGCCGCGGGCGCCTCTGCACATAAAGCGCCCCGGCGCCTTTCGGTCCGCCAAGCTTGTGCGCGCAGAAACTTAACAACGCGACGCCCATTGCCGCGACGTCGATCGGAATCCTGCCCGCGCTCTGCGCCGCATCGGTGTGGAACACGACGCCGCGGTCACGACAGACGGCGGACACGGCGCCGATGTCCGTCAGCAGACCAGTCTCGTTGTTGGCGTGCATCAGCGACACGAGCGCCGTGTCCGGCCGGATCGACGCCGCAACCTCGCCGGGATCAATGCGTCCCTCGCCGTCAGGCAAGAGCCAGGTCACGTCGAACCCCTCGCGCTCGAGCTGACGGCAGGCATCCAGGCCGGCGCGATGCTCGATGCGCGAAGTCACGACGTGGCGGCGCACCTGGCCGGCGGCGCGCGCGGCGCCAAGGACCGCAAGATTGACGCTCTCCGTCGCGCCCGAAGTGAACACGATCGACTCCGGCGGCGCGTTAATGAGTTGTGCGACCTGCAGCCGGGCCAGTTCGATCCGCGCGGCGGCGGCGCGGCCGGGGGCATGCGCGGAAGCCGGATTGGCCTGAAGCGAAGGGTCGGCCAGGCATTCGCTCATGACTGCGGCGATACGCGGATCGAGGGGCGTGGTCGCGGCATGATCGAGATAGATCGGCGGCACTGCGGTCACCGGGCTCACTCCGCAGGCCGCAGACCGCGTTCAATCGCAGCGAACATTCCGCGCAGGATGCGCACCTCGCCGTCATCTGGCAGTGCGCGCGCGAACAGGCGCTCGAGCCGACCATGGAGTTGCGCAGTATTGCCATCGTGCATGAACCCGGATGAGCGCAGCACCCGGCCCAGATGGGCCTGGAGAGCCTGCATCTCCTTTGCGGTCGCGAGTGGTGCCGCGCGCGCTGCCGCCGGCGAATCATCGGCAGCGAGCGTCGCCATCAGGATCTCGTAGCACACGATCTGGACCGCCTGCGCAAGGTTCAGCGACCCGTACTCCGGCGCCGTCGGGACGCGAATCAAGCCGTGACAGCGCGCGAGCTCCTCGTTGGCGAGACCGTTTCTTTCGCCGCCGAAGAGGACTGCCGTGGGCCGCCGTGTCGACGCCGCGGCGAGTTCGGCGGCGCCGGCGCGCGCGTCGATCACGCGCCAGTTCGCGCTTCGGGCGCGGGCCGTTGTGCCGAGCACGAGACCGCAGTCGCAGATCGCCTCATCGACCGTCGCCACGACACGCGCGCCCGCGAGCAGATCGCCGGCGCCCGATGCGCGCGCAACGGCCTCCGGATCCGGATGCGATTGCGGGCGGACCAGCACCAGCGACTCGAGACCCATATTCTTCATCGCGCGCGCGCTCGCGCCGATGTTGCCCGGGTGGCTGGTGTCGACGAGCACGATTCGGATGGCGGAGGACATCGCGGTTCCGGGATGGTTGCTGGTATTCTAAGTCATGCACCCACTGGTCAACATCGCGATCGGCGCCGCGCGCCGCGCAGGCGAGACGATCGTCCGCAATCTCGATCGGGTGGGCGGCGTCACGGTCACTGAAAAGAGCCGCAACGACTTCGTCAGCGAGGTCGATCGGGCGGCCGAGCAGGTGCTGATCGCAACGATCCGGAAGGCCTATCCGTCGCACGGCTTCCTGGCTGAGGAAAGCGGCCGGCAGCCCGGCGACGATTACCTCTGGATCATCGATCCGCTCGATGGCACGACCAATTTCCTGCACGGCTTTCCGCAATTCGCCGTGTCGATCGCCTGCCGTCACCGCGGCCGCCCGGAGATCGGCGTCGTGCTCGACCCGTTGCGCGGCGAGCTGTTCACGGCCGCGCGCGGCGAAGGCGCTCAGCTCGACGGCAGGCGGTTGCGTGTGTCGCAACGCCCGGGACTCGACGGCGCGCTGATCGGCACTGGATTTCCATTCCGCGAGAATCGGCAGTGGCTCAAGCCGTACCTCGCGATGCTCGAGCGCGTCATGGACACGACGGCCGGCGTGCGGCGACCCGGCGCCGCTTCGCTCGATCTCGCCTACGTCGCTGCGGGACGGCTCGACGGTTTCTGGGAAGTCGGCCTTTCGCCCTGGGACACGGCCGCGGGTAACCTGCTCATCAGCGAAGCCGGCGGACGCGTCGGAACTCTCGTGGGCGGCGATTATCTTGACGGCGGAAATATTGTCGCCGGTTCCCCCAAAGTTTATTCGGCGCTCATCGATTTGTTCGCGCCGTTCCTCGACGACGAGCTTCGCAAATGAGTGCGGCGGCTACCCTCGCAATCGATGGATGCCTGGGTTAGAGTCCGCTACGGCTTTCGAGGGGGATTGCGCATGAACCTGTTTCGCACCCAGCCTGTCGCGACCGCAATGCAGGCCGAAGCCGCGATGCCCGGCGAGCACACGCTGAAGCGCGCGCTGGGCGCGCATCATCTCGTGCTGCTCGGCATCGGTGCGGTGATCGGCGCCGGCATCTTCGTGATGACCGGCAATGCCGCCGCCAACTACGCCGGTCCTGCGATCATCCTGAGCTTCGTGATGGCCGGCGTCGCCTGCGCCTTTGCCGGTCTTTGTTACGCGGAATTCGCGGCCATGCTGCCGGTCTCCGGAAGCGCCTACTCTTATTCATACGCCACGCTTGGCGAAGTGGTCGCCTGGTTCATCGGCTGGATGCTGATACTCGAATACACGTTCGCGGCGGCAACCGTCGCAGTGGGCTGGTCCGGATATTTCGTTGGATTGCTCGAATCGATCGGCAGCGCGCTGGGCGTCACGCTCGCCCTGCCGGAAGTACTCACAAATGCGCCGCTGACCGTGGTCAACGGGCGTCCGGTACTGACCGGTGCGCTGATCAATCTGCCCGCGGTCGCGATCGTCATTGCGGTCGCCGCCCTCTGCTATCGCGGCATCACGCAATCGGCGACGGTCAATTCGGTTATCGTCCTGATCAAGGTCGGCGTGATCCTGCTGTTCATGGCGGTCACGTTAAAGTACGTGAATCCCGACAACTGGACGCCGTTCATCCCGGAGCCTCAGGGTCCGGGCCGTTTCGGTTTCGACGGTGTCGTGCGTGGCGCAAGCGTGGTGTTCTTCGCCTATATCGGGTTCGACGCGGTCTCGACCGCGGCCCAGGAGGCCAAGAATCCGCAGCGCGACATGCCAATCGGCATTCTCGGATCGCTCTTCATCTGCACGCTGATCTACATTGCGATGTCGGCGGTGATGACAGGCATCATGCCGTTCAACCTGCTCGGCACGCCGCGGCCGGTCGCCACGGCGCTCGAGCACTATCCGAGCTTGTTGTGGCTCAAGTCCATCGTCGAGATCGGCGCGATTGCGGGTCTCACATCCGTGATCCTGGTGATGATGCTGGGTCAGCCGCGCATTTTCTATTCGATGGCGCGCGACGGACTGATCCCGCCGATCTTCGGTCGCATCCATCCGGAGTACCGCACGCCGCACGTCGGCACCGTGATCGTCGGCGCGACCGCCGTGATACTCGCGGGCCTGCTGCCGATCGGCGTACTGGGCGACCTGGTGTCGATGGGTACATTGCTCGCGTTCGCGACGGTCTGCATCGGCGTGCTGATCCTGCGCCGCACGCGGCCCGACCTGCCGCGCGCGTTCCGCGTACCGGCGGCGCCTGTCGTCTGCATACTCGGCGCCGCGGCCTGCCTTTACCTGTTCTTCCCGGCATTCATGGCCAACTGGCACTGGATGACGATCTGGCTGGCGATCGGTTTCGCGATCTATTTCGGCTACAGTCGCAGCCACAGCAAGCTCAACAAGTAGCCTCATCCCCGGGTCGATGCGGACGATTGCGCGCTTCCCAGCGTGGGCAGGGACGGTCGGGGTCCCGAGCGAGCGAATGTCGGTTCTTCTGAGCGAGCGAGGGAACCCCGAACGGCACGCGGTCCGCGCGAGGCAATAGGCGCCGGGCAATCGCGCCTGACGCAACGCGTGGACGGTCTACTTATTCAGCTTGCTATGGCTG
>JANLWE010000118.1:0-8383 GCA_031364365.1 Gammaproteobacteria bacterium | reverse complement strand
GACGCGCCGCAGGTGGGGACGGCCCCGACTGACGACAAGCCGGCCAAGAAGAAGGCTGCGCCGAAGAAGGAGAAGGCGCCTGCCAGGAAGGCCGCGCCGAAGGCCGCCGACAAGGGCGAGGCCAAGCCGAAGCGCCGCAAGAAAGCGGCGGCCTGACGATTTCCAATCCTGCGCGCGGTCGATGGCCGCCGCTGGTCGCCATGGAGAAGCCGGGGACATCCCCGGCTTTTTTTTGCGATGATGGCGCCCTGTTGAAGGGTGTTGAAGAGGACGTTCACCTTCAGTCGCTGAAGGTGAACGTCCCCTTCAACGAACGATCGGCTATCCAAGGAAGAACACAATGAGCCTGCTTTCGGAATTCAAAGAATTCGCGATGAAGGGTAATGTCGTCGATATGGCCGTCGGCATCGTGATCGGCGCCGCGTTTGGCAAGATCGTGTCATCGTTCGTGAACGCGATCGTCATGCCGGCGCTTGGCTGGATCATCGGTGGCGTCGACTTTTCTCAGTTGTCCTTCGCGCTCGGCACCAACGCCGCGACCGGCGAGCCGGTCCTGGTCCAGTACGGCCAGTTCGTGCAGTCGCTCGTCGATTTCCTGATCATCGCGGCCGCGATCTTCATGGCGCTGAAGGCGATCAATCGGCTGAAGAAACCGGCGCCCGCCGCGGCTCCGCCGCCGCCCCGCGAGGAAGTGTTGCTGGCCGAAATCCGCGATCTGCTACGGCAGCGCTGACCCGCTGCGCGAGCCGCGCTGATCCGCCGCTCCCTCAGGCCGCTGCCGCGAAAGCCTCGCGCGTGAGGTTTCGCGGCGCGCCTGCCTGCGCGACCACGTTGTCCTCGATCCGGATGCCGCCGCAGGACCGAAGCGCGTCGACCCGTTTCCAGTTGATCGCGCGGCCGCGGGCGTCGGCGCGCGCAGCCGCGAGCAGCGAATCGATGAAGTAGATCCCAGGCTCGATCGTCACCGCGAAACCGCTCTCGAGGTCGCGCGTCAGCCGGAGATAAGGATGCCCCGCGGGCTTCTCGCGCGTGCCGCCCTGCGGTCCCGCCATGAAGCCGGCCGCGTCGTGCACCATGAGGCCGAGCAGGTGGCCGATGCCATGCGGGAAGAAGACGGAGGTGAGCCCGGTTCCGACCGCCGCCTCCGGCGTGCCGGTCACGATGCCCTGCGAGACCAGGATCCCGGCGAGCGCGCGGTGCGCCTCGAGGTGGATCTCACGGTAGTCGACACCCGGCCGGACGCGGTCAACAAGTTTCAGTTGTGCGGCATCGACGGCCGCGACGAGATCCTGGAACTCGCCGGGCGCCGCCGCATAGGTGCGGGTGATGTCGCAGGCATAGCCGGCATGCTGGGCGCCGGCGTCGATCAGGAAGGACCTGGCGTCCGCCGGCCGCTCGCGATCGAGCACCTGGTAGTGCAGTACGGCCGCATGCGTCCCAAAGGCGATGATGTTGTTGTAGGGCAGCTCTTCCTCGCGGGCGCCGGCGGCGCGGCAATACGCCAGGTGGATCTCGTATTCGGAGGCGCCCGCCCGGAACGCCTGTTCGGCCGCCCGATGCGCCCGGACGCCCGCGACGGTTGCCAGGGCCATGCATTCGACCTCGTAAGGCGTCTTGATCGCCCGGGCATAATCAAGCCCGGCCGTCACTTCCGGCGGGTCGTGATCGCCGAGCCCTTCAGTCGCCGGTCCCGGTTCCGCCAGCACCGCAAAGCGACCTTTGCTGCCAACATGCGACCGCAGTTCGGCCGGTGACCGGACAACGATCAGGTCGAATTGGCCGACCCAGTAGCCCTCCGGAACTGCCGGCGGCAGGTACCAGTAGTCGTCCGGTTGATGGAAAACAAGCTTCGGACGGCTTCCAGGGCGGTAAACCACGAAGGAATCAGGGCTCGAATCGGGCAGCCATTGCCGATAACGGGGATTCGGCTTGAAGGGGTAGGTGCCGTCGTCGAGGTAGAGGTAGCGCTGGCTTCCGGAGCCGATGATCAGTCCGTCGTAACCGCCGGCCAGCAATGCGCGGTCGGTCCGCGCCATGACCTCCCGGAGGTGGTCGCCGTAAAGGTCGCCGTGTGAAGTCTTCGCCATTGCTACTCCCGCCGAGTCTCGCCTGCAGCGTAACCGGCGGAACCGATTGTCGCAAAATGGCGACCTTTGCTTACCGCAGTAATACCGGTAAAATCCGCCGACGCGTCGAGGCAGCGAAGCCAAGAATTGCGCCGTTCTCGCCGCGGACTGCACTTACTTTTCTCACTGAATGAACTGGGGTAACTGACGATGAATGCAAAGATCTGGGGCGCCATTGCGGTTGCCCTCGTGTTGGGCGCCTGCGGTGCGAAGCAGGAAGAGGCCGCGGCCGATGCGGCCGATGCCGCTGCGGATGCTGCGTCGACTGCTGCTGACGCCGCCGTCGATGCCGGCGCTGCTGCGGGCGACGCTGCGGGCGACGCCGCTGCTGCTGCGGGCGATGCTGCCGCTGCTGCGGGCGACGCCGCTGCTGCCGCTGCTGCCACGGAAGAAGCTCCTCCGTCGCAGTAAGCCGACTGCAAATGGCCTGATCGGCCGGGCGGATGGCGCGGTACACCCGCGACTTCCCCCGGCCGATCTCTTTCCGGGACACGAAATGCCGATCACCATTCGTGAAGCACGCGCCTCGAAGGCCGACCGCGACTGGATCGAAGATACTTACGGCGAATATCTCGCCGACCTGACCGCCGACACCACTGGCGTGTTTCCATCGCTCACCGTCACGGGACAGGGCGTTTCCGAAATCATCCAGGGCTGGTTCCACGACGATCGCTGCACAGCCTTCGTCGTGTTGCGTGAACAGGAGCCGGTCGGCTTCGCCGTCGTGCAACGGAGTCTCACGGGCAGCGAGGATCCGAAACGCCATTACCGGCTGAGCGAATTTTTCATCCGGCGTCCGTTTCGCAGCAAGGGCGTTGGTCGTGGCGCAGCGATGCTGATCTTCGCGCGCTATGCGGGCGAGTGGTCGATCGCCGAGCAATCACGAAATCCGGACGCGATCCGTTTCTGGCGCCGCGTCGTCAGCGAGTTCACCAACGGCAAGTTCCGCGAGAAGCGAGGCCAAGGCGAGGTCGCGCACTCATTCACGAGTGCGGGGCCGGCGACGGCGGTGGTGCGGTAGGAAGGACGGGACGTTTCCGCCGAGGTCGGCGAATGTCTAGGACTTTCGAACCGCGACTCTGACCTTTCGCGGCCCCGCCACTTCGAACAGGAGTTCCAGCTCGAACTTCTGCCCCTCAAGCAACGGCTGCTTGAGGCCCGTCAGCATGACGTGCATGCCGTTCGGCGCGAACTCAACCGTTTGGTTCGCGTCGACGTGCAGCACCGCGACCTGGCGCATGCGCGCGATGCCGTCGAGGATTTCCGTGCGGTGAACCTGGACCTTCGTCGCGATCGGTGAGGAGATCTTGAGCAGGCGGTCGGACTTGCCGGTGTCGTTCTTCAGCGTGAAGTACACGACGCCGACGGTGACGCCCGGCGGTGTCGTGCGCGACCAGGCGTCGGTCACCGTCAATTCGGCGGCGAGTGCCAGCCCGGCGGCGAACGCAGACAGAACGAATAGCGCAATCGCCGAACGACGATTCACGCCGCCTTCTTCCCGCGCGCCAGCACCCGCTTGAGGTATCGCCCGGTAAAAGAGCCGCTCGCACGGGCGAGCTGCTCGGGCGTGCCTTCCGCGACGATCGAGCCGCCTCCGTCGCCGCCCTCGGGACCGAGGTCGATGACCCAGTCGGCGGTCTTGATCACATCGAGATTGTGCTCGATGACGATGACCGTATTGCCTTCGTCGCGGAGCCTGTGCAGGACCACAAGCAGGTGTTTCACGTCCTCGAAGTGCAACCCGGTCGTCGGCTCGTCCAATATATAAAGCGTACGGCCGGTGGCGCGCTTCGACAGTTCCTTCGCGAGCTTCACGCGCTGGGCCTCGCCGCCCGAGAGCGTCGTCGCATTCTGGCCGAGCCGGACATAGGACAGCCCGACGTCGAGGAGCGTCTGGAGCTTGCTCGCGATGGCCGGCACCGGCTGGAAGAAGATCGCCGCGTCCTCGACCGTCATGTCGAGCACTTCGTGGATGTTCTTGCCCTTGTAGTGCACGTCGAGCGTTTCGCGGTTGTAGCGGCGGCCCTTGCAGACGTCGCAGGCGACGTACACGTCCGGCAGGAAATGCATCTCGACCTTGATGACGCCGTCGCCCTCGCAGGCCGCGCAGCGGCCGCCCTTGACGTTGAAGCTGAAACGGCCCGGCTGGTAGCCGCGTGAGCGCGCCTCGGCGGTGCCGGCGAACAACTCGCGGATAGGCGTGAAGAGCCCTGTGTAGGTCGCGGGATTCGAACGCGGCGTGCGGCCGATCGGGCTCTGGTCGATGTCGATCACGCGGTCGATGTCTTCCAGCCCGTCGGCGCCCGCGCAGGGCGCCGGCTGTTCCGCGACGAGATTGAGCGAGCGCGCGACGACGCGATACAGCGTGTCGTTCACGAGCGTGGATTTGCCGGAACCGGACACGCCGGTGACGCAGGTCAGGAGCCCCACCGGAAACGCGACGTCGATCTGTTTCAGATTGTTGCCGCTTGCCTGCCGCAGTCGAAGCATCTGTTTTGAATCGCGCGACCGGCGCTTCACCGGAATCTCGATGCGCTTGCGGCCTGAGAGATATTGGCCCGTGAGCGAGGCCGGACTCGCCTCGATCTGCGCCGGGGTTCCCTGAGCGACGATGCGCCCGCCGTGCACGCCGGCGCCGGGGCCGAGATCGACGACGTGGTCGGCCTGGCGAATGGCGTCCTCGTCGTGCTCGACGACTATCAACGTGTTGCCGAGATCACGGAGCCGATGCAGCGTGTCGAGCAGGCGCTGGTTGTCGCGCTGGTGCAGGCCGATCGAGGGCTCGTCGAGGATGTACATGACGCCGACCAGGCCCGAACCGATCTGGCTCGCGAGGCGGATGCGCTGCGCCTCGCCGCCAGAGAGCGTTTCCGCGCTGCGGTCGAGCGTCAGGTAGTCGAGTCCGACATCGACCAGAAAACCGAGCCGGTCGGTGATTTCCTTGACGATTTTGGCTGCGATGCTGGCGCGCCAGCCCTCAAGCTTGAGTTCGCCGAAGAACTCGAGTGTCCGGCGGACGGGCAAGGCGGAGATCGTCGGCAAGGAAGCGTTACCCACGAATACAAAACGCGCGGCTTTGGTTAGCCGCGCGCCGTCGCATTCCGGGCAGCGGCGCGAGCCGAGATAGCGCGCGAGCTCCTCGCGCACGGCCATCGATTCGGATTCCTTGTAGCGCCGCTCGAGGTTCGGCAGGATTCCCTCGAATTTGTGTTTGCGCTTGATCGTGCGGCCGCGCGAATCGAAATAGCGGAACTCGACTTCCTCGCCGCCGCTGCCTTGCATCAGCACCTCGCGCGCGCGGGAGGGAAGGTCGCAATAAGCGGCCTCGGGATCGAAGCGGTAGTGATCCGCAAGCGCCTGCACCATCTGGTAGTAGTAGGCGTTGCGCCGGTCCCAGCCGCGCACCGCGCCGGTCGCGAGCGAGAGCTGCGGCTGCGCCACGACGCGCTCGGGATCGAAGAACTGCTTGACACCGAGCCCGTCGCAGCCCGGGCAGGCGCCGTGCGGATTGTTGAACGAAAAGAGCCGCGGCTCGAGTTCCGGCAGCGAGTAGCCGCAGATCCGGCAGGCGAACTTGTCCGAGAAGACGGGTTCCTCGCGCTTCGGCTCGTCGAGGAAGGCGATCCGCGCGACGCCCTCACCGAGACGGAGTGCGGTCTCGAAGGACTCCGCCAGCCGCTGCTGGAGATCGGGACGGACCTTCAGGCGATCCACGACCGCGTCGATCGAATGCTTGCGCTTTGGGTCGAGTTTCGGCGCCTCGTCGAGCTCCATGAAACGCCCGTCCACGCGCGCGCGCACGAAACCCTTGCCGCGGAGTTCCTCGATCACCTGCAGGTGCTCGCCCTTGCGCCCCGAGATAATCGGCGCAAGGAGTGCCAAGGCAGTGCCTTCGGGTAAGGCAAGCACCTGGTCGACCATCTGGCTCACGGTCTGTGCCGTCAGGTCGAGACCGTGGTCCGGGCAGCGCGGAATGCCGGCGCGTGCATACAGCAGGCGCAGGTAATCGTAGATTTCCGTCACCGTGCCGACGGTCGAGCGCGGGTTGTGCGAGGTCGATTTCTGCTCGATCGAGATCGCGGGCGACAGGCCCTCGATCGAATCGACGTCCGGCTTCTCCATCATCGAGAGGAATTGCCTTGCATACGCGGAGAGCGACTCGACATAGCGCCGCTGGCCTTCGGCATAGATCGTGTCGAAGGCGAGCGAGGACTTCCCGGAGCCGGAAAGCCCGGTGAAAACGATCAATCGGTCGCGCGGCAGCTCGAGGTCGAGACTCTGCAGATTGTGCGTGCGCGCGCCGCGAATGTGGATGGTCTGAGTCATTGGGTGAGCCTGATAGAATAGCCCGCCCGTTCCGGGCACCGCAAAGGGAATTCCAGTGGCCTTGCCATCCGGCGCGGCACTCCTGCCCGCCGAGCGCCGTGTCGTCGCTTCACTCGCTGCGATTTACGCCACGCGGCTGCTCGGCCTGTTTCTCTTGCTACCAGTGCTCGCCTTGCACGCCGGCTCGTTGCCCGGCGGGACGCCGCTGCTTGCGGGCCTTGCCGTCGGTGCCTATGGGTTGACCCAGGCAATGATGCAGATTCCCTTTGGTGTCTGGTCGGATCGCATCGGGCGCAAGCCGCTGATCGTTGTCGGACTCGTGCTGCATATCGCCGGTTCCGCACTCGGTGCGGTGGCCGGGACGGCGTGGTCGATCGTCGTCGCGCGCGTCGTTCAGGGACTCGGCGCGGTTTCCGGTCCGGTGATGGCGCTCCTTGCCGACCTCACGCGGCCCGCGTCGCGCACGCGTGCGATGTTCATCATCGGAATGAGCATTGGCCTGTCGTTTGTCCTCTCGCTGATCGGTGGTCCGCTGCTCGCGGGCGCGATCGGTGTGGCCGGCGTGTTCATCTTGATCGGCGCCTTCGGCGTACTCGCGCTCTTGCTCGTCTTGTTCGCGGTTCCCGCGGAAGCGCCCCGCCGTGAGACGACGGGCGGGCGGCATACCTGGCGGCGCGCGCTGACCGGCGCCTTGCTTCCGCATTACGCCGGAATTTTCGTGCTGCATCTGACGCTCACGGCGACCTTCATCGCGGTGCCGCACGCCTTGCGCGATCTGCAAGGCATTGCGGCGCCGGATCACTGGCGGATTTATCTGGCCGTGTTCGCGGTTTCGCTCATCCTGACGGTAGCGCTCGTCTTGTGGTCGGAGCGCAGTCGGAAAAGCGGTCGGGTCATGGCCGCAGGCGTGATTCTGCTTGTCGTCGCCTTGGCCGCCCTGGTTTGGGCATCTGCTGATTTCCGGCTCATGGCGGTCGCGCTGGTCTGCTATTTCGGCGCATTCAATTTCCTCGAAGCGCGGCTTCCGGCGTCCCTGACCGAAGCCGCCGGCGAGGAATCGCGCGGCGCCGCAATGGGCCTGTTCGCGACCAGCCAGTTCGCGGGAGCATTTGCCGGCGGGCTGACGGGGGGTGCCCTGCTCGGAAGCCCTTGGGCCATACCTGGAGTCTTTCTATTCGCGGCCCTGGCGGTCCTTGTCTGGCTGCCCTGGGCGGCGGCCACAGAATCCCGGCGATCCGGCCCAATTGACGCTGCGCCGGTGGCGGCCGGACGACTACAATGAAGCTTCCAGAACAAGCGGGGATCGGGCCATGGCACGCGGCGTCAACAAAGTCATTCTGATCGGTCATCTCGGACAGGATCCGCAGTCGCGCGCGATGCCCTCCGGCAAGGCTGTCGTCAATCTTCGGCTCGCGACCTCGGATCAATGGCGCGACAAGCAGACGGGCGAGAACAAGGAAGCGACCGAGTGGCACAACGTCGTGATGTTCGACCGCCTCGCCGAGATCGCCGCCGAGTACCTGCGCAAAGGCTCGCATATCTATGTCGAGGGCCGTATCCGCACCCGCAAGTGGCAGGACAAGGAAGGTCATGACCGCTACTCGACCGAGATCGTCGCCAACGAGATGCAGATGCTCGGCGGTCGCAATTCGAGCGAGCGCAGTGCGGGCGCACCCGCCGAGCGCGCGCCGCAGCGGAACGAAGAGCCGGCTGCCCGTCCCGAAACCGCGGGCGTGGCCGAGTCCTTCGACGACGACATACCTTTCTAGGGGACAGTCCCCTTTGCTTCCTGCAAAGGGGACTGTCCCCTCCTGAAGCGACAACCGTCACGTTATTCCCCTAAACCAGGCGCGGCGGCGACCCGAAACCCGCAAATTCGCCTGCTTTATGTGATGTGCTCGGCGTCCGGCCCCGCCACATTAAGTCACCAT
>JANLWE010000112.1:0-3798 GCA_031364365.1 Gammaproteobacteria bacterium | reverse complement strand
ACTGTCGGCCGCGATTTGTGCGGCGATCGCGGGACCCGCGACGGCGGCGCAGAATCTGACCAAGCGCGCGACGGTCGCGCCCGACGCGACGATCGAGGTGTCGAACGTCCAGGGCAGCGTCGGCATCACCGCCTGGGACCGCAACGAGGTCGAACTCGTCGCCGTGCTCGAGAGCGACAAGGACGAGCTCGCGTTCGAGGCGACGGACCGCCATGTCCGCATCGAGGTGGACCGTCCGGACGGCAAGAACTACGGCAACTCGGACGAAGAGGATGCGACCCTGACGCTGCGCGTGCCGAAGGGCGCGCGCCTCATCATCGACACCGTCAGCGCCAACATCACGGTCAACGGCGTGCTCGGCGAGCAGGAACTCGAGTCGGTGAGCGGCGAGGTCAAGACCCAGGCTTTCGACGCGCCGGTCTCGCTCTCCTCGGTGTCCGGTGAAGTCATGGTGGCTGGCAACGATGGCAAGGCCGCGGTCTCGACGGAAAACGTCAGCGGATCCACGACAGTGTCGGGTATTCGCGGCAGCTACGATGGCGAGGTCGTGAGCGGCAATATCAACGCCACGGTCGCGGCGGCGGAGCGCCTGAACGTCAATACGGTCTCGGGCGATATCGAAGTCCGTGCGGACCTGACCCCGACGGCGCGCGTCAGCATGGAATCGATCAGCGGCACGATCACGATGACGGTGAAGCCGCCGGTCAACGCCGACTTCGACATCGAATCCTTCAGCGGCGACATCGAGAACTGCTTCGGCCAGAAGGCCCGCGACACGAGCAAGTACACGCCGGGCAGCGAGCTCAATTTCACCCAGGGCAGCGGCGGCGCGCGGGTCGAGATCCAGACGCTCTCCGGCGAAATCAGCATCTGCGACCACTGAGTTAGAATCCGGTGGTCCGTTTGGGCCACCGGATTCATGCGACACAAGCAACCCCTGATACTCGTTCCGGCCGTCATCGCGCTCGTCGCGGTGGCGGCCTTTGCCGTCCTGTGGATCGGCGCGCGCACGTCGCTCGCGCGCCGCGTCATCGCGGGCTGGGTCACCGAGTCGGCCGGCCTGCCCGCGACGATCGAGACGTTGCGGATCGGATTCCTGCCGAGGCCTTCACTCGATATCGGCGGGCTCGCGATTGCGCAGCCAAACGGTTTCGGCCCGGAACCGCTCATCGAGATCGGCCGCCTGCGTGCTTCGATTCCCTGGGGCGGTCTGTTCGGCACGACGTCGTTCGAGACGCTGTCGATCTCGGATGCCATCGCGCGGCTCGAGGTCGCCGGGAACGGCGAGACGAACTGGTCGCGACTCGGCGGTGAATCCGTCGAGCCGGATGTCCAGGCTGCGAGCCCGGGCTGGTCGATCGGCAAACTCGATCTCGAGCGCGGCACGATCGAGTACCAGGACCGGCCGGCCGAATCGCACTGGCAACTGACGGCGATCAATGTCGCGGCTTTGGATGTGGCGCCCGCGGCCCCATTTCCGCTCGAACTTCGTCTCGGCGGAATCTTCGGCGCCAACACGATTCACTACGCGATGAAGGGTCAGGCCAGGCTCGACCTGGATGCAGGCCTTTATGAAGCGAGCACACTCGATTTTCGCGGTTGGGTCGGCGGGGACCCGCTGCCGCTTGCCGGCGTCGAGCTCACGGGGGCGATGAAGCACGCGGGCTTCGAGAGTGCGACGGGTGTCGCAACGCTCGACGATGGAACCTTTCTTCTCGCGGGAATCCCCGGCGATTTCGGCGGCGCGGTGGATCTCGACGAGCCGAAACTGCAGGCCGAGTTCCGCCTGAGGACCGAAGCGTTCGAGCCGCGCGCCCCGGCAATCATTTTCGGCCATCCCCTGCCGGCGACGACCGACCCACAGGCCTTCGGAAGCCTGCAACTCGCGCTCAAGGGTCGCGTGCGCGAGGGCGAACTCGACCTCGATCCCGTCTCCGGCCGGCTCGACGATACGAATTTTGATGCCCGTATCGTGCCGGGACGTCGATTCGTCCGCGCGAATCTCGACCGTCTCGACGTGAATCGCTACCTGGCGCCCGACGTGAAAAACGTCCGGAAGAAGAAGCCGACACTCGAGGCGGCCGTGGCAGAGCTTGCCCGGTTCGACATCGACGCCGAAATCCGTATCGCGGAGGCGCTCGTCGGCGGCGCGAAGCTCCGCGATACCGTCATCCGGGTCGAACGCGACGGCGGCGAAGCACCGTGAGAAAACGCCCGCCCGAACTCGCAGATCTGCTGCTGGCCTGGTTCGAGGTCCATGGCCGCCGGAACCTGCCGTGGCAGCAGGACCCGACGCCGTATCGCGTATGGATCTCCGAAGTGATGCTTCAACAGACCCAGGTCGAGACGGCCAAGCCATACTTCGAGCGCTTCATCGAGCGGTATCCGGACGCGGCGACGCTTGCAGCCGCGCCACAGGACGAGGTCCTGCGGCTCTGGTCAGGCCTCGGCTACTATGCGCGCGCCCGCAATCTTCATCGCGGAGCGCAGCAGGTCGCTGCAGAGCACAATGGCCGCTTGCCCGAATCGCTCGACGAGTTGATGGCGCTCCCCGGCATCGGGCGTTCGACCGCGGGCGCGATCCTGGCGCTTGCACGCGGGCAACGCCACCCGATCCTGGATGGCAACGTCAAGCGTGTGCTCGCACGTGTGTTTCTCATCGAAGATGCGCCGGAGTCGACGAGCGGCGTGCGGAAACTCTGGGAGCATGCAGAAGCGTGCACGCCCCGAACGCGTGTCGCCGAGTACACGCAGGCGATCATGGATCTCGGGGCGACGGTCTGCACGCGCGCAAATCCCGCCTGCGATGCCTGTCCGCTCCGCATTCGCTGCCGCGCCGTCGCGACGGGAAGCGTCGCCCGATTGCCGGCGCCGAGGCGCCGCGCGCCGCGGCGGCTGCGCAGCTCGCACATGCTCTTCGTGCTGCGGGACGGGCGCGTACTGCTGCAACGACGTCCTCCGCGCGGGATTTGGGGCGGGCTCTGGGCGCCGCCGGAGTTTCCGGAGGCCGATGCGGCGCGCGCCTGGGCCGCAGCGCGCTTCGCGAAATCCACATCGCGCGCGAAACGACTGCCGGTGCTGCGGCACGCGTTCACGCATTTCGACCTCGACATCGAGCCGTGGGTGCTCGAAATAGGCGGCGCGGCGCGCGAGATCGCCGAGAGTGGTGAACGCTGGCTCCCTCTCGCCGCATTGAATGCGGTCGGATTGCCGGCGCCCGTGGCAAGATTGCTGAAGGAGTGCAGGGATGACCAGGATGGTTCAATGCGTGAAGCTCGGCCGCGAGGCCCCCGGTCTCGAGCGCCTGCCATATCCGGGTGAGCTCGGCCAGCGCATTTTTGACAATGTCTCGAAGGAAGCCTGGCAGCAGTGGCTGGCCCACCAGACCATGTTGATCAACGAGTACCGGCTCGTGGCATTCGAACCGAAGGCGCGGCAATTCCTGGTCGGCGAGATGGAGAAGTTCTTCTTTGGCGGCGGGTCGAAGGCGCCCGAGGGCTATGTCGACCCCGACAAGGCGAATTCTTGACGCTCG
The DNA here is from genome assembly GCA_031364365.1 of Gammaproteobacteria bacterium. Classification (GTDB taxonomy): domain Bacteria; phylum Pseudomonadota; class Gammaproteobacteria; order Steroidobacterales; family Steroidobacteraceae; genus SCUD01. The sequence continues at coordinate 263 of JANLWE010000112.1, read as the reverse complement.
CGCAGCGGGCCTTGTCTAATACGCAGCCCTGAATACGGCCAGGTAGCTCAGTTGGTAGAGCAGCGGACTGAAAATCCGCGTGTCGGTGGTTCGATTCCGCCCCTGGCCACCATTTCTCGCCTGGTGTATTCCGGTCACATGGTTTACACCCTATTCCGGAGACATGGTTAACAGTGTTTGCGGCGTGAACGGATTGGGGGCGGGTTCAACGCGTCCCTCGTCCTGATCAAAGAATCCTAGATCATAGTGCATGAAACTGACGA
>JANLWE010000102.1:0-14306 GCA_031364365.1 Gammaproteobacteria bacterium | reverse complement strand
CAAGGCGCTCTCGCGCAACGGCCGCGAGGAACTCGACGGCCGGCAACGCGCCGGCAGCCACAGCCCGCAGTGGTTCCACGAGCGCGAGTCGCGCAACGATTTCGTCGTTTATGCCACCGACGCCGAAGATACGCCGTGGACTCGCCTGTGCCTGCGGCAGGCCGATGTCGTGCTGCTCGCGGCGCGCGCGAATGGCGAGCACGCGGACTGGACCGGGCGGGAATGGCTCGACGGAACGATGCGCCGCGCGGAACTTCTCCTGCTGCACGAAGGGCCGTTCATGAATGGCGCGGCAACCCGCTGGCATTCGGTCCTGCCCGGCATGTCGCATCACCACATACGCAGACCGGCGGACTACGACCGGCTCGTGCGGCTGCTGACCGGTCGCGCGGTCGGTCTGGTCCTGTCGGGCGGCGGCGCGCGCGGATTCGCACACCTGGGCGTCGTACGCGCCCTGCGCGAGCACGGCGTGCCGATCGACCTCGTCGGCGGCACCAGTATGGGCGGAATCCTCGCAGCCGGCGTCGCGGCGGACTGGAACGACGAAGAACTGGTCGAACGATTCCGGCGCTGTTTCGTCGACACGAATCCGCTCTCCGATTTCACGCTTCCACTCATCTCGCTCGTGTCGGGCCGCAAGGTGGGCATGCTGCTGCGCCGCGAGCTCGGCGACATCGACATCGAGGACCTGCCGCTGCCTTTCTTCTGCGTCTCCTCGAACCTGACGACCGGTCGCATCGCCGTGCACCAGCAGGGTCTCCTGTGGCGCTGGCTGCGTGCTTCGGTCGCGATCCCCGGCGTGCTGCCGCCAGTCTTCCAGGGCGGCGAGGTTTTCGTCGACGGCGGCGCGATGAACAACCTGCCCGTCGATGTGATGCGGGCGAAGGGTCGCGGCCCGGTCATCGGCGTCGACGTCGGCACGGATCGCGCATTCACGACCGATGTGGACGCGACCGAGTCACCCTCGTTCTGGAACCTGTTTGGCGCCCGGCGGGGGCGGCGGCGGCCGAACATCCTCCAGATCCTGTGGCGCGCCGGCATGGTGAACAGCACGACTGCGACGCAGGAGCGGCGCATGCAGAGCGACCTGCTGCTGACGCCGGCGCTCGAATCGCTCGACCTGCTCGACTGGAAAGCCTTTGAGCGCGCGATCGCGATCGGCTATCGCGACACCTGCGAGCGTCTCGCTGCCGGCGCACTCAAGCTATCCTGAGTGCATGGGCACTGGGAACGGCTGGCAATTCTGGCTCGATCGCGGCGGCACCTTCACGGACATCATCGGGCGCGCGCCTGACGGGCGGCTCTTGATCGAAAAGCGCTTGAGCGTCGCCGCTGCGGGCGCGCCCGACTCCGGCGTCGCGGGGATCCTCGGCTTGCTCGAACGCGCAGGCGGCGCAGGCCCGGCGATCGACGTCATCCGCATCGGCACGACCGTCGCGACCAATGCGCTCCTCGAGCGCCGCGGCGTGCCCACCGCGCTCATCACGACGGCAGGTTTCGGCGACGCCCTGGCAATCGGGTATCAGAATCGCCCGAGTTTGTTCAGTCTCAAAATCGAGCTGCCCGCACCGCTTTACCAGTCAGTCATCGAGGCGGATGAGCGCGTCACGGCCGAAGGTGAGGTCCTGTGCGCACTCGATGAGCATCGCCTCGCAGCGGACCTGCGGGGCCTGCGTGAAATCGGCATCGCGAGTGTCGCGATCGTCTTCATGCACGGTTTCCGCCACCCGGGACACGAACGGCGCGCTGCGGCGCTCGCGCGCGGGCTCGGCTTCGACGAGGTGATTGCCTCGCACGAGGTGTCGCCCCTGATCCGCTTTGTCAGTCGCGGCGACACCACGGTCGTCGATGCTTACCTCACGCCCCTGCTCGGCCGCTATGTGCGCGAATTCCGCGCGAATCTCGGCGAGCGCTACAGTGGCGCGCGACTCGAATTCATGCAGAGCAATGGCGGACTCGTCGCGCCCGAGGCATTTCGCGCCTGCAACGCCGTGCTCTCGGGCCCGGCCGGCGGGCTGGTCGCGACCGCGCGCATCGCCGAGAGCCTCGGTCGCCGCCGGATGATCGCCTTCGACATGGGCGGGACGTCGACCGACGTCGCACTCTACGACGGTGCGATGCCGCAACGCTTCGAGACGGTGGTCGCGGGCGTCCGGCTCCAGGCACCGATGATGAACATTCATACGGTCGCGGCCGGCGGCGGCTCTGTGCTCGCGTACGAAGGCGGCCGACTTCGCGTCGGACCGCGGTCCGCGGGCTCGCAGCCCGGTCCCGCGAGCTACCGGAACGGCGGACCCCTGACTGTCACGGATGTGCAGGTGCTGCTCGGCCGGATCCGGCCCGAGGACTTTCCTGCGATATTCGGCGCAGGCGGCGACCAGCCGCTCGATTCCGGCATTGTGCGCCGGAAGTTCGACGAGCTCGCGGCCTCCGTGTCCGCGGAATCCGCGACGATCACCGATGCCCTGCGCCTCGCATCCGGGTTTCTCGACGTCGCGATCGAATCGATGGCACGCGCGATCCGTCACGTCTCGGTCCGCGAGGGCCACGATCCAGCCGATTTCGCGCTCTGCTGCTACGGAGGCGCGGCGCCGCAGCACGCTTGCCGAGTGGCGGATGCGCTCGGAATTGCCGAGATCCTGATACATCCACTCGCCGGCGTGCTGTCCGCCTGGGGCATCGGCCTCGCCGATCGCAGGCTCGTGCGGCGCCGCAGCATCGAGCGGCCGCTCGCGAGCCTCTCGACTGCGGCACTCGAGGTCGAGTTTGCCGCGATGAGCGCGCCGCTCGTGGACTCGATGCGCGCGCAGGGCGCAGCGAGCGGCAGCGTGCGCCTGCGCCGTGTGCTGGAACTGCGTGTGCCGGGCACCGAGACTTCGCTCGAGGTCGAACTCGCGTCGCCGACGGAGGTCGCGCGTGAATTTTGCGCCGAGTTCACCCGGCGCTTCGGCTTCGCTCCTCCCGCGGACGATCCGCAGGTCGCAACACTCAGGATCGAAGCCATCGTCGAAGGTGAAAGACAGACGCAGCCCGGCGTGGACGCTGCTGCGAGATCCGCGACACGCAGATGCGCGCAGGCGTGGTTCGACGGCTGGCGTGAAGTCTTGCAGATCGATCGCAGCGAGATCGGCCTGGACGAGCGCATTGCGGGCCCGGCGCTCATCGTCGAGCCGAACTCGACGACCGTGGTCGAGGCCGGCTGGACGGCACTGCGCCTCGACGACGGCAGTCTGCGTCTATTCCGGCAAGAACCCCGGATGTCAGCGCCAGCCGACACCGGACGGCCCGATCCGGCGCAACTGGAGCTCTTCAATCACCGCTTCATGCAGGTGGCCGAGCAGATGGGCGCCGTGCTCCAGTCAACCGCGGTCTCGGTGAATATCCGCGAGCGGCTCGATTTTTCCTGTGCCCTCTTCGACCCGGAAGGCGCGCTTATCGCGAACGCACCGCACATGCCGGTGCATCTCGGATCGATGGGCGCAAGCGTCCGCGCGGTCATCGCGGCGAATCGCGGAAGCCTGCGACGCGGGCACGCCTGGATGCTGAACGCGCCTTACGCCGGCGGCACGCACCTGCCGGACATCACCGTCGTGAGCCCCGTGTTCGTCGCAGACGAGGCGGAACCGGCATTCTTCGTCGCCTCGCGTGCCCACCACGCCGACATCGGCGGCATCACGCCGGGCTCGATGCCGCCGGCGTCCCGGACCATCGCCGACGAAGGCGTGCTGTTCGACAATTTCCTGCTACTCGACGAAGGACATCTCCGCGAGCGCGAGCTTCGGACCTCACTCGCTGCGGGCCCCTGGCCCGCACGCAATCCGGATCAGAATGTCGCCGACCTGAAGGCACAGCTCGCCGCGAATGCGCGCGGCATCGCGGAACTCGAATCGCTCATCGCGCGTTGCGGCCGCGAGACGGTCGTTCGCTACATGGCCCACGTACAGGACAACGCGGAGGCCTGCGTGCGCGAAGTCATCGGACGACTCCGCGACGGGCACCTGCGCTATGAGATGGACGACGGCAGCGCGATCGAGGTCACGGTCACTGTCAATCGGGAACATCGAAGCGCAGTCGTCGATTTCACCGGCACCTCGCCGCAACAGGACGGCAATTTCAATGCGCCCTTCGCGGTCTGCACCGCGGCGGTCCTGTACGTGTTCCGGACGCTCGTCGACGCCGACTTTCCGCTGAATGAAGGCTGCCTGCGGCCGTTGACGATCCGGGTCGAACGCGGCTCGCTGCTGAATCCCGTGGCACCGGCCGCGGTCGTCGCCGGCAACGTCGAGACTTCACAATGCGTGGTGGATGCGCTGTTCGGCGCGCTCGGTGTGCTCGCAGCATCCCAGGGCACGATGAACAACCTCACATTCGGCGACGCCGACCACCAGTACTACGAGACGATCGCCGGCGGCGCCGGCGCGGGGCCGGGATTCGACGGCGCGTCCGGCGTGCAGACCCACATGACCAACTCGCGGCTGACGGACCCCGAGGTGCTAGAAACCCGGCATCCGGTGCTGCTGCGCGAGTTCCGGTATCGCCGCGGCTCCGGCGGCACCGGGCGTCATCGCGGCGGCGACGGCCTGGTGCGCCGCATCGCGTTTCGCGAGCCCATGACCGTTGCGATACTTTCCAACCACCGCCGGATTGCGCCGTTCGGGCTTGCGGGCGCCGCCCCCGGCGCGACCGGAATCAACCGGCTGGTGCGCCGCAGCGGCGAGTCGATCGGATTGCCCGCCTGCGCGAGCGCCGCGGTCGAAACGGGCGATGAAATCGTGATCGAGACGCCGGGCGGCGGCGGATTCGGCTAGACGCCTGCTACGATCGGAACGTCGAGTTCCGCCAGCACCTGGGTGAGGCCCGTGTCCGGCAGTCCCGTGAGATTGGGGCTGACCGTCTGCACCCGGCTTGCGCCCGCACGGTGACTCACGAGATAGGCGTGAAATCCGCCGGAACGCTGCGCCGGAAATCCGAACATCAGGTTGACGATGCCCTGCTCGCGATGACGCTCCCGGTTGACGCGTTCGTCACAGAGCACGAACCATCGATCGCCGGGTTCGCGGTGCGAGAACGCGCCGCGCTCCTCAAGCATGCCGAGAAACTCGCGCACCTGCTGCGCGGCCCGATGCCAGGCGGGCGCTTCGTTCGGTTCAAACAGCATCCAGCGCGTGCCGCGCTCGATGCTGTTGACGATCAGGAGCGCGAGGCGACGGGCCGCGAGCGAACGCCAGTCGGCTGCGACCGCGCCCGGACCCGCGAGCGTGCAGGCGAGCGGCGAATCGCGTCCCGAACGGCGCACGGTCTGCACGGTGTTGACGCCCGCCGTCGCGAGACGCGCGCGATGTTCATCGTCGACCGCGCAGGCCGGCCGGAGACCTGGGCGCAGCACCGCGTCCTCGCCGCAGGCGGTCGTCCAGACCGGCCAGTGTTCCGAGGTGCGCGACAGCGTGCCGGCAATTGCGCCGCAGGGGGCGAAAGCCTCGAAGCGGCCGCGCAGCTTGTCGTAGCCAAGCAGGCGCGGGAAGAACATACAGGCGGAATCGGACGGCAGTGGCCAATGCCGCATCTCGGCGACCGCCTTTGCGGCGCTGTCCCAGGCGAGCGGCGGATCGATGAAGAAAAGCGCGCGCCGCTCGCGGCAGAATCGATTCCCGACCAGGAGCGTGCTCGCGCCAAGATCGACGTCCCGGGCAAGCGGCGGAATGCAGAGCAGGTTGAATCCGTCGGCCGCGTCGAGCGCGAACAGGCCCGTGCCCTGCGCCGCTGAACCGATGACGTCGTAGTCGGTGAGCCGCGCGCCATCGTCCGCGTCCGTACCGGAGAAAACATAGCCTGCGATTCCGCGCGGATCGTTCCGCGGCGTCGAATCGGGACGGAGCGGCGGCAGTTCTCCCGAGACGCGCGCGAGCTCGGATCCGGCGAGTACGGTCGCGACCGAGCGCGCCGCGTCGGGCACGATCGAGAGACGGCGATAGATCTCCTGGTCCTCGATGTGTTCCGAGCCTGGCGTCCGCACGCGCTGGATCACGAGGTTGAACTGCTCGTCCTCGTTCTCGCCGATGCCGTCGTAATCGACAGCCGCGCGCAGGAATTCGCGCGTACCCGGCGCGAGCGCCTCGAGGACGAGTTTCTGGTTGCCGGCCGGCAGTTCGATCGTGCAGCAGCGCGCGCCGTTCGTGACCCGCACGACGACCGCCGACCGACCGCCGTTCTCGAAGAATTGCTCGACCGCGTATGAGAGCGTGCTCGGCTGCCAGAGCCCGCCGAAGATGCGCTGGAATTCGTTGAAACCGGAAATCGGCACCGGGCGGTTGATCGGGCCACGCAGGCAACGACCGACGAATGCCGTAATGGCCGTCGGCGCTTCCGCGATCGATTGCCCAGAGCCGGCTTCTTCTTGAACCTGGATGCCGGCCAGTCGTTCCGTCACGGCTGACTCCCCCAGCTGGAGCGGCAGATTATCATGAATGGATATGCAGGACGGTTCCGGCAACTGGCGGCTTGGATTCACGCTGATCGGGAATTACGTGCTGTACCTCATCGCCGGTTAAAGGGGAACGTCCCCTTTAGCTAAGGACCGGTGCTCGCCTTGCTGGCTTCGCCTGCGGCCGGCTTCGCGAACTGCGGGTCGCCGGCGTACTGATCCTCAACGCCGTTCCAGGTCGCGCCGGTCGGAATCGCGTTCCTGACTCTCGGGGCATGCGCAATCGTCGCGGCGAGATCGCGGCTCGCGCCGGGGCCAACGGGGAACGCGATGCCGCGCGGATCAGCGGCGGCCGCGCGGACCTGTTCCCAGTCGATCGATTGGTCGTGCTCGGCGATTTTCTTCCAGAGCGGAGCCTTCGATTTCTTCGCCTTCTGCCGCAGTGCCTTCGGCACGTCGGACCAGTCGCGCTTGTCGTCCTCGAGTGACTCGTAGGTCTGCACCAGCAGCCGATCGCCGTGCCAGCCGAGCAGATACGGCTGGTTGACGGCCGTCACCCTGGTTCCGTCGGGAATCGCCTCAAACAGGATCGCGATGTCTTCCGGGTACAGGCGGATGCAGCCGTGGCTCGACCGCATGCCGACGCCGGGAGGCTTGTTCGTGCCGTGCATCAGGTAGCTCGGCCAGCCGAGTCGCATCATGTGACGGCCGAGCGGATTGTCGGGGCCCGGTGGAACCTTTTCCGGGAGGATATCGCCGTCCTTCGCATGCTCCTGGCGCACGGAGACCGGCGGCGTCCACACTGGATCCTTCACGTGCGACACAACCTTTGTGCTGCCCTCAGGTGTCACCCAGCCCACCTTGCCGATGCCGATGGGGTGGGTGATCACCTCGACCGGTCCCGTTTTTGCCGGCTTCGGATAATAGTAGAGCCGCATCGCTGCGAGATTGAGGACCACGCCTTCGCGCGGCGCGTCCGGCAGGATGAATTCGGTCGGCAGCACGATCTGCGTGCCTTCGCCGGGCAGCCACGGATCGACTTTCGGATTGGCCCGCAGGATTTCCGCATAACCCACGTTGAAGCGCCGCGCGATGTCCGCGAGCGTGTCCTCGTGCTTCGCGATAGTGACCTGGAGCCGTCCGACCACGTCCTGGTCCGGCGCCACCATGAAGCGATGCGTCGCCTGCGCAAGCGGCAACGGCGGCGCCGGCGCGACAGGCGCCGTGGCCTTTTCCGCGGGCTTCGTCTTGTGGAAGAGCGACTCGAACGGCGTGCAAGCGGCAAGCGTCGCCGCAAGCAACGGAATCGCACAACGGATGAACGGCTGGATCATGCCCCGGCATTATCCCCGGCTGGGCGCGCGATCACCAGATCTTCACGCGCTCCGCCGCGGGCCGCCACAGTTTGTCGCCTTCGCGGACGCCGAAGGCGGCGTAGAACTCATCCATGTTCGAGACGACGCCATTGGCGCGAAACTCGCTCGGCGCATGCGGATCTGTCAGCACGATTTCCCGCATGAGCCCATCGCGCCACTTCGTGCGCCAGGACTGGCTATAGCCGAGGAAGAATCGCTGGGGCCCCGTGTGGCCGTCGATCAGCGGCGCTTCGGCGCCGTTCAGCGAACGGATGTAGGCGCCGAAGGCGATCGCCGCACCCGAAAGGTCGCCGATGTTCTCGCCGAGCGTCAGTTCGCCGTTGACGTTGAGCCCGGGCAGCGCTTCGAAGGCGGAATACTGCTTGATGAGCCCGCGCGCCCGCGTCTGGAATTTCTCGTTGTCCTCGGGCGTCCACCAGTCGCGCAGGTTGCCGTCGCCGTCGTACTGCCGGCCTTGATCGTCGAATCCATGGCTGATCTCGTGCCCAATCGTCGAGCCGATGGCGCCGTAGTTCGCGGCGTCATCCGCCCGCATGTCGAAATACGGCGGCTGCAGGAAGGCGGCCGGGAACACGATCTCGTTGTTGGTCGGCAGGTAGTAGGCGTTGACCGTCTGTGGCGTCATGAACCACTCGGTCGGGTCTTTCGGCTTGCCGGCCCGCGCTGCCTGCCACTCCCATTCGAACTGGTTCGAACGCATCACGTTGCCCGCCAGATCGTCCGGCCGGATCTGGAGACCCGAGTAGTCGCGCCACTTGTCGGGGTACGCGATCTTCACGTTGATCTTCTTGAGCTTCGTATGCGCCTCGGTCCTGGTCGCCGCGCTCATCCAGTCGAGCCGGTCGATGCCGCGGTCAAATTCCGCGAGCAGGTTGTCGACGAGCGTCACCATCCGCGCCTTCGCCTCCGGCGGGAAATGCCGGGCGACATAGGCCGCGCCGATCGCCTCGCCCATTGCGCTGTCGGTTTCCTGCACGGCGCGCTTCCAGCGCGGGCGCAGCGCCTCGGTTCCGCGCAACGTACGCGAATTGAAATCGAACGACGCCTCGACGAAAGCGGCTGGCAGCACGCGCGCATAGGCGCCGATCGCGCGCACGGTCAGGTAGTCCTTCCAGACCGCGAGGTCGCCTTCCGTCACCTGCTTGCCGAGCGCGGTCGCGTAGGTCGGCTGCCGCACGATGAAATCACCCGCCGGCAGGCCGGTCGCTGCGTGGTAGGCCTTCCAGTCGAATTCCGGCGCGAGCGCGGCCGCGGATTCGAGTCCGTGGCGGTTGTAGGTCGCGATTGGATCGCGGTCCTGCACCGGGGTCCATTGGTCGGTCGCAATGCGTGTCTCGAGCTCGAGAACCTTCGCCGCCCGGGCGGCGCCTTCAGGCTGGCCGGCGAACGTGAGAAGCTTCGCGAGGTAGGCCGCATACTTGCTGCGAAACTCGACGTACTCTTTTTCCTGTTTCAAGAAATAGTCGCGGTTCGGCATGCCCAGACCGTCCTGAGACAGGTAGGCGACGTTGTGCGTCGAATTGCGCGCGTCGGGAAAGACATAGACGCCGATCGGAACGCTGATCCCGAGTCCCTGGGCGCGGCCGAAGAATCGCGCGAGTGCCTGCGGTCCATCGATGGCCGCGATCTCGGCGAACAGCGGCTTCAGCGATTCGATGCCGCGCTCCTCCACTTTCTTCTCGTCCAGGAAGCTCGTGTACATGTCGCCGAGGCGCCGCATGTCGGGAGTCGCCTTGTCGCCGGCCGCCGCGGCCTCGAGGAGGATCGCCTGCACGTCGGCCTGCGCCTTCTCGAAAAGCATGATCCCGATGCCTGCACTCGGGTACTCGGCCGGGAACTGCGTGGTCGCAAGCCAGGTCCCGTTCACGTGTCGGAACAAGTCGTCCTGCGGCCTGACATTGCGGTCCATCGCGGCGGGATCGATGCCGGAAGCGAGCGGCGCCTCTGCGCCGTCGGCGGACGGGAGACCCGCGATCGAAATGCAGAGGAGGACAGGCAGCAGTTTGCGGAGCGACATTCCTAGATCTCCAGTCAGCGAGGCGCGAAGTATAAGGCGGCGGATCGGCAGCCATGTTCCGCCGCGCGACCAGCCGTTTCCCTGTCGGGACGAATGAAGCGAGGATAAAAAAACCCCGGGCTTTTGACCCGGGGCGGAAATGCGGACTTTCGGTGAAGGGAAGGAAGTCCGCTAGGGGATACTGACGCAGGCAAAAATAGCGACTGAAAGAGTAGCGCCGGCGCCCAAGGCCTTGCGTGAAGCGCGCCACAGTTTGGGATGCAGGACGCAGAAGTCCTGAAACGTTTTATAATTCAAACAGTTAAACATGGGACGGCAAACCGGGGTGGGCTCAAAATACGCGACGCCCGAAGGCGCCCAGCGCCTTCGCACCGAACTCGACGAGCTCTGGCTCGTCGAGCGCCCTGCCGTGACGCGCGCAGTCGCCGAGGCGGCGGCCCAGGGCGACCGCTCCGAGAACGCGGAATACATCTATGGGAAGCGCAGGCTGCGCGAGATCGACCGGCGCGTCCGCTTTCTCCGCGGGCGGCTCGACGGCCTCAAGATCGTCGCGGATCCGCCCTCCGACCGCAGCCGCGTTTTCTTCGGCGCCTGGGTGACGATAGAAGAGGACGGCGGCGCCCGCAGGCGACATCGCATCGTCGGCCCGGACGAGTTCGACCGCGAGCCGGGCTACATCAGCATGGACTCACCGCTCGGGCGCGCCCTGCTCGGCAAGCGCGTCGGCGACGTAATTGAAGTCGAGCTGCCGTCCGGGCCCCTCGCGGTGACAATCACGGCCATCGAGTACGAGGAATTAAGGGAATTAAAGGGGACGTTCACCTTTAACGATAGGTGACGTTCAGATCTGGACCGGTGGTCTGAGTTAAAGGTGAACGTCCCCTTTGATTCCCTTTAATTCTCAGATGACGCGAATATTCTTGAATTGCCAGGGATCGCTTTCGTCGAGGTCTTCCGGAAACAGCCGGCCGCGGTCGAACAGCGGTGTCCAGTCCGTGTACTTGCCGACGACCGGCCCGAGATAGGGACGGCAGATCTCGAGATTCCGCCTGAAGTCGATCTCGTCCGGCTCGACAATGCCCATCGCCGGGTTCTCGATCGCCCAGATCATTCCGGCGAGCGCCGCGACCGTCACCTGCAACGAGGTCGCGCTGTTGTAGGGCGCAAGCTTCCGCGCCTCGTCAATCGACAGCTGCGAACCGTACCAGTAGGCGCCCTTCGCATGCCCCGCAAGCAGCACGCCGAGCTCGTCGATGCCTGTCGTGATGTCGCCCATCATGATCCGCTTGTGTTCCTGCATCTGGAAATTGCGTCCGCACAATTCGTGCACCGAGAGCACTGCGTTGTCCGAAGGGTGGTAGGCGTAATGCACGGTCGGGCGGTAAGTCACGCGATCGTTCTGTCGGACGCTGAGGAAATCCGAGATCGAGATCGATTCGCCGTGCGTGATCAGGAACCCGTGGAAGTGCTTCGCATCGGGCGTCCAGGTGCGCACGCGCGTCGCACAGCCGGGCTGCGCCAGGTAGATCGCGCTCTTGCGCCCGAAGTCGTACTGGCGTCCATCGCGCGGGAAATGACGCTCGTGCGTGCCCCAGCCGAGCTCGGCCGGCTGGCTGCCTTCGCTGACGAATCCGTCGACCGACCAGGTGTTGACGAACTCGCCCGGCATCTTGGGCTTGCTCGAGACCTGCGTGTCGCGCTCGGCGATGTGGATGACCTTGATGCCGAGATCCTTCGCGAGATTCGCCCAGTCCTCGCGGCTCTTCGGATCGTCGCCCTCGCGCCCGGTGGCGCCTGCGATGTCAAGCAGCGCCTGCTTGACGAAATGCGAGACCAGCCCCGGGTTCGCGCCGTGCGTGATCACCGCGGTCGGCCCATTCGTCCAGCCCTTGCGGAGTTCGAGCACTTCCTCGCGGAGCGCGTAGTTCGTGCGCCGGCTCGCGGGAATATTCGGATCCGTGTAGCCACCCGGCCAGGGCTCGATGCAGGTGTCGAGGTACAGTGCGCCCTTCTCGTGGCAGAGCTTGATGAGCGCGATGCTCGACACGTCCACCGACAGGTTCAGGACGAAATCGCCGCGCCCGACCAGCGGATCGAGCACGTGCCGGAAATTCTCCCGAGTCAGCGGGTGGTTGATGAGCTTGATCCCGAACTTGCCCGCTTCCTCGCGGCCCGCGTCGTCGGCCGTGACGATCGTGACGCGATCCGCGGCCAGTCCGCCGACATGGCGCATGATGAGCGGCAGGACGCCCTGCCCGATGCTGCCGAAGCCGATGAAGATCAGCCGGCCCGGGAAATGCGTGTGGACGACGTGCTCACTCATGATGTCGGTAATTCCGTTATCTTGGGAATCAAGGGCGCAGAATGTACCGCAAATCCATACCGTCGTGGCGCTATCCACTGGTCCTGCTGACGGTCCACGGCGTGGTCTGGCTGGCGCTCGGGATCGATCCCGTTTTTCGCCAGGACTGGCTACTCGAAAACGCGATCGTGTTTGTCGCCGTGCCGCTGTTCGCGGCGACGGCGCGTCGGCTGCGATTCAGCAATTTCGCCTATACCTGCCTGTTTGTGTTCTTCGTGCTTCACGCGGTCGGCGCGCACTACACGTATTCCCTGGTGCCGTACGCCGACTGGTGGCAATCGCTCACGGGCATCGCGCTCGAAGGGCGGAACCACTACGACCGGCTCGTGCACTTTCTATACGGTCTGCTGGTGACGCCCGCGGCCGTTGAGCTCTTCGCGCACTACGGGCGGTACTCGCGGGCCTGGGCCTTCCTGTTTCCCTGCATGTTCATGGCCGGACATGCTGTCATCTATGAGCTGATCGAATTCGCCGCGGCCATCGTGTTCGGCGGTGACCTCGGGCAGGCGTACCTTGGGACCCAGGGTGACATCTGGGATGGACAGAAGGACATGGCATTCGCGCTCGCCGGCACAACAATCATGCTCGTGGCGCTCGCGCTTGCGGGCCGCCTCCCCGTGAGGGCCAGGCAGAGTCAGTAGCCCTGGAACGGAAATGGCGCCGGACGGGACTCGCGGGTTTCTGGCATGTCTTCGTGGGTGTAGTCATCCATCGCAGGTAAGATGCACGCGGCGGAAAAAAGGTTGCGTACCCCTCTCCTATCCACGGCTGACCTCGCGGCGCGACTGGCCGACGCGGACCTGCTCGTGGCCGACTGCCGCTTCGAACTCACCAAGCCCGAGGCCGGCGTGCAGGCCTGGCGCGCGGGTCATATCCCCGGCGCGACCCACGTCGACCTCGAACGCGATCTGGCCTCCCGCGTGACCGCAACCACGGGGCGGCATCCGTTGCCCGCGGTTTCGGATTTCGCCGCGACGCTTTCCAGGCTCGGCGTCGACGCGACTACCTGGGTGGTCTGTTACGACGCCGGCAACAGTGCCTATGCCGCGCGGCTCTGGTGGATGCTGCGGTGGGTCGGCCACGACCGTGTCACTGTGCTGGATGGCGGCTTTGCCGCGTGGACCGCCGAGGGCCGCCCGATTTCGACCGAGACTGCGGCGAGAAAGCCCGCCGCTTTCGTGGCGCGACCGCGTCCGGAAATGCTTTGCGACGCCGCCGGCGTCGCCCATGCCCTCGCCCAGGGCGAAACCCTGGTCGACGTTCGTGGCGCCGAGAGATTTGCGGGAAGCGTGGAACCGCTCGATGCGGTCGCGGGACATGTGCCGGGCGCGGTGAACCTGCCGTTTCTCGAGAATCTTGACGCGAATGGCCGGTTCCGCCCGGCGCACGGGCTTGCGGCACTCTGGCGCGAACGCACCGGCGCCGCGCCCGGCGCCGCGCCAATCTGCATGTGCGGTTCCGGGGTCACTGCATGCCAGGGCCTGCTCGCGCTCGAGGCGGCCGGCGTCAAGGGCGCACGGCTCTATGCGGGCTCATGGAGCGAATGGATCCGCGACCCGTCGCGTCCGATCGCACGAGGACCGACATGATCTGCTATCTTCCGCAGCCCTGCTTCGGTCCAACGGGACAACTCATTTGGATAGCGTGACGCGCGGGCCGGCGACTGCACGGCCGCCCTGGAGCATCGAAGACTCTGACCAGCTCTACGCGCCGGGTTCCTGGGGCAGCGGCTACTTCGGCATCAACGCCGCCGGTCACGTCGTCTGCCGACCGGGCCGCGACGCCAACCGCGAAATCGATCTCTTCGAAGTCGTACAGCAGCTCGGCGCGCGCGACCTGACGGCGCCGATGGTGCTGCGATTCTCGGACATCCTGCGCGACCGCCTGCGTTCACTGCACGACGCCTTCGCCGCCGCAATCGCGGAGAACGACTACAAGAACCGCTATGCCGCGGTGTTCCCGATCAAGGTCAACCAGCAGCGCCTGGTCGTCGAAGAGGTCTATCGCGGCAGCGCGGAACTCGGCTTCGGGCTCGAGTGCGGCTCCAAACCCGAACTGCTTGCGGTGATGGCGATCACCGCGGACGCACCGGATCGCCTGATCATCTGCAACGGCTTCAAGGACGACAGC
>JANLWE010000082.1:0-4876 GCA_031364365.1 Gammaproteobacteria bacterium | reverse complement strand
CTCTCGAGATCCCGCGGCGAGTCAAGCTGCACCTTGGACTGGACGAGGAGCGGTCCTGGATCGTGCTGGATGATTTCAATGCCTTTGCATGGCCCGGCTTCGACTTGCGACTAATCCCGCTAACCGGCCGTTACGAATACGGCTTGCTGCCGCCTGCACTCTTTCAGCAGTTGAGGCGGAAGTATCTCGAGCTCTTGAGCGCGGGAGCAGTCTCGGAAATTTCGCGGGACGAAGCCGACGGTTAACGCCTTTATGACAATGGGCTCGAACCGTGCCTCCCTCGGCCAGCCGCCCTGATCAGCGGCGGTCGACCGCGATCCGACCCTCCTTCATCACCAGCACCGGCCGCGTGACCGTCTCGATGTCCTTCGTCGGGTCGCCGGCCACCGCCACCAGATCGGCGGACGCGCCCTTGGCGATGACGCCGACGCGTCCTGCGAGCCCCAGCAGCGTGGCCGCCCGCGACGTGGCCGACCGCAGCGCCTCCGCCGGGCTCATGCCGGTGCGTACCATGGCCACGAGCTCCTGCGAGTTGGTCCCGGGCAGCTCGAACGTGTCCGAGCCCATCACGATGCTGACGGGCGTACGGAGCGCCGCGCGGAACGCATCGGCGTGGCGTTTGACAGTGCGCTGGACCTTGTCGAGCTTCACCGGCGAAGAGTCCGCGAAGATCTTTCCGTCGCGCCACAACTCGTACACCATCAGCGTCGGCACGTACGCGATCCCGCGCTCCGCCATCTTGCGGAAGGTCGCTTCGGTCAGGTAGAGGCCGTGCTCGATCGAGTCCACGCCGACCTCGACCGCGCGACGCGCGCTCTCGTCCGCGTAGGTGTGGGCCGCGACCTTCACGCCCGACGCATGCGCCTCGTCCACCAGCGCCGCCAACTCCTCGTCGCTGTACGTGCGCGCACCCGACAGCACCTCGCTCTCGGCCTGCTTCTTCTCGAAGCTCTCCATGTAGATCTTGATGACGTCCGCGCCCTCCCGCACGAGGGTCCGCACCTGCCGGCGCACCGCGGCCGGACCGTCCGCCTCGTACGAGATGGCCGGGAGTTTCGCGTACGGCGAGTAGCCGACCAGGCCATACGCGCCGGTCGCCGTCACCGGCTGGATTGCCGCCAGGATGCGCGGCCCGGGGACCAGGCCTTTCGCGATTGCGTCCCGTACCGCGATGTCCGCGAAGCCGGCGCCCTCGTTGCCCAGGTCCCGCACCGTCGTGATGCCCGATTCCAGCGTGACGCGCGCGTTCACGGTCGCGTGGATCGTCCGCAGTTCAGGCGTCTCTCGCAGGACCTGGTCGTCGTAGTTGCCCGGATGGAGCGCGATGTGCGTGTGCGCGTCGATCAAGCCGGGCAGGACCGTGAATCCGCTCAGGTCGACGACGGTGGCGCCGGGCGGTGCGACCACCGCCGGGCCGACGTCGACGATGCGGCCGGCACGCACCAGCACGCCGACCCCGTCCTGAAGCCTTCCGGTCGTCGAGTCGAATAGCCGCCCGCATTGCACGAATGTGACGAGCTCGTCGGCCGCGGCGCCAAGCGGCCAGGCGAGGAGCGCGCCCAGAACGACGAGCGTAGGGAATCGCTTCATGTTGGACGGTTCCTTTCGTGCGCGCAGGCTGCGCGCGCGGGAAAGCCTACCAGCAGCCGCGACCGAAGGCGCGTTCTACCTCCGACAGCTATGATCGAGGTCCCGTGGCCGACAGGGACTCCGACAACGCGCCTCGGAAACGGCTGCACGCCCACTACCACTGAGTCAGGGGCGCGCTGTCGCAAGACCGGACCCGAGCATCAGCTCTTGCCTGGTTTCGCGCTAGCGCTCAAAAACGTTCCCGCGGGAACGTTTTTGGAAGCGACCCCGACCTGCGCACACTGAGGTGTGATCTAAGCCTCTGATCTAACACATTATTGACAGATATCCACAAATTCCGTAAGTTACCCATCATACGGATTCTATGGAAACCCTACATGACCGCCATCACCGCGAGTGAATTTGCCAAGGAGTTCGGCCGCTACAAGGAAGAGGCTCAGCGGGAGCCTATCGCCATCACGACTTATGGCCGTATCAGTGGCTACTTCGTCTCGGCCCGCGAGTACGCCGAACTACAGCGCCTGCGTGCCCTTGAACGCCGCGCGTATCGCCTCAATGAGTTGCCGCGGGACATCATCGAAGCAATCGCCGCCGCGAATATGAGCCCAGAGCACGAGCATCTCAACAGTCTGCTGACTGACAAATAATCCAGCAGTCGGGTTTATGGCATTCCCAAAACCCGAAGTCGGCTTGGTTATTTCGTATTCGTATCTTTGGCGCGAGGAAGCCGAACGGGGCCATGTCGAAGGATTCAAGCCACGGCCCTGCGCCATCGTGGTTGCTCAAATTCAGGAAGAAGGGAAACCGCCACGGATCGTCGTGGCACCCATCACGCACAGCGCGCCGCCGGATCCAGAGCGCGCTCTCGAGATCCCGCGGCGAGTCAAGCTGCACCTTGGACTGGACGAGGAGCGGTCCTGGATCGTGCTGGATGATTTCAATGTCTTTGCATGGCCCGGCTTCGACTTGCGACTGATCCCGATAACCGGCCGTTACGAATACGGTTTGCTGCCGCCTGCACTCTTTCAGCAAATGAGGCGGAAGTATCTCGAGCTCTTGAGCGCGGGAGCAGGCTCAGAAATTTCGCGGGACGAAGCCGATGGTTAGCGCCTTAACCGGCGATGCGTTCTATCAGCCAGAAGACGCCGACAATCCCGGCCGAGTAATGCGCAAGCTCGCGCACGACTTGCATATGCAAACTCAAGCCAGCGCGATCAGTTCACGCTGGAACGGCACGCCATCGGTCGGTGGCACATCCGCTTCGCGCGCGTAGCGATGGCCCGCATAGACCGCCGCAGCGATGGTCGACGGCGCCAGGCAATCGCCGATGCGGGTGAGCGAACGGATGCCGGCATCCTGCAGCCGGCCGGCATCCGCCGTGAGGTCGTGGTACAGCGAGTCATTCGGCAGGCGCATGGTGACGAGCAGCACGGACGCGCAAGGTAAAGCCCGCTGCCGGCCGTTCTGGACATGTTGAATGTGCACCTCGCCGGCCGTCATCGCTGCGAGGGCATGCTTTTCAATGATATTGACGCCGATCTCATAGAGGCGTTCTTCGATCAAACCCTGCTCCAGCGTGGCGTGGGTCCATTTCGACACATCGGCTGCCGGGGTCACGAGTGTCACGTCCAAACCATCCTGCCGCAGTTTTTCGGCCAGCACGCCGCCGAGATAGTAGTAGTCGTCATCGAAGATCACGACCGGGCCCTCAAGGCGACGGCCGGCGAAGACATCCTCCGGCGTGAACACCGCCGCGGCGGTCAGTCCGGAGATCGGCCTGGTGTGCCAGCGCCCGACGCCGTCGCGACGCCAGGTGCCACCGGTGGCCAGAACCACCTTGGGCGATCCGAACTCCAGAATCTCCTGCGCCTCGAGCCGGCTTTCCAGATAGGTCTGGACATTGGCCATCCGCTGAATCTGCTGCACCCGGTAATCGCGCACACGGCCCCAGGTGGCGAGTCCCGGCATGCGGCTTTCATCAGCGACGCGGCCGCCAAGAATATTCCGCGCCTCGGCCAGCGTGACTTCATAGCCGCGCTGCCCCAGCGCCCGCGCACATTCCAGACCGGCGGGCCCGGCGCCAACCACCAGGACTTTGTCTTCAGAGCCCCGAGCCGGAATGAATTCCGGATGCCAGCCTTTGCGCCACTCCTCGCCGATGGTGGGATTCTGTGTGCAGCGCATGGGCACGTTGGTGAAGTCCGCGGACACGCAAATATTGCAGCCGATGCACTCGCGGATATCGTCGATGCGACCTTCTTCGATCTTGCGCGGCAGGAAGGGATCGGCAATCGAGGGCCGGGCTGCGCCGATGAAATCCAGCACGCCGCGCCTGATCTGCGAGACCATGGTGTCGGGTGACGTGAATCTTCCGACGCCGACCACCGGCTTGCGGGTGATCTTCTTCACGAAGGAGATGAACTCTTCCTGCGACCCCTCCGGCCCGAAGCGCGAGGGAAGGGAGTCGCTGTGCCACTCCCGAAGATTGACATCCCAGAGATCGGGCAGGTCGGCGAGCAATTCGACAGCATGGCGGGATTCCTCCATGTCCGGCTCGCCGTTCGCTGACAAATAGTCGACCGTGAGGCGTAGCGCGATCGCGCAGGAGGAGCCCACGGCCTCGTGCGTATCCTCGAGAATTTCCCGCGTCAGCCGGAGTCGGTTCTCCAGGCTGCCGCCATACTCGTCCGTGCGTTGATTGCGCTCCGGCGAAAGGAAATCGCCGATGAGCGAACTGCCGCCGTGGCAATAGATATAAATGATATCGAAGCCGGCCTTGCGCGCCCGCAGCGCCGCATCCCGATGCCAGCGGCGGAAAGCCCTGATGTCCGCCTTGTCCATGGCGCGCGCCTGCGCTGGATAGTCTCCCGCCCAGACCGGCTGATGAGCGACACCGATTGGTACCTCGCGGCTATAAAGGCAGGCGTCGCGCGGACCGGAATGATTAAGCTCGATGGCAGCCAGCGCGCCGTGGGCGTGCACGCCCTCGTTCATGCGCGCAAAGGTCGGGATATCGCGATCATCCCAAAGGCGGCCCTCGATCAGTGGTGTCATGTCGCCAGAGGGATGAATATCCGTTTCCTCGGTGCAGACGACAGCCCAACCACCTTCGGCCTTCATGCGGCGCATCGCCGCCATGGAACTGGGATAACTCATACCCATGCCGTTGCAGTGCGCCACCTGGATGAAGCGGTTCTTGGCCGTTACCGGACCGATACGCACGGGTTCGAACAGAATGTCGTAGCGCGGATCGCGGGGCACGGTTCAGTATCCGGTGATGGAGCAG
>JANLWE010000177.1:0-31810 GCA_031364365.1 Gammaproteobacteria bacterium | reverse complement strand
AAGGATTGGAATCTCGTATTCGATGGCCAGACGATTTCGTTGAACCCGTCGATTGACAATTGGAAGCTCGATTGCGGGTCTCACTACAAGATCAAGCGCAATAGGGTCCGGTGGTTCATGCGCTGGTCGCAGTTGGAGGTTGAAGTCGGCCGCGTTTAGGTGCCTGCATTTACAAGGGTCAACTGGAGGCGCGGGACCGGATTGAGCGCGACTCGAGAGACGCGTCCAGGCAGCCGGGGAAAACCCGCCGATCCGGGAAGGCGTTTCCGCGGCAAAGCTTTTCAGGTTCCCGGCGGCTCCGACCCCGGTTCCGGGTCCGGCAGCGGATAAGTCTTTGCTTCGGTCGCCGGTGCCGCGGGATCTGCGGGCTTCGCCGGCTCAGCGGCAACGGCCTGGGTTGCGCTCGTGGTCAGTCGCGTCACTTCGGCCACGAGCTCGGGTGCCGGAGCGGGCGGGGCGGTCTTGCTGGCGAGAATCGTCGCCGCGCTGGACTCGCCGCCATAGAACCGCTTGTTTGCCTTCTTGCCGATGAAGATGCCGTTGCCTTCGAGCGAGACGCCGGCGAAGAGTCCCTGGGATTTCGCGTAGGCGTAGACCTCGGCGTCGAAGGTCATGCTGGTCGCGGCCTTGGCCTGACGACCGACCGGGCCCGCCGCGACGGAGGCATCGGCCCCAAGGGTCAGCTTGCCGTCGGTGATGCCCTCGACACTGTCGCGGGTTGTCAGGACCAGCACGATGTCGGAGACCTGGCCGCCGGCCTGGAATCCCCAGCTGCCGCCGCCCGACGATACGAAGACCGGATTGCTCCAGCTGCGATCGGGATTGCGCACGAGCATCACGCCATTGCCAAAACTGCCACCAAATATAAAGGCGGCTTTCACATGGGCCGGCAGGATGATGATGCCCTCGGCACGTGCCAGCAGCAAGTCGGGAATCTGCGTGTCCGAAATCGCCTGTAGCTCGCGCAGGACGATCAGCGACTGGTCGATCATGGCTTCTTCGGTCGTGACGGCCGCGGCCGGCGTCGTCAGGAGCGTGGAGGCCAGCGTTGCGGCCAAGACCATCGAAAACAACTTCATGGCAGTATTCCTGTTCAGTTTCTGTGCTCACCGGGACAGACCGCAGGCAGGATAACAGGTTCCATCGCCGCGGCTGATCGGCCAAACTGCGGTCGTGATGATGCACCGATTCGCTTTCGCGGTCACGCTGCTCCTCGTGTCGACGCCCCCCGCGCGCGCCGAATGGGTCGCGCGCGACGAGTCGATTATGGGCACTCGGATCGTGGTCGAGGTGTGGCACGACGACCCGGCCGCGGCAGCGGCTGCGATCGACGCGGTGATCGCCAAGATGCACCGGATCGACGAGCTGATGTCGGTCTACAAGCCCGAAAGCCAGCTTTCCAGGGTCAATCGGGATGCGGCGACGGTACCGGTACGTGTGGATCCGGAGCTATCCGGGCTGATTTCCCGGGCGCTCGAGTTCTCGGAGATGTCCGCTGGCGCCTTCGACATCACCTATGCGAGCGTCGGCTACCTCTACGACTATCGTGAGCGCAAGCACCCGACCGAGGCCCAGATCCAGGCGGCGCTGCCCGCCGTGAACTGGCGGCATGTCGTGGTCGATTCCTCGACTTCAACCGTGCGCTTCCTGAAGCCCGGCGTGCGCATCGACCTCGGCGGGATCGCCAAGGGACACGCCGTGGATTCATGCATCGCGATACTCCGGGCGCGGGGAATCACGAATGCCACGGTGACCGCCGGGGGTGACAGCCGGATCATCGGCGACCGGCGCGGCCGGCCCTGGATCGTCGGGATCCGCCATCCGGACGACCGCAATCGCGTGATCGCGCGCATCCCGCTCGAGGATTCGGCCATCTCGACTTCGGGCGACTACGAGCGTTTCTTCGACGAGGACGGTGTGCGGTATCACCACATCATCGACCCGAAAACCGGCAAGAGCCCGCACGGGGTCAGAAGCGTCACCGTCATCGCCCCGACCTCCACGATCGCCGAGGGACTGACGAAGAGTGTCTTCATCATGGGACCGGAGCGGGGCATCGCGCTGGTCGAAACCCAGCCGGACGCGGATGCGGTGGTCGTCACCGCCGAGGGGAAGGTGATCTACTCGAAGGGCCTAGAACCACCCGGAAAAGAATAGCCGGATAACGTCCGCGTCGAACTGGTAGAGCGGTTCGGTGCCCGCGGCGACGCCGGTGGTGCGCAGGTCGCGGAAGTCGTCGTACTCGAAACGGATGTGGTCGTACTTCAGGTTGACCGCAGCCTTGCCAAGAAACTCGATTCGGCCCGGCTTGAATTCGTAGGCGACGCCGAAACCGAGCGACTGGCTCTGCATCGCGGCAAGTTCCTTGTCGCGGGCGAGGAAGTTCTGGAAATCCTCGCGCGGGAAAAGGTCCGAATAGAACTCCGCCGCGTTCTGCGTGTAGAAACGGAAGTGCACGTCGAAGGTCCACGCGTCGTCGAGCGGGTGCGTGTAGGCGACTTCCGCCGTGCTCGCGTTGATGTCCCAGGTATCGCTGTAGAAGCGATAGTCCGCCTGGAGCGCCGCGCGGTACGGCAGGTACCAGCGCGCCCGCAGCGCCAGGGCATTGCCCGTGCGCGTGCGTGGGTAGAGCTCGGACTCGTAGGAATAGCCGAGCGCCGCGTCGAGGTCCACGAAGCGGACCTGGCGATAGGGGTTATTGAGGAATCCCTCTTCGGTGATCGTCTCGAAGGACAAGCCGAGGATCAGGTTCCTGGTTGCGACCTGCGAGACGTTGACGCCGTAGATCCGCCGGTCGACCTGGTCGGCGAAGGTGGCGTCACCGCGGCGCGTGACGTCGTCCCAACCGCGGGTGAAGAAGAGAGCGACCGTCGTCAGGTCGCCAAACATGTCCTGGCTGATCGAGAGGCTCGCCGTGTCGGCGTCGTAGTCGTTCTCGGTTGAATTGCTGAATGAGGCGGCGTAAGTGACCTTCCCGCGCAGGTACTCGAAACCGACGCCGTACTGCGTGCGCTCCTCCTGGTACGGGCTCGCCGTCGTGATGACGTCGATCGAGGCGGACGAGACCATGTCAACGTAGTAGCTCGCGTTGACCGCATATTTCTCGGCGAACTTCTTCCGCACGAGCAGCGAAGGACCGTCGATCGTGACGCCGCCGCCGTCGTAGGAGTGGTACATCAGGTCGGCGCGATCGTCCGGCAGGACACCCGCGACCGCTGTGAGCGGCAGCAGGAGAAGCAGGGCGATTCGGCGGATCAATTGCATCCGCAGCCGCCGCCGCTCGCGCCCGAGGCGCCGCGTGCGCCCTCGCGCGATTCGTACACGTGTTGCATATAGGAGGATGCGATCGGATTGCTGTCCCAGGCCATGATCGGGTCGGCGATGTTCTCGCGCTCGTAGGGCTTCACCCAGGGCTCGAGGCGCGAGCAGCCGCTCGCTGCGAGCAGGAGAAGTGCGGTGGCAAGGAGACGCACCGGAATCACGATTTCTCCCGCAGCATCTCGCGGATCTGCTCGATGTACTTGGCTTCGTCGCCCGGCTTGTAGGCCCGGTGTTGCCAGCGAAGCTTGCCCTGGCGATCCACCAGGAAGGTCGTGGGCATCGCGCTGACGCCGTAGTTGCCGCTGACCTTGTTATCCGGATCGAAGAGGATCTGGAAGTTGACGGGCGTCTTGCCGAGGAAGCGCTCGGCATCGGATTTCTCGCTCTCGACGTTGATGCCGACCATCTCGAAGCCCATCGGCTTGTACTTGCTGTAGATCTGGTCGAGCGCGGGGAATTCCTGGCGGCAGGGTCCGCACCAGCTCGCCCAGAAATTGATCATGACGACCTGGCCCTTGAGGCTGGCGAGCGAAACCTCTCCGCCCGCGCGATTCACGAGCTTGAACTCCGGTGCGGGCGGCGATCCGTCGGTCGCGGATGCGGACCAGGCGACCGCGACCAGTGCGGCCAGCAGCGCCGCGAGCGGAAACCTGAGAATCGTCTTCAAATTGCCTCCTCAGAAGAACGCGGTCAGACCCAGTGTCGCTTCGTAGTTATGAGTCGACTTGTTGGCGCCCAACACGTCGACATCCATGATGAGATCGCGCATGTCGAGGTGCACGGCGAGCCAGTCCTTGATCAGTACGCGGACCCCGGCCCCCGCCGTGATCGTGAAGCGGTCGGCCCCGGCGAACTGCGTGGCGCCGGCCCCGAGCGTCAGGTAAACGGCGCTGTTGTAGGCCCGCTTGCCGCCGAGGAAAATCTCACCCGGTAGTGCATTCCAGCCGAAACCGAGACTGTAATAAGTGAATTGCCTCTCACTGTCGGTCAATAAGGGGGCTCCCCCCGATAAGCGCTCGAAACTGGACAATCCTGCATCGCTGGTACCGACTATTCCCTCAGCGAAGAAGTCCTCGTTGAGGTGGTAGGCAATGCGGGCGCCGTAGACCAGGTTGACCTCGAAATCCTCAACCGAGAGCGACCCGACATAGGCGCCGGCCTCCCAGTTCTCCGTGTCGATCTTCGCGGGCTTGATCTCGCGCCGCTCCACCTGCGGCTCGATGACGACGGGCGTTTCCCCCGCATTTTCGGGGGGTGGGGGTCCCTCCGCAGGCTCGTCGTTGCGCCACGGCATGTGCGAACAGCCCGCCATCCCCAGCAGGCCGATCAGAAAAAGAATGCGAATCCGATTTTCCATTCGATGTCTTCCTCGTTCTCGTCGCGGTCGGTGAAGACCACGTATTCCTTGTATTCGCCGCGCACGATGAAGCGTCGTGCCAGATAGGCGCGGACGCCGATGCCGGCATAGGCGACCTGGTCGGTGCGCTCCGGCGTCCCGACGAGCGTGCCCGACGGCTGGATCCGGATGACGCCGGTGCCGATCGAGAGAAACGGCTGGATGCGCCACTCCGGCATCGGCACATGGGTCACGCCGATCGTGGCGTACTGGCCGTCTGAGAAGTTGCCGAGAATGTGCGCGAGCGCGAGCTCGCCGGAGAGGTGCTCGTTGAAAGCGTAGGCGCCGTAGACTGTCACGACGTTGGCGCCGCCGTAGTCGCCGACCATCATGCCGACCTCACGGCGGTGCGCGCCGAAATCCTCGCGAGCGGGATCGTCGATCTCCAGGCGCTCGCCCGCGGGCAGGAGCGTCGCCGCCATCTGGCCGCGATGCACCCAGCCCTCGCGGCCATCGGTGTCGACCACCTGGAACCAGTCAGTGCGGCGCTTGAGAACGCGCACCGTGGCGCCGCGCTCCACCACATTCACGATCGGGAATCCGCGGCCGGGACCGCTGTGAAGCTCGAGGTAGGGATCGGCGACGGTGACCTCGAGCCCTTCGGCCCAGGCCGTCGATATCGCCGCCAGAAAGTACAGCAGCCCGCAGGCCGCGAGCCGCGCCATCGCCTTAGTTAACCGGTGCCATGAAGGGGTCGTTGTAATACTGTCCACCGATATCCAGCCACTCGGCGATCAGCCGCAGTTCCGCCGGCGTCAGCCAACCTGCGTGCAAGCCGCCCGAATCGAAGCGGCTGAAGAACGCCGTCGATGCCCGCGCACCCGCGGCGCTCATCGAAGGACCGACCGGCACCGGCACCAGCGTCGGCAGCCCGGTCACCGGATCCGGGGGGCCGGGCACCAGGATGTCCTGCAGCGCGCCCATGTTAACTTCCTGCGCGTTGTCCGTGAACAGGAGTTCGCGGTACGACACCAGGTGATCGGCCTCGTCGGGCGACGCGCCGCCCGAGAGATCGAGCTGGAACGCGGGCACGCGAACTGCTCCTGCGGCGTCAACCGGACTGTGGCAGGCGATGCAGGTGTGGTCCTCGACATTACCCATCGCGTCGAGCTCGAGCCGCGGCACCGACCAAAGCGGGTGAATGTGGTCCGGATAGTGGATCGTGATGCGGCACAGTGCGGACCAGTCGGACTGGCAGGCGGCGCTGGTCGGAGCCGGGCTCGTGAGCAGGTTGTAGCGATAGCTGAACGGCGCATCCGGTGCGCGGCCCGAGGCGACCGGGTCGGTCCACACGTCCTCGTAGATCACGTCGACCGACGGCTTCTGTGCGGCACAGTCCGTCTGGCAGCTGATGCGCGCACGCGCCTCCGCCATGGTCTCGCCCTGGTCGGCGAAAATCGCCGGATTCGAATTGGGGAAGGGCAGGCCGGTCGTCGTCGCGCCCGGGTTCGCCGAGACGAACAACTCGCGGCGTCCGTGCGAAATCGCGGGCGGCGCGCCGGGTTGCGCGCCCGCCGGAATGTGGCAGCCGTTGCAGGTGAGCACTTCGCCCGCGCGGACCTGCAGCCAGTTGAGATGACGTGGCGAAGTCCGCCGTCCATTGACATCGAGCACGCCGACCCCGAATGGAACGCCGGCAGGAACCTTGATCTGGACCGAGCCGTCGGGCTCGACCGGCGCGTAGGCCAGGATCTCGCGCATACCGAAACCGCCCGCGGCACCAAAAGCAGTCCCACGGAAATCGCGGACCTCGTCGTCCGGCAAACCGACCGCCTTTTCAATGCGGATGAAACGCGCCGGCCTTTCGTCGGCCGTGGTCTGCACTGGGTCAGAGAGCGCCAGGATGCCGCCCGGCGCGTAATCCGCGCCGTCCAGGTCGTAGACGCTACGGATGTTCAGGATGCCGACGTTCTCGGAGGCGAGCACCGGGTCGTAGTCCACTCCCGCCACGGCGTCGATGATCACCGCGGGCAGGGGCGTGCGCGGCGCGAGCGAGATGACCTCGGAATAGCGCGTACCCTCAACAGGCTGGAGCACGGGCCGCTGCGTCTGGTCGCGCGGGTCGTAGATCCATACACCATATAAAGGAGGCGCGGGCACGAGCGCGGCGTTCGCCAGGTTCTCCGCAGTGCAAGGCAAGGTGCGACCGGCGGTATCGTTCAACCGGCACATGGTCCAGGTCGTGAGCAACCGGCCGGTGCCGTCGCGGAGCGGGAACACCGACGAGTAACGCCCGCCCGGCGAGAGGCCGGGATCGGTGCGTACGTCGTTGACCGACAGGCGCGATTGCGCCGGACCTGAGAGGCCCGCGTTCGCCAGGTTGGGCTGTTCGATCTCCACGAAGGCCGCCGTATCGATCGAGACAGGATCGCCGCCGATCTCGGTGCCGTTGAATGGCATGAGAAGGGCGACGATGCCGCCAGTTTCGGTCGGGCGCGGCGCGAGGAACTGGATGTCCGTCGTGCCGGTGCCCGTCGCGTGGCTGTTCGCCCCGTAGAGCAGCTCGAGGCCGCTGCCGTCCGGGTTCACCGTATAAAGATGTATCGAGCTGCCGCTCGCGTTCTCCCAGCGGCTGAATACGATGCGTCCGTCGTCGAGGACTGACGGGTCCATGTCGTGGCTCTGGTTGAACGAGATCTGGCGGATGCCGGAGCCGTCGGTGTTCATCACGTGCAGCACGAAGGCGTGCTCGTTGCGGTCTTCGTCCTCGGCGGCGAACTGCGGCTTGCCTTCGTCTATCAGTACCGCCTTCGACTGGCGTTGGCGGGTCGAGGAGAAAACGATGCGCCCGTCCGGCAGGTAATGCGGCGCGACGTCGTGGCCTTCCTCGGCGACGATGTCGGACACGATGACGCGGCGCAGCAGGTCGGTCGTGCGGTCGTATTCCCAGATATTCCAGGTCGGCTGCTCGCTGTCCATCGCGCCGGGGATGAGCGGCATGCGCATCGCGAAGACGAGCTTCGTGCCGTCATAGGAACCGTCGACATCGCGCACGCTCCACAATCCGCCGGTCACGCCGAACGTTATGTTCCGCTCCGGAACGTCCGGTGCCGCGCGATCGCGCAGCCACAGGTCGGTTCCCTTGACGAAGGTCTCGAGCTCGCGCACCTCGTCGTCATCGTCGACAGCTGCGGGCAGCGGCCCCTTGATGTAGGCGACAGGAATATCGAGCACGACCGGATCGGGCGACTGCCCGCTGCCGATATTCACGTCTCCGTCGTGTCCGGTTGCACATCCGGCGAGCCAAACGACGGCTAACGACAATATCCGTGATGTCGGATTCGTGATACGCATCTCAATTCACTCCGGTTCCGACAGCGCTTTCCACACGACAGAATGCAGGTGAACGACTGCATCACGGTCGCGAAAACCCGTATGGGTTTCCTTAGATACAAGCCATTTGTGCATTAACCAACTAATCACGGATTCAGCCTACCTTGACCTGTGTCTCGGGTGAATGTCGCCGTTCAGAGACATTACCCGACCTGAAACCCGCCGATATATTCGCCCGCAGTTTCTGAAACCGCGAGTGAGTGGAGCACGGAAATGCCCTGGTCGCCAGATTGTAAGGGTTCTATCGTGAAGCGCGTCACCGCTCTTGTAGCGCTCGTCGCATTCGCCGCTCTCGCCAACGCGGGACCGCGCGAACAGGCGAAGCGCATGCACGATCGCATCGTGGGCGTCCCGCCCACCGATACTGTGCTCGGCGCGATGGAAACCGAGATCGCGGCGGGCCGCACGCAGGCCGCGGCGCTGATTGCGATGGACAATCCGTCGTTCTACTCGGTGACACTCAAGAACCTCGTCACGCCCTGGACCAACCGCGAGCAGACGGTGTTTGCACCGCTGAACGACTACACCGCGACCGTGATCGGCATGGTCCGCGACAACGTGCCTTTCAACGAAGTGCTGTCCGCGGACATCCTCTACGTCGGCAACGCGGGCCTCGGCCTGCCGGCGGTCTCCGCGACCAGCAACACGCATTACGAGCAGATCGAAGCCCGCGGCGTCGACCTGCGCACCGGCCTGCAGCGCACGACCCAGTCGGGCGTCTACGGCACGCCGCCTGCCGCGACCGCGGGTGTCATCACGAGTCGCGCGGCGGCGCAGTCATTCTTCATCGCCGGTACGAACCGCGCGATGTTCCGCTTCACGCTCCTCAACCACATGTGCCGCGACATGGAGGAGGTTCAGGACACGTCGCGGGCGCCGGACCGCATCCGCCAGGACGTGAGCCGGAGTCCGGGCGGCGATGCGCGCCTGTTCCTGAATAATTGCGTCGGCTGCCATTCGGGCATGGACCCGATGACGCAGGCGTTCGCCTTCTACACGTTCGACGACGTGCAGGGCCGGCTCGTCTACACAGCGGGCGCAGTTCAGCCGAAGTACTTCAACAACGACACGACTTTCGCCCCGGGTTTCGTGACGCCCGACGACCAGTGGGAAAATCGCTGGCGCAGCGGGCACAACGCGCTGCTCGGCTTTGATACCTCGCTGCCGGGCTCGGGCAGCGGCGCGAAGTCGCTCGGCGAGGAGTTCGGCGCGAGCGATGCGTTCGCGACCTGCCAGGTCGAGAAAGTGTTCCGCACGGTCTGCCTGAGGACGCCGCAGGACGCGGCCGACCGCAGCCAGATTGGTTCGATGATGAGTTCGTTCCGTTCGAGCGGCTACAGGCTGAAACAGGCCTTCTCGGACGCTGCCACGTACTGCATGGGCGACTGAGGGTCAGCCGATGAATCGCGACGCCAATTTCCGCATGCGGTTGGTCACGGCCCTGGCGCCGGTATTACTCGCCGTCGCGCTGGCGGCCTGTGGCGGCGGCGCGTCGACTACGGAGAACCCGGCAACCACTCCGCCGCCGCCCGCCGGCTACGCGGGCCCACCGGCAGCGAGTCAGGACGTGCAGGCCTTCAAGCTCAATGTCTGGGACAATCTCCAGGCCTCGAATCGCTGCGGGCAATGCCATGTCGCCGGCGGCCAGGTGCCGGGCTTCGTGCGCAGCGACGACATCAACCTCGCCTACGAAGCCGCGAACGGCATCGTCGATCTCGGCAATCCATCGGCCTCGAGGATGGTCACCAAGGTCGGCGGCGGGCACCACTGCTGGCTCGCGGCCGATTCGGCCTGCGCCGACCAGCTGACGGTCTGGATCCGCAACTGGGCCGGGCAGACACTCGGCAGCACGCGTGGCGCGCCGCTGCAGGCGCCGCCAATCCGCAACGTCGGTGCGAGCAAGTCATTTCCGGCGGGCTCTGCGCTTTTCGGCTCAACGGTCTATCCGCTGCTGACGCAGTACTGCTCGCGCTGCCACTCGTCGGGCGCGATCACTCCGCAGTCGCCGTTCTTCGCAGAAGGCGACGTCGACGTCGCTTACGCGGCAGTGCGCGCCAAGATCAATCTCGACACGCCCGCGCAGTCGCGACTCGTGGTCCGGCTGCGCGACGAGTTCCACAACTGCTGGACCGACTGCGCGCAGGCCGCAAGCATCATGCAGGCGGCGATCCAGGACTTCTCGGACGGCGTGCCGCTCACGCAGGTCGATCCGGACCTCGTCATCTCGAAGGCGCTGACCCTCTATGACGGCACTGTCGCAAGCGGCGGCAACCGCTTCGACAATGCCGCGATTGCGCTCTACGAATTCAAGACCGGCACGGGCACGGTCGTCTACGACACCTCGGGCGTCGAGCCCGCGCTCAATCTGACGCTGTCGGGTGCGGCGACCTGGGTCGGCGGCTGGGGCATTGACCTGCGCGGCGGCAAGGCGCAGGGCACGACTGCGTCCTCACGCAAGCTCCACGACCTGATCCGTGCCACGGGTGAATACTCGATCGAGGCCTGGGTTGCGCCGGCGAACGTCGTGCAGGAGATGGCGCACATCGTCAGTTATTCGGGCGGCACGACCGCGCGGAACTTCACGCTCGGCCAGACGATGTACAACTACGACTACTTCAACCGCGCGACGACGACCGACGGCAACGGCGACCCCGCGTTGTCGACGCCTTCGGCCGACGAAGTGCTGCAGGCGACGCTTCAGCACGTGGTCGCGACCTACAGCCCGGTCGATGGCCGGCGCATCTACGTGAACGGCGAGCTCAGGACGTCGGCGGATCCGACGCCGGCCGGGCTCTTCACCGACTGGAACGACACTTTTGCGCTCGTGCTCGGCAACGAGGTTTCGAACGATCGCACCTGGCAGGGCGTGGTGCGCATGGTCGTGATCCACAACCGCGCGCTCAGCGATCCCCAGATCCTGCAGAACTTCGAAGCGGGCGTCGGCGAACGCTTCTACCTGCTGTTCTCGGTCGCGCACCTGATCAACGTGCCGCAGAGCTACCTGCTGTTCGAAGCGAGCCAGTTCGACAGCTACTCGTACCTGTTCGACAAGCCGGCCTTCATCAGCCTCGACGACACCCAGGACCCCGACCAGATCCCGATCCGCGGTGTACGCATTGGCATCAATGGCGCGGAGGCAAAGGTCGGCCAGGCCTATGCGCCGCTCGACCGCACTGTCACGGCCGCCGGGTACGAACCGGCAACCGGATTCGGACTCTCCGGCATCGGCACCGTCGTCGCGCTCGACAAGGGGCCGGCCGCGGACGAGTTCTTCCTGAGCTTCGAGCAAATCGGCTCGAACACGAACACCTTCGTCGAGCCGGCGCCGACGCCGCTGCCGCCGCCGCCGGATGGCGTCCCGGCCTCGGAGATCGGGCTCCGCAACTTTGAAGAAATCTCGGCCTCGATGTCCGTGATGACCGGTGTGCCCACGACGAATCCGCGGGTTGCGGACACCTACAACCGCGTGCGCGAACAGCTGCCCACGGTCGAGAACATCGAGGGCTTCGTCTCCTCGCACCAGGTGGGCGCCGCGCAACTCGCGATCGAGTACTGCAACGAGCTGGTCGACGACGCGGGGCTCCGCGCCGCGTACTTCCCGGGCTTCAACTTCGGCGCATCCGCTGCGACGGCCTTCGACACGCCGGCGGAGCGCGCCCAGATCTCCAGTCCGCTGATCGCACGCGCGGTCGGCACGGGCATGGCGACGCAGCCCTCGGCCCTGGAGATCACGACGGAAGTGGACGCGATGATCGGCCGACTGACGGCCTGCGGCGCCGGCTGCGCTGCCGACCGGACCGAGGTCATCGTCAAGTCGGCCTGTTCGGCTGTGATCGGCAGCGCCAGCACGCTGATCCAATGAGGTGCTTGCAAAGATGAGCAGAAAATCGCGCCGCGGCCCGCTGCATCCTGACGCGCCGCTGTATCAGGTAGACCATCCACGCCCGGTCACGCGCCGCCAGTTCGTCGCGCAGGGCTTTGTCACGGGCGCAGCGACCGTCATCGCGCCGACGCTGTTTGGGCTCTTTGCCAACCCGCGCGCCGTGCAGGCGGCCCTGTCGCCAGATCTCGAGGCGCTCAAGGCGGCCTGCGGCTTTGCCGTACAGGGCGCGGGCAAGATTCCGTTCATCTGCATTGACCTCGCCGGCGGCGCCAACATGGTTGGTTCAAACGTGCTGGTCGGTGGACAGGGCGGACAGCGGGATTTCCTGTCGGTCGCAGGCTACGGCCGCCAGGGCCTGCCGGGCGACATGGTGCCGAATGCGCCGAACGCGGGAAGCCCCACCAACGACTTCATTCAGAGCGCGCTGGGTCTCTCATTTCATCTCGACAGCGCCTTCGTACGCGGCATACTCGAGCGTGTCAGCGTGACGACAGCGGCGAGCACCAATGGCGCCGTGATTCCGGCGCGCTCGGAGAACGACACCGGCAACAACCCGCACAACCCGATGTACGGCATCTTTCGTGCCGGCGCGGACGGCGAACTGCTGTCGCTGATCGGCTCAGAGAGCTCGGAGTCCGGCGGCAATTCGATGTCGCCCTCGTATCTCGTCGATGTGTCGGCTCGCCCAACGAAGGTCGACCGCACCAGCGACGTCACGGGCCTCGTCGACACCGGCAAGCTCGTCGGTCTGCTCGACCAGGACGACGCCGTGCGTGTCATGGAATCGATCCAGCGGCTTTCTGACAGCAAGATCGCGCGCGTCGACACGGGCATCACGCGCGATGCAGTCATCAAGGACCTCGTGCGTTGCAACTACGTCAAGGCCGCGGACCTGACCGATCGCTACGGCGATCCTTCGGCACTCAATCCGGAACTCGATCCGGACATCGTTGGCCCCGCGGGAGTCTTCACGCGCGCCGAATTCGACAACGACGACGAGTTCCGCAAGACGGCCGCGGTGATGAAGATGGTCATCAACGGCTATGCCGGCGCCGGTACGATCACGATGGGCGGCTATGACTACCACGGCCAGGGTCGCGCGACCGGCGAGCTCCGCGACATCCGCGCGGGCCGCTGCATGGGTGCCTGCCTCGAATACGCCGCGCGCCGTGGTGTTCCGCTCATGCTTTACGTGTTCAGCGACGGCTCGCTCTCCGCGGACGGAGTCGTGGACAACAGTGTCGACGGCCGCGGCAAGTTCGACTGGTCGAGTGACAACCAGCAGACCGCCGCGTCGTTTTTCCTGGTCTACAATCCGGCCGGCCGCGCCGCCCTCTACACGGGCGACAGCCGCCCGCCCGAGCAGCATCAGCAGCTCGGCTGGTTCAAGGACGACGGGTCGGTCGAGACCGCCTCGACGCCGGCTGCGAACAACGTCAACCTGCTGGTCGAGACGGTGATCCTGAACTACATGGCATTGCACGGAGAGCAGGGCCAGTTCGGCACGCGATTCCCGGGCAACGGACTGGGATCGGCCACACTCCAGGACAGCCTCATCGCGTTCAATCCGATCGTCAACGGCACCATTGTGTGACGTGCGCCGAGACCGCCGGCGCTCGTTAAGTAAACATATCCCGAGCCGGAATTTCCGGCATTATGTCACACGGGGTTGACGATATGGACCATCGCAATCTTCGCCGCCGTGCGGCAGCGCGTCTCTTCCTGGCAGCAGCTTCAGCCACGATGGCGCTGGCCGCTTTCGCAAGCGAAGGCACGGCCGCCCCGGATTTCGCGCTTTCATCCACCGCCGGCACGAACTACCGCCTGTCCGAACATCGCGGCGAAGTCGTCGCTCTCGTCTTCTGGGCGAGCTGGTGCGGCGACTGCAGGCAGGAGCTCGAGCGCTTCGAGCGCCTGCGCCGGACCTACGGCAGCGTCGGCCTCGTGGTGCTCGGCGTCAATCTCGACCAGGAACCCGAACGGGCTGCGGCGCTGGCTGGCGCCGCGGGCATCGGCTATCCGGTCCTGCTGGATTCCGGCAGGGACGTCAGCAAGAGCTATCGCGCGGACGATTTGCCCTTGATCGTCCTGATCGACCGGAACGGCGCAATACGCGCACGGCATGACGCGCTCGATGAGCGCGAGGAGCGGGGACTCCTGGTGAATCTCCGCGACCTGATCGACGAGTAATCGGGAGTGCGCATGAGAACGGTACTGATTTCATTTCTTGCAGCCGTCGCGGCGTCGATGCCCGCATTCGCCGACGATGTCCCGGAACCCGCCGCCGAGCGATCCGCACTCGACGCCGAGGTGCAGTCGCTGCGGCGCGAGGTTGTCGACCTCAACCGCGACCTGTTCATGCTGGAAGAGGATCTCCTGTTTCCGGCGAGCACGCAGATCGCGGTGTTTGTCTCGATGGACATTGGCACTTTCTTTGCGCTCGATTCGGTCCAGGTCAAGGTGGACGGCAAGGAAGTTTCGAACTACCTTTATACGGAGCGCGAGCTCGAGGCGCTGGAGCGCGGCGGCGTACAACGGATCTGGCTCGGCAACCTGAAAGCAGGCGAGCACGAGGTCGTCGCCTTCTTCACCGGGAAGGGCACGCACGAACGGGACTACAAGCGCGGCACGACACTCAAGGTGGAAAAGGGCATCGGCGCGAAGTATGTGGAGCTCAAGATCAGCGACCGCGTGCGGAAGCTGCAGCCCGAGTTCCTGGTCCGCGTCTGGGAGTGAATGCCGAGTGCTCCGCAGAATCCTCATTCTCGCGGCGTTGACGCCCTGCGCGTTCGCGACGCCCGTGGTCGAAGAGGCCATCCCCGGTCTGCCGGCCGTGAAAGTGCAGGACCTGCATTACGGCGACGTGCTTTTCCATTTTTACCAGCACGATCACTTCGAAGCGCTGGTCCGGCTTTCCGCGTATCACGACCAGGGACATCTCGCCGCCCATGCGCGCGATGCGGAACTGTTGCGCGGCGGGCTGTACCTGTCGCTCGGGCAGCATCGCGAGGCGCAGCAGATCTTCGAGCGCGTCCTGGCTGACGTATCGGCTCCACCGCAGGTGCGTGACCGGGCCTGGTTCTATCTCGGCAAGGTGCTTTACGCGGCCGGCCTGTTCGAGGAATCGGAGCGGGCACTGCGCTCCTCGTCGGGAACGTTGTCCCCGGAACTCAATGCCGAGCGCCATCTGCTGCTGGCGCAGGGCCTGATGTATCGGCAGCAGTACGACCGGGCGATCGCCGAGCTTGAGGGTTGGCAGGGCCCGCGGCTCTGGCTCGCCTACGGGCAATTCAACCTGGGTGTCGCGCTCGTCCGCGTGGGGCAGCAGGAGCGCGGCCTCGTGCTGCTCGACAGCGTCGGGCAGATTGTCACCGAATGGCCGGAACTGACCGCGCTTCGCGACAAGGCGAACCTCGCGATCGGTTACGCGCATCTGCAGGCCGGCGAGCCGGCCGCCGCACGTGCGGCGCTCGACCGTGTGCGACTTTCCGGTCCGCAGTCGAGCAAGGCGCTCCTCGGCGCGGGCTGGGCCGACGCGGCGGCGAAGCAGTATGAGTCAGCTCTGCTCCCCTGGCAGGAACTGCAGGGGCGGAATCTGCTCGACGCCGCCGTGCAGGAATCGTATCTCGCCGTTCCCTACGCCTATGCCGAACTCGGCGCGATGGCCCAGGCCGTCAGCTACTACGAAAAGGCGATCGCCGCGTACGACGCCGAGCGCTCGCGTATTGGCGAGTCGATCGGCGCCATCCGCTCGGGACGCCTGCTCGACGCCGCCCTCCAGGCCGAGCGCGACGGACGCGAGGGCTGGTTCGGACAGCTCGCCGACGTCCCGGACTCGCCGGAATCCCGCTATCTCTACCACCTGCTCGCGGGCCATGAATTCCAGGAAGGCCTGAAGAATTATCGGGCGCTCGAGGCGATGTCGAAGAATCTGTCCGGCTGGTCGAACAGCCTCGGCGCATTCACCGACATGGTCGAGACGCGCCAGAAGGCCTTCGAAATGCGGCTGCCGGCGGCCGACGCGCGGCTCGCAACCGTGGACGTCGCGACCATCAATGGCCGTCGCGACGCCCTGCATGCGCGGCTCGAGACTGCGATCGGTGCGCGCGACGTCGAAGCGCTTGCGACGGAAGAGGAACGCGGCCAGCTCGATCTGCTCGCCGAGGTGGATGCGGAACTTGCGCTCCATCAGGGCGATGCCGCCTATGACGAGGCCCGCGAAAAGGCGCGGCTCGCGCGCGGCGCGCTGCTCTGGAAGCTCGACGCCGCCTGGAAAGTACGGAGCTGGCAGGCGAACCGCGCGCTACGCGACCTGAACGCTGCCGTATACGACGCGCGCACGCGCGAGACCGCCTCGTCACACGCGCGCGAAGGCGCACCGGAACGCAACGCCGCGCTCGGCGCGCGCGTGAAGCAGGCGTCCCCGCGCGTCGCGACGCTCGCCGTGCGCGTGGATGCCGCGCAGTCGGCCCAGGGGCGGCATCTCGCCGACATCGCGATCGAGGAGCTCGAGGCCCAGCGCCAGCGCCTCGACGAGTATTCCGTCCAGGCGCGCTATGCTCTGGCGACGATCTACGATCGGGTGACGGCGAGTCCGCCGCCCGCGACGCCGCAGGGGACGCCGTGAACCGCCGGGTCATCGCCGCTGCAGTCATTGCGCTCCTTCCTTTCGCGGCCGGTGCCGAGAAGCCTGCGCCT
The DNA here is from genome assembly GCA_031364365.1 of Gammaproteobacteria bacterium. GTDB lineage: Bacteria > Pseudomonadota > Gammaproteobacteria > Steroidobacterales > Steroidobacteraceae > SCUD01. Next base: position 15,179 of record JANLWE010000177.1, on the reverse strand, counting down.
GCGCCGACGCTCAAGGACCTCAAGGGCCCGCCGCCAGAGATCCGCAGCGGCGAGACCGTCGCGCCGGATCCCGATCGCGCGCGACAGCTGTATCGCAGCTTCCTCGAACTCGAGGGTGGCGATCCGGCGCTTCGGACCGAAGCCATGCGGCGCCTCGGCGACCTTCAGCTGGAGGTGGGCGACAGCGCCCGCGGCGAGACTGCGGGGATGGGGGAGGCGGAGACGCGCGAGGCGATAGAGATCTACACGGGCCTTCTCGAACAGCAGCCAGCCTATGCCCGCGCGGACGTCGTGCTCTACCAGCTCGCGCGCGGCTGGGAATCGCTCGGCGATGCCGACAAGGCGCTCGGCTATCTCGACCAGCTTGTCGCGAACTACCCGTCGAGCCCTCGAATTGACGAAGCGCAATTCCGCCGCGGCGAGATCCTGTTCGTCGCGAAGCGCTATCCGGAGGCACAGAAAGCCTATGAGGCGGTGAGTGCCCACGGCGAACGCGGCGAGTTCTACGAGCAGAGCCTTTACAAGCTCGGCTGGTCGCTGTTCAAGCAATCGGAGAACGAAGCTGCAATCACACCGTTCGTGCGCATGCTCGATCTCAAGCTGATCGATCCATCGAAACCGGGCGGCATCGTCGAGCCCGCGGAGCTCGCGCGCGCCGATCGTGAGCTCGTGCAGGACACGTTCCGCGTGCTCTCCATCGGCTTCTCCTATGTCGACGGGCAGGCGACGCTCGACCGCTTCCTTTCGCGGCGCGGCGACCTGCCGTACGCCTACCTGCTGTATTCGGAACTCGGCGATCTCTACGTCGGCAAGCAGCGCTACACGGACGCAGCCGACACCTATCGCGCGTTCGTCGACCGCTACCCCGACCACGAACGCGCGCCGCTCCTGCAGATGCAAGCCATCGAAGCCTACAGGAAGGGCGGGTTCGCGCAGCTCGTCCTCGAAGGCAAGAAGGAATTCGTGGAGCGCTACCGGCTCGGCAGCTCCTACTGGGCAGCTCGTACGCCGGAGCAGTTCCCGGCGGTGGCCCGCGAACTCAAGACGAACATGACCGACCTCGCGCAGTACTACCACGCCGAGGCTCAGCGCTCGAAGAAGAAGGCGGACTACCACGAGGCAGCGCGCTGGTACGGCGAGTTCCTGCAGTCGTTCCCGGATGACCCGCAGTCGGCGGGGACCAACTACCTGCTTGCGGAGACGCAATTCGAGAGCGAGGACTATCGCACGGCCGCCGTCGAGTACGAGCGGACCGCTTATGCCTATCCGTTCCATGGGAAGTCAGCCGAGGCGGGCTACGCGGCGCTCGTCGCCTATGAGCGCGAGTCGAAGGTGCTCGCGGGCGCCGCCGCGGCCGAATGGAACCGGCAGCGGCTCGAGAGCCAGCAGCGCTTTGCGATGACCTTTCCCGCGCATCCGGAGAGCGCGACGCTGCTCACGCGCACCGCACGAGAGTTCTACGACCTCAAGGACCTGCCGCGCGCCCTCGAAGTCGCGGGTCTCGTTCTGGCGCGGCAGCCGCCGGTCGATCCCGCGATGCAGCGCACGGCATGGACGGTCACGGGCAACGCCCAGTTCGACACCGGCGGCTATGACGATGCCGAAGGCGCCTATCTCCAGGTCCAGTCGCTGCTTCCGCCGCAGGATCCCGAAGCCCCGGCGATCACGGAACGGCTCGCGGCCGCGATTTACAAGCAGGGTGAGATGAAACAGGCCGTCGGCAACACCGGGGGCGCCATCACCGATTACCTCCGCGTCGGCAAGCTCGCGCCCGGCGCTGCGATCCGCGAGACTGCCGAGTTCGACGCGGGCGCCTTGCTCGTCGGCCTCAAGGACTGGCCGCGGGCGATCGGCGTCCTTGAATCGTTCCGTAGCGCCTATCCGGCGAGCGCACGCCAGGCCGACGTGACCCGGAATCTCGCGCTCAGTTATCTGGAGGGCGGGCGCCCCGGCGAAGCTGCGGGCGAATTCGAGCGCATCGCGGATTCCGGCGCGGAGACGCCCGAGGTGCAGCGGAACGCACTCTGGCAGGCCGCGGAGCTTTATGAGAAGTCGGCGCAGACGGCCCGTGCAATGGCGAGCTACGAGAACTACGTCAAGCGTTTCCCCGCACCGCTCAACGAAGCGATGGAAGCTCGGCAGAAACTCGCGGACTACGCAAGGGACAGCAGCAACACGCTCGGCCGTCGCGAATGGCTCGACCGAATCGTCGTCGCCGATCGCGAGGCGGGCGCATCGCGGAGCGATCGCAGCCGCTATCTCGCGGCGCTCGCAACGCTCGAACTCACGAACGCGAGCCGCGACGCCTTCCAGGCGATCCCGCTGGTCGCGCCGCTGAAGCAGACGCTCGCCGACAAGAAAGTGGCGATGGAGCGCGCGCTTGCCGGTTACCAGGCGGCGACCGCGTATGCGGTGGCAGAGGTGACGACGGCTGCGACCTATGAGATGGGCGAGCTTTACCGCCGGCTGGCGGCGGATCTCATGAAGTCCGAGCGCCCGTCGAATCTCGATGCGCAGGAACTCGAGGAGTACGACCTGCTGCTCGAAGAGCAGTCCTTCCCTTTCGAGGAGAAGGCCGTCGAAGTCCACGAATTGAATGCCGCACGTGCCGCGGACGGTCTCTACGACGAATGGGTGCGGAAGAGCTACGCCGTGCTCGCGGAGGTCGAGCCTGCGCGCTTCGGCAAGGCGATCGAGCCGGAGTCCTTCATGACGGAACTCGAGCTGTTGGCCCCGGCCGTGGTGCCTGCGCCAGTCACCGAGCCGCTGGCCGCACCGGTCATCGCGACTGCCGTCCTCCAGCAGTTCGCGGAAGCCGTGCGCCTGCTGCAAGCCGGAGATTATCCGGCGGCGCGTCCGATCCTTGAACACCTCGTGACGGCGGAGCCGGCGCTCGCCGCGCCCGCCGTGAATCTCGGCATGCTGCACGCGCGCGAGACCCGCTGGCCGGACGCCGAGGTCGCGCTGGCCGAAGGCATCCGCCGCGATCCCGGGAACGCGATCGCGCTCAATGAACTTGCCGCGGTGCAGCGGCAGGACGGTCGCTTCAAGGACGCTGAGAACACGTACCGTCAGGCACTCACTGCCGACCCGGAGCATGCGCGCACACACAAGAACATTGCGGTGCTGCTCGATCTCTACCTGTGGCGCCCGGCCGAGGCGCTCCAGCACTTCGAGGCCTATCTTGCGACGACAGGCGGGGCGGATCGGCAGGTTTCGGGCTGGATTGCTGAACTGAAGCGCCGTGTCGGCAACGACGCCCAGACCGCAGGGGTTCAGCCATGAGCACCAATACCCGCTGCAGCCTGCTCGCGGTGCTCGTCCTGCTGGCACCGCTCGCGTGGGCCCAGGATGCCGAGCCTGCGCCACCGGCCGAGGAACCCGCAGTCGCGGTCAAGGAGCCTGCTTTGACCGCGACGGATCGATCCTCGTCGACCATGGATCACCTCGAACTCGACCCGACCTCGATCACGGGCAACCGCGAGCTGCCGAAGGTCATGGTGATCGTGCCCTGGAAGCGCGCCGACCTCGGCGACCTCGGGGGCCGCCCCGCCAACAGCCTGCTGAACGAAGTGCTCGAGCCGGTCGATCGCGATGTTTTCCGGCGCGAGATGCGCTATTTCGACGCTTTGGCAGCGAAACCCGAGACGTAGGCACGGATTTCAAACCGGGACCACTGACACCCTAACCCCCCTTCAAGACCCCATCTGGAGCAGCCCATGCACGCCTTCGACATCATCCTCAACTTCTTCCGTGAGGGAGGCATGTTCCTCTACCCGATCGCCCTCGTATGGGTCGTCGGCCTCGTAATCGCACTCGAGCGATTCGGGTTCATCATGCGCGTCGGCGCCGGCAACCGGAAGATGTGGACGCAGATTCAGCCCCTGCTCGAAGGCGGCCGGTTCAAAGAGGCCCTTCAGGCCGTTTCCAATTCGGACACGGCGCTCGCCCACATCATGCGTTACGGCATCACGCGCATCCAGACTGCGCGCCGGCGTGACGACATCGAGAAGGCGATGGAGGAAAGCCTCGTCGAAGTGATCCCGCGTCTCGAGAAGCGCACGCACTACCTCGCGTCGCTCGCAAACATTGCGATGCTCATGGGACTGCTCGGAACCGTGATCGGCCTGATCAGCGCGTTTGCGGCAGTCGCCCAGGCGAATCCGGCCGAGAAGGCGAGCCTGCTCGCGGCGTCGATCTCGGTCGCGATGAACAACACCGCACTCGGCCTCGTCACGGCGATCACGCTGCTGCTCGCGCATCTCTATCTTGAGACCAAGACGACCGAGATCGTGGACAGCCTCGAAGTCGCCTCCATCAAGTTCCTGAACGCGCTCAACGAGAAGAAGATGGATCCGGAGTCGCAGCAGGAGGCGGCCCGCAGCCCAAATCGCACGATGGAAGCGAGTGCGAGGGGCGCCAAGGCATGAGCGGTTCGCGCATCGCACGGCGCCAGGCGCGCAGCCATGCGCGCATGCACGGTCGGAATGACATCAACATCGTCCCGATGCTGGACGTGATGGTCATCCTGATCTTTTTCCTGATATTCACTGCCGTGTTTTCGAAAATGAACATCCTTGAGCTCAATTTGCCGCTCGCGGACGGGCCGCCGCCGGAGCTGCCGGCGGTGCTGGAACTCGAAGTGATCGTGCGCCAGGGAATCATTGAGGTCGCGGACCGCAATACCGGGTTGCTCCAGTCGTTGCCGGACACCGCTGAAGGCCTCGATCTCACCGGCCTGTCGAACTACCTGCGGCGCGTGAAGATCCGCTTCCCGGAAAAGAAGGACGCGACCGTGCTCCTCGAGCCGGATATCCCGTACGACACGATGGTCCAGACGATGGACACGATGAAGTCCTTCGACACGCTGCTCGACGATCAGCCCGTGCGCGGGGAGTTGTTCCCGCAGATCTCCGTGGGCGACGCGCCGGTCGCCCGGGTTGCCGCGCGATGATCGCCTTACGCCTGAAGCGCCATCGCAAGCCGGGCCGTCGCGGCGGCCTGCATGGCATGTCGGCCCTGATCCCGATGATCGACATGCTGACGATCCTCGTCGTCTACCTGCTGGTCCACGCGGCGGATTACGAGATCCTGCCGAACACCAAGAGCATCCAGATTCCGCTTTCGGCCTCCGAAACCAAGCCGCGCGAGACCGTGACCGTGCTGATCACGAAGGAAACCATTTTCGTCAACGGGAATGCTCTCGCCAGCGTCGCCGAACTCCGGACCCGGCACGATGCCGTGATTGAGCCCTTGCGCAAGGTGCTGCGCGCCGAGGCGGACAAGCGGGTCCTCAAGGACCCAGACGATCCGAGCTCGCACGAAGTGACCGTGCTCGCCGACAAGGATCTGCCGTACAGCTTCCTGAAGACGATTCTCTCCACCTGCACTGCCGCCGAGTACGGAAAGGTATCGCTCGCAGTCATCGAACGGGAACGCGAGCACCGCCGCCCGGGCGCGGTCTGAGACAGTCCCATGACGGCGCTCGCTGCCAACTACCGGATTTTCGATCTACCCTGGACGCCCGACGAGGACGAACAGCAGCGCCTGCGCAAGACCGCGAGCATCGCGCTCCTCATCTTCGCCACGCTCGGAATCCTCATTCCGCTGCTGCCGGTGTCGGAGCGGCCGCCGCCTGCCGCGCTGCCGGAAGAGGTCGTAAAGCTCATCCTCGAGCCGCCGCCACCGCCGGAAGTGAAGAAGCCGGAGCCGAAGCCGGTGCCGAAACCGGAAGTGAAGCCGAAACCCGTGCCGAAGCCGGTCGACCGCAAGGCCGAGGCGCGGAAGAAGGCGGAGAAATCGGGCCTGCTCGCGATGAAGGATCAGCTGGAGGACCTGCGGCAGGCACTCGAGCCGACCGAAATGAGTTCCGCGCCGATGATCGGAAAGGTCGAGGGCGAGAGCCGTGCCGAGCGTTCGCTCATCACGTCCCGCACGGGTGTCGGCAGCGGCGGAATCAATACCGGCCGCCTGTCCTCGGGCTTCGGCAGCGGTCCCGGGAACCTGAAAGGCCACGCGACGGGCACGGCCGTGCCTTCGTTCGCGGACAAGATCGGTTCGGACCAGGCGCAGGCGAGCCGCAGCGGCTCCAGTGGCAAGGCCTCGCGCAGCCGCGAAGAGATCGAGATCGTGTTTGACCGCAACAAGTCGGCGATCTACTCGCTCTACAGCCGCGCGCTCCGCGAACTGCCGGAACTCCAGGGCAAGGTGGTCGTGCAGCTGACCATCGCGCCGTCCGGCGAAGTCACGGACTGCCGCATCGTCTCGACTGAGCTCAACGATACCGAGCTCGAACGCAAGCTGGTCGCCCGGATCCGCATGTTCCGCTTCGAGGACAAGGACGTCGAGGCGATGACGACCACCAAGCCGATCGAGTTTTTTCCGGCCTGAGCACGGCCAGATCCTCTTGACCCAGATCAAAGCCGGTGGGCGACCACCGGCTTAGAATTTGAACAGGCTCGGCGATACCTGAATCTGGGCCGCGATGGTCGATAGGAGACGGGTCATGCACTCAGCCAGCCGGGCAACCGTATTCTGCTGGATCGCCGTCGGCATGCTGGCCGCCACGGTCGCGGGCGCTGAAACCGTTGATCCGCTCGCGGTGCATAAGGCCGAAGCCGCAGCCGGGAAACCTGATCCCGCGCAGTTACAGGCCGGCGAGAAGGCATTTCAGGCGGCCTGCATGGCCTGCCACCAGCCGGACGGAAAGGGACTGCCCGGCGCATTTCCACCGCTCGCCGGCTCCGACTACCTGAAAGCGGACACGCAGCGGGCCATCGGCAACGTGGTGCGCGGCCTGACCGGACCGGTCGTCGTGAATGGCGTCACATTCAACTCCGTGATGCCGCCGATGACGCAGTTGTCGGATGCGGAAATTGCGAATGCACTGACCTATGCGATGAACTCCTGGGGCAACGCATTCGGCGTGGTTTCTGCGACCGAAGTCGCCGCCGTGCGCGCCGGGCCGAAACCGAAACAAACCGCCGCATCGCCGACCGAGCATCCGGAAACCTCGGTTGCCGAACTGAAATACCAGGGTGCGCCATCGGCGATTGGCGAGGCGACCGCCGGCATGGAAATGGTGATTTCGCCCGGCGCGCCCGCGATGTCACGGCCCGAGTTCGACCGCGCGAAGCAGATTTATTTTGAACGCTGCGCCGGCTGCCATGGTGTGCTCCGCAAGGGCGCCACCGGCAAGCCGCTGACGCCGGATATTACCCAGGCGAAGGGCACGGATTACCTGAAGGTGTTCATCAACTACGGTTCGCCTGCCGGCATGCCGAACTGGGGCACGTCCGGCGACCTGACGCCCGCCGATGTGGACATCATGGCGCGCTATGTGCAGCACGTGCCGCCGACGCCGCCGGAATACGGCCTGAAGGACATGCGCGACAGCTGGAAGCTGCTGCTGGCGCCGGCCGACCGCCCGACGCGCAGGATGAACGGCTACAACATCGAGAACATTTTCGCGGTGACGCTGCGGGATTCGGGCGAAGTTGCGCTGATCGACGGCGACACTAAGAAGATCATCAACATTCTGCGCACGGGCTATGCCGTGCACATATCGCGCATCTCGCATTCCGGACGCTACGTCTACACGGTGGGCCGCGACGCCAAGGTGGACCTCATCGACCTGTGGATGGAAACGCCGTCGATCGTGGCCGAAATCAAGCTTGGCCTGGAGGCGCGTTCAGTCGAGACCTCGAAGTACAAGGGTTACGAGGACAAGTACGCGATCGGCGGTACCTATTGGCCGCCGCAATTCACCGTGATGGACGGCGAGACGCTGGAGCCGCTCAAGATCTACTCCACGCGCGGCATGACTGTCGATACGCAGGAATACCACCCGGAACCCCGGGTCGCCGCGATCGTCGCTTCGCACGAGCACCCGGAGTGGATCGTCAACGTCAAGGAGACCGGCCAGATCCTGCTGGTGAACTACAGTGACATCGACAACCTGCAGGTCACCCAGATCGGCGCCGCACGCTTCCTGCACGACGGCGGCTGGGATCGCACGCTGCGCTACTTCCTGACCGCCGCCAACCAGTCGGACAAGATCGCGGTGGTGGACTCCAGGGAGCGCAAGCTCACGGCGCTTGTGGACGTGGACAAGATCCCGCACCCGGGCCGGGGCGCGAATCTCGAGGACCCGGATTTCGGGCCGGTGTGGGTCACCAGCGCGCTCGGCAACGAGAAGATCACTTTCCTCGGCACGGATCCCGACAAGCACGCCGAGCATGCGTGGAAGGTGGTGCGCGTGCTGAAGGGACAGGGCGGCGGCTCGCTGTTCGTGAAGACGCACCCGCACTCGAACAACCTGTACGTGGACACGCCGCTCAATCCCGACCCAAAGATCAGTCAGAGCGTCGCGGTGTTCGACATCCGCAAGCCCGAGGCGGGCTACCAGGTGCTGCCGATTGCGGAATGGGCCGACGTCGGTGAGGGTCCGAAGCGCGTGGTGCAGCCGGAGTTCAACAAGGCGGGAGACGAAGTCTGGTTCTCGGTCTGGAATGCCATGAACCAGCAATCCGCGCTCGTGATCGTGGACGACAAGACGCGAAAATTGAAGGCCGTCATCAAGGATCCGCGCCTCGTGACACCAACCGGCAAGTTCAACGTCTACAACACGACGAACGATATCTACTGAGTGCGATCAGTCGAAGGTCGCTGTGACCGTTACGGCGAAGTTCCTGCCGGGCTCCTGGTAGAGAGGCAGCAATGGATCCGTCGCGCTGCGGCCGCGGACCACTGCCCATTCATAGTGCGTGTCGTCGGTCAGGTTGAACAGGCCGACATCAAGGCTGATCCGTTCACTGGGGCGCCAATTGAGCCGCAGGTCGGCGACCGCATAGCCGCCGGGTCTGAACAGGATTCCGGTCGAATCATTGACGTCGTGTTTGGCTGCAACGAGCGTGAAATCGAGCCCGATCCCCAGCTTTCTGGAAGGAATCCCGTAACCCAGGCCGACCAGGGCGCGTGGCGGGTCAATGCTGTTGAGCGGCTGGTTTCGCACCGTGTCCTCGCCCTCCGTCCAGGTGAAGGCTAACCGGCCGGTCCAGTTCGCGAGTTCGTGGCGCCACTCGCCCAATGCAAAATCGAGCGCCGCCTCGGCACCGTAGATTTCAGCACTCGCAATGTTCTGCGACTGGAACAATGTCGTGCCGGTGTCGGGGTCCACGCCGATGTTCACGCGCGACTCGATGAAGTCATGGTAGCGGCTGCCATACACGCTGAGTGTGCCGGCGGTCCCGGTACCGGAGAATCGCAGGCCGATCTCGATGCTGTCGCTGCGCTCCGGTTTGAGATCCGGATTCGGGATGGCGCGCACGTTGAACTGCGGCAGGTCGAGCCCGATGTTGACGTCGTCAAATGGCGGCGACCGGAATCCGTGGGAGTACTGCAGATACAGCGAAGCGTCGTCGCGAAACCTCCAGCCGGCGCCGAACTTCGGCGAGACCGAGCGTTCTTCGATACTGACCGGCGGCGCATTCGGGTTATCGGAGGCATACAGGTTGTCCACGACCGGCTTCAGGTGGTACCAGTCGGCGCGCAGGGCAGGGGTCAGCAACCAGCGCCCGTCCTCGGGCCGCCACTCGTCCTGCACGTACAAACCGGCTTCCCGGATCTCGGAAATCGGGAAATCGCGAACCGGCAGCGATTCGCCGAGGATGGTGCTGGTTGAAGCGCCGGAATCGAGATCGGTCTGCAAGCCGTCGCGCCGTTCCACCACGCGCGTTTCCCCGAATTCGAATCCCGCCGTAAGCCGGTGCCGCCCGCCGGCGGATTCAATATCGCGCGAATAGACGAGTTCTGCGCCCGCCACACGCTCGCTGTAATCAAACTCCCGATCGATCGTACGTGGCGGTGTCGACGGCGGTGCCGCGCGTCGCTCTTCGTACGTGAGCTGGCGAACTTCCGTCTCCTGCCAATAGACGCGCCACACGCCTGTGCCGGAGCGCGCCGGATCGTCGAACTCCTGGTCCAGCAGGACGCGCAGGCTGTCAACGCCATCGTCGCCCTGCATCAGGATCGTGTTTGCGAATCGGCCGCCGGACAATTCCAGCGAGTCGACGTCGGTGCGGTTCTGCTGCCGGTTCCATTCGGCAGTGAGCCGCAACGGCTGGCCGGACCCCGGGTACACCGCGCGTGCGAGCAGGGCGTCGGAGTCGTAGCTGCCCGGATTGGCGGGTGGCGATCCGCTGGCGTGCTCAAGCTCGTGTCCGTCGCGATGTGCATACGCGAGCAGCGATTCGACCGGCCCCGCGCGCGCCGCACCGGTGAAGGCTGCAAGAACAGAATTGTCATCGGACGAGTAGCCGGCGCGCGCCTGAAACGCCCGATCGTCAGCCGCGCCGAGGACATCGGACGGGTCGAGGGTCGTGATGGCGATAACGCCCGCGATCGCGTCGCTTCCATAGAGCGCCGACGCGGAACCGCGCAACACCTCGATGCGATCAACGATCGCCAGGTCGGCGAATTGCCGGCCTGTATTCGAAAAACTGCCCACCGCGAAAGTCTTGGCGGAGGGGACGCCGTCGGTTTCCACCAGTACGCGGTTACCGCCGAGGCCGCGCAGCGTCGGTCCGCCGGTGCCGAATCGATTCGGATCGCGCGTGAACGAAACACCCGGCTCGAAACGCAACGCATCGCGAAAGTCAAATGCGATGGCATCCGAGATCTCGTTCGCGGTGATCACCGAGACGGTGGCCGCCGTTTCGCGCAGAAGCTGCGGCTGCTTGCCGACCACCCAGACTTCCTCGAGTTCTGGCGTTTCGGCGGCCGCGGCCACGCCGATTCCAGCAACTGGAGCAAGCCATGCGGCGCAAACCATGCGAAAAATTGCCCGTATCACCGGCGCAAGTCTAACCCGACCGCGCGGCGGTACCCTGGCCGGTCGCAAACGGCTAACATTCGGCTCCTGCCACCCGCAGGGGCCGCCGTGCACATCGAAAAGAACCGAGTCGTAACGCTGCATTACATCCTGCGTGACGAGCAGGGCGCCGTCATTGATACCTCGAGCGGCCGTGTGCCACTCAGCTATCTTCATGGCAAGGGCAACATCATCCCGGGCCTGGAGCAGGCGCTCGTGGGTAAGACCGCCGGCGACAAACTGGACGTCACGGTGGCGCCGGAGCAGGGCTATGGCCGGCGCGACGACCGGCTCGTCCAGATCGTGCCGCGCAACCGCTTTGGCGAAGTCTCCGACCTGAAGCCGGGCATGCAGGTGCGGACGAGCGGCCCCCAGGGCGCTCGGTTGGTGACAGTCGTAAGCGTCGACCGCGACTTCGTGACCGTCGATGGCAATCATCCGCTGGCAGGGCGGACCCTGAATTTCTCGGTCGAGATTGCCGAGGTGCGGAAAGCCACGCACGAAGAAGTTTCCCACGGCCACGTACACGGGCACGGCGGGCACGCTCATTAATCAAGACTTGGCCCGCGTACCAGGGCGCTTCTCGTGATCCACCGCCAGAATCTGAAGTTCACTGAAAAGGATACGGCGCTCCGCGAAGACGTGCACGCGCTCGGCGGCCTGGTCGGCGACGTGCTACGAGATCAGGGCGGCGAGCGGCTGTTCGAGCGCGTCGAAGGCGACCGCGTCGCCGCGATTGCGCGCCGCGGTGGTGATGCCGGCAGTGCGGTGGAACTCGTCGCGCGGACGGCCGGCCGCGATGCCAAGGAGGCCCGCGACCTGATCCGCGCATTCAGCACCTGGTTCGAAGTCGTGAACCTCACCGAGCGCGTTCACCGCGTGCGCCGCCGGCGCGAATACCTGCTCCACAACGACCGGCCGCAGCCGGGCGGGATCGGCGACTGCATGTACCGGCTGAAGGCAGCGGGACTCGACGCAGCGAAAGTGCTCGAATTGCTGGCCGGCGTGACGATTTATCCGGTATTTACGGCGCACCCGACGGAATCCACCCGGCGAACGATGCTCCGCAAGCAGCAGCAGATCGCCGACATGATGATCGAGCGGCTGGATCCGACGCTCACGCCGTTCGAGCAGCGTTCGGTCTGGGAGCGCATCCGCATGGAAATCACGTCGGGCTGGCAGACGGAGGCGCATCCGCGCGAACGCCTGACGGTCGCGGACGAGCGCGAGCACGTGCTTTTCTACCTCGCGGAAGTCGTCTATCGCGTCGTGCCCGCGCTCTACGAAGAGATCGGGCTCTGGTTGCAGACGGTCTTCGGAATGCCGCCCGAGCTCGACCGCATGCCCCTGATGCTCCGATTCGGCAGCTGGGTCGGCGGCGACATGGACGGCAACACGGAGGTGCACGCGAAGACGATCCGCGAGACGCTGCATCGCCAGCACCAGCGCGTCATCTCGGCCTACTTCCAGGAATGCCGCTCGCTCGCGGACAAGCTCTCGCAGAGTGCGGGCCGCGTCGGCGCGAGTAGCGAGCTCGAGGCCCGGATCGCGGAATACGACATCCTGCTACCGAGGGCGCGCGAGTTTGCGTCGACGCGGCACGACCGGATGCCATACCGAATCTTTCTTGCGCAGGTCGGGGAGCGGCTGCGCACGACCTACGACGGCCGGCCGAATCACTACGAATCGGCGGAGCAGTTCATACGCGACATCGAGCTCGCGGCCGTGAGCCTCCGGACGAATCATGGCCGGCACGCCGGACTCTTTCCTGTGGAGCGGTTCCTGTGCCGCGCGCGCACCTTCGGCTTTCATCTCGCGACGCTCGATGTCAGGCAGCATGCCGCGGTGCATCGCGACGTCGTGAGCCAGGGACTGGGCCGCGAGGACTGGGCATCGGAGACGCCGCAGGCGAGGAGAGTCGCGCTCTGCGAGTCGATCACGCGCGATCGCGGCCCCGTCGCGGGATTCGACGCTATCGGGCGGCGTACGCTCGCGGTCTTCGAGACAATGATGCAGGCGCGCTACAAGTACGGCGAGCGCGCGATCGGCGACTACGTTGTCAGCGGCACGGAATCCGCGGATGACGTGCTGTCCGCACTCCTGCTCGCGCGCTGGGCGAACATCACGAACCGCGAGACAGCGGAAGTGCCGCTTGACATCGTGCCACTTCTCGAAACCGTCAGCGTGCTCGAGGGCGCGGGCCCGGTGCTCACGTCGCTCCTCGACGAGCCGAGCTATCGCCGCCACCTCGCCGCGCGCGGCGGCCGCCGGACGGACCTGCTCGGATTTTCCGAGAGCAACCAGGCGATCGGTATTGCGGCATCGCGTCATGCGATCTACGAGGCGCAGGTCGAGCTCATGCAGGCGGCCGCGAAAGCGAATGTGGACCTGACTCTCTGCTACGGTCGCGGCGGTCCCTCGAGCCGCGGCGGCGGACCGATCGAACGACTGGTGCAGAGCGCGCCTGCCGGCGCGACCCGCGGTCGGCTCCGCGCGACGGAGCAGGGCGAAGGCATCAGCAACAGCTATGGACTGCGGCGCATCGCGCTTCGCAGCTTCGAGAAGGCAGTGTTCGCAGTCGCGATGGACCGCCTCGAAGCGCCGCAGGCGGCCGGCCGCGCCGGGGAACTGCGGGCGCTCATGTCCACGATCGCGACTGCGAGCCGCGCGCAGTATCGGGCGCTCGTACACGCGCGGCCGGAATTCCACCAATACTTCCGTGAGGTGACGCCGATCGACGTGATCGAGCGGATGCAGATCGGTGGCCGGGTCGCACATCGCCCGGGCAGCGGCGTTGAGTCGGTCCGTGCCGTACCCTGGGTTTATGCCTGGATGCAGAGCCGGCACGTACTGCCCGGCTGGTACGGGATTGGCAGCGGGTTCGAGTCCGCGGCGCGCGAGCACGGCGCCGAGTGCCTGACACGGGCCGGGGCCGAATGGACATTCCTCTCCAACCTGCTGGACGATGTCGAGATGGACCTGGTGCGCGCGGATCTCGACATCGCTTCGTATTACGACGCGCTCGCAAGCGGCGACGTCTCAGCAATCACCGGTGAAATTCGCCGCGAATACGCGCTCGCGAAGCAATGGGTTTCGACGATCAGGGGTCAGGCAGACCTGCTCGACAGCCGGCCGCTGATGCAGCGTTCCGCGCTGTTGCGCGCGCCGTATTGCGATCCGATCCATCTGATGCAGGTCGACCTGCTGCGGCGCTGGCGGGCGGGCGGCAGCGCCGACGCTGCGCTTCTGGATGCGCTGCTCGCGAGCGTGTCGGGCATCGCACTCGGCCTTCAGGCGACCGGCTGATGGCGCTCGCGGAGCGGAGCATCGTCGTGTACTGCGCCTCGAGCCGCGCCTGCGACACGGAATATCACGACGTCGCGCGCAGGCTCGGGGAAATTCTCGCCGGCGCGGGCTGCTCGGTCGTTTACGGCGGTGGCCGCGCGGGTTCGATGGGCGCGCTCGCCGAAGGGGCGCTCACGAAAGGCGGGCACGTGGTGGGCGTGATCCCGAAATTCATGGTGGATCTCGAATGGGGACACGACGACCTTTCGGAACTCCACGTCGTTGAGGACATGCGCACGCGCAAGCACGAGATGCTGACACGCGCATCGGCGGTCGTCGCGCTCGCCGGCGGGACGGGGACGCTCGAAGAGCTGTTCGAGGCCATTACCCTCAAGCGGCTCGGTCTCTTCCTCGGCCCGATCGTCATCGTCAATACGAAGGGCTATTACGATTCGCTTATTGCGCAGCTCCAGGCCGCGATCGACGGCCGGTTCATGGACGAGCGCCACGAGTCGATGTGGATGGTGGTCGGCACGCCCGACGAGGTGCTGCCGGCCATCGAGTTGTCGGCGTCGTGGGGCGCGGATAGCCGAGATTTCGCGGTCGTGCGCTGATTCGGATAAAATCACCGCATGAACAACGAACGACCCGACGAGCCGCAGATGAGCGTAGAAACGCTCTACCGCGAGGATGTATTCACTGACCAGCGCGTGGGCACGGTGCGACGCATGACGCCGGTCAAGTCGGACGGCAGCGACGATCCTTCGCGACCGCATATTTTCGTCGGCCAGGCGACGGTCATGACGCCGATGGGTTCGCTGCCGCTGTCATTCGAGCTCGATGCGAAAAACCTCGCCGAGGCCGTCTCGCAGTTTGGCCCTGCGGCGCAGCAGGCGATCGAGGAAGCGGCGCACGAATTGCAGGAAATGCGGCGCCAGGCCGCGTCCTCAATCGTGATCCCGGATGCCGGATCCGCGGCCGCGCTCAAGGGCATGGGCGGCAAGGGCGGCATCCAGATTCCCTG
>JANLWE010000151.1:0-3860 GCA_031364365.1 Gammaproteobacteria bacterium | reverse complement strand
CATGGAAGCGGGCCGCGAACAGGGGCTGCGTCATTTCGGCATGTACGCGATGGACAGCCTGCGCATCGACAAGTGCTACCGCGGCTGGAAATCGGATATCGAGTCCGGCTACTCGCCACTCGAGGCTTCGCTCGACCGCTTCATCGATTTCGACAAGAAGGACTTTATCGGTCGCGATGCGCTCTTGGCCGAGCGCGATCGTGGCCCCCGGTTCCGCTTCGTGCCGTTGGAGCTCACCGAAGACGGCACCGCCGATGTGCCCTATTGCAGCAGCGTGTTCGCCGGTGGTGTGAACGTGGGCCTCGCGACGTCCGGAGTGTGGAGCCACACGCTCAAGCAGAGTATCGCGCTCGCGTACGTACGCAGCGATCTCGCCAGGCCGGGTGTTGCGGTCGAGGTCGACGTGCTCGGTGAGCGGCGTGCGGCGGTTGTCGGACGCGAGCCCCTGTTCGACCCGGATAACCTGCGCCTGCGCGCGTGACGCATCTCAGCCGGCGGGCTTCATGACCTCGCGCGGCAGGCGCACCGGAAACTTCTCCCGAATCAGATCGTCGACCGCCTTCGGGATGTGGGAGGGGTAATGCGTCGCGAGGATCGTGGCGAGCTTGTGCGCCGCGCGATCGACCACCGTCGGCCGACCTTGTTCGAGCCACAGATTCGGGCTTGAACGGTCGCCGACGACCGGATACACATAGTCCTTCTGCATGAGCCTCAGCGTCTGCTCGGCGCCGAGGTAATGGCCGGCGCCGTCGATGCAGACCGAACGCATGGTGTCGAGCGAGATCGCCTCATCGTCGATCTCGATGCCCCGAATGGTGCGCTGTACGGCACCGATGATGTCATTGTCAATCAACAGGCTCTCGAACGAGAAACCAAGCAGGCTCGCCAGCATGCCGGCCGATTCGTAGATCAGGTTCGCGCCGCTGTTGCCGACGAGCGCATGGTTGTAGGCCTTCTCGTAGCCGGCCTGCGCGTCCGGCAGCTTGGCATCGCTCATCCCCGAGGCGGTTCCGCCCGTGAGGTCATAGAAGCGCGAGAGCTGCGCGCTGGCGGCGGAGAGCAGCGCCTGCTCGGGGCTGCCGCCCGACATCGCGCCGGTGCGCAGATCCGAGACGAAGCACCAGGTGCCAAAGATGGCCGGCGCCTTCGGTTTGATTGCGTTGACGTACACGAGTCCGGCCAGGCACTCGGCCACTTCCTGCACCAGCGCGCCGCCGAGTTTTGCTGGCGCAGTGGCGCCGGCCTGTCCCGCAGATAGCAGCAGTACGGGCATGCCACCGCGCACCGCTGCTTCGAGGCAGCGGCAGGCGTCGGTTGCGAATTTCATCGGCGGCACGACGAAGCAGTTCGACTGGCTGACGAAAGGCCGCGCGCGCCATTGCTCCTCGCCGCCGGCGATCATGTGAAGCATCTGCAGGCTCGACTCGACGTTCTCGGGAGACACCCAACTCGCGCCGACGTGCTTGGTGGTGCCCGCGACACAGGCGTAGGCCGTGTTGAGGTCGAGCTCCCTTGCGCTGGCGAGCTCGCGGCAGACGACCGAGCGCTGGTAGAAATGGATGTGCTCCAGCGTATCGACAACGCGCGCGATGTCGTAGAGATCCCGGGTCGTCGAATCGCGGTAGGCACCGGTCTTGCCATCAACGATATGAACCGCGGCGCCCGCCGTGCCGAAATAGACGCGCGAGCCCCACGGTTCCATGTCGTGCTTCGGGTCCTGGCCGTGCAGCACGAAGTGCCGCGCGGCGTTGGCCACGGTGTCTTCGACGAGGGCGCGCGGGAACGTCAGCCGGCCGGTGTCGGTCAGCCTGGCGCCCACGCGGGTCATGGCTTCGATACCGCTCGGCGGTGCGTCGGCAAGGCCGATGGTCTCGAGCGCATCGAGTGCGGCGCCGTGGATCTTCCGGACATCGGCATCCGTGAGCGGCTGGTAACGGCCGCCGGTCATTCCCGGCCGGACGGGACGCAAGCTATCAGGAAGCGGGGCGGCGCGCGCCGCACGGCGCGCTTCGCGCGCACCCCCGCGATGGACCACTTTCTCTTCTGTTGAACTCATTGGATGCCTCTTGCACGAAGTGTGACTCGGGGCGGGTCGCGTGTCACGCAGCGGCTCTTCAAATGTGTCCGTGAAATCAGGGTAAGACGCCCGCCAGCCGCGCCCGGTTGCGGCGGTAGAAGTAGAGGCACAGGACGGAACCGAGGAAGCCGCACAACGCAATGCTGGTGAAATAGATGCGGAAACTCTGGTCGCGCGGGAAGTGGCGTGAAAGCAGTCCGTCGTACAGCGGCAGCAGCACGTCCGGCATGTAGCCTATGAACGATACCAGCCCGATTGCCAGCCCGATCAGGTGGCGCGGCACCGGGCAGAGGTCGAGCAGCGACCAGTACAGTCCCTTGATGGCATAGGTGAGGTAGCCGATCACCAGCACCACGCCGAGGATCAGCCAGGTGCTGCCGGCGAGCGGCAGGAAGCAGATCGCGATCAGGCTGAGTGAGGCGAGCATCAGCAGCCAGCCGAGCAGCAACTCCTTGGAGAACATGTCGCCGAGGAAACCGATGGTGAACCCGCCGATCGGTCGCATCCACAGCTTCGACAGGGTAATCGAGCCGGCCGCCAGCGCGGTCAAGCCGAAGTTGACCTGCAGGAAAGCCGAAATCGAGTAGGTCACCCAGAACAGTTGCTGGCCGATCATCATCACCACGGCGAGCAACCACAGTTCCGGCATCCGCGCGAGCAGCAGCGAGTCCGCAAGGATCGAGGCACGACCCGCCGGCCGGGCGGGGTCGTCACGTTTCTTCACGATCGCGTCCGGATTGTCCTTGACGATGAAGAACACCAGCGCGGCGAACAGCAGCGCGGTAAATGCATAGAGGCGGATGACCGGGTCGAGGCGCACGGTTGCCGCGTCCTCCGGCGTGGACAGCTCGCGGAACATCAGGATCGCGATCGAGGCAAGGATTGCCTCAACCAGCCCGCGGCCGCCATCGAGGATGCCGAAGAAACGCCCCTGCTCGTCGTGACCGGCCAGCAGGTTCACGGCCTTGATCAGCGACGCCCAGAAACACAGCCCGCCTGCGAGCCCCCAGCCGAGGAAGATCAGGCGCAGTTCGAACAGCGAGGGGTAGGTCGCGAACCAGAATCCGAGAACGCCGATGCTGGCCAGTGCGAACGACATGAGCAGACGCGGCTGGAACCGGTCCGCGAGTCGACCGCTCGGGATGTAGGATACGGCGAACACGAAACCGAGCAGCGAGTAGAGTTCGCCGAGCGCACTCGCGTCGATGCGCAGCGCCTCGAGGATGCTGATTTCGAAGTTCTGGCGCAGGTACATGATCGGGTACAGCGCCCCGGCGGCCAGCACCAGGATCGCGAACTGGGCATAGCGCACAGCGCGGGCTTGCTTTGTGTTCGGCGTGTCGATGGCGGCGTTCTCTCCAGAGATGCGTTGCGTAACCGGGTCGGCCGTCTCAGAGGCGCGCCGTGATGGTCTTGGTGCGCAGGTAGGCGTCGAGCCCTTCCTGCCCCTTCTCCTTGCCGAAGCCGGACTTGCGGTTGCCGCCGAAGGGTACCTCGACACCGCCCGCCCAGTACTCGTTGATCG
Source organism: Gammaproteobacteria bacterium (assembly GCA_031364365.1). Classification (GTDB taxonomy): domain Bacteria; phylum Pseudomonadota; class Gammaproteobacteria; order Steroidobacterales; family Steroidobacteraceae; genus SCUD01. The sequence continues at coordinate 258 of JANLWE010000151.1, read as the reverse complement.
TCACCTGACCCGCGTCGACCTCACGTGCGAGGCGCAGCGCACGGCCGATGTCGCGGGTGTAGATACCGGCAATCAGGGCGTACTCCGTGCCGTTCGCGGCAGCGAGCGCCGCGGCCTCATCATCGACCACCTGCACAGCCAGCACCGGGCCGAATATCTCCTGTTGCACTGCGGGGTCGTCCAAGGCGAGATCATCGATGATGGTCGGCTCGAAGAACCAGCCGGCGCCGCTCTGCGGGTCGTGCGTCGGGCGGCCGC
>JANLWE010000109.1:0-21797 GCA_031364365.1 Gammaproteobacteria bacterium | reverse complement strand
GCCGGCGGCTGCCTAGGCGTTCCTGCCAAGTTGCGTGTGAATCCGGTCGCGCAACTCACGATGACGATCGACGTCGAACGCGGGCGCGGCATTCCAGTCATACGCCCATGGTTGCGCTGTCGCGAACTCCGCCGGCTCGTCGTGATAGCGCGGTATCACGTGCGCGTGCAGCGCGGGATCCTGGTTGCCGAAAATCGCGTAGTTGATGCGCACCGCATGGGTGACCGAGAGCACCGCGTCGCCGAGCGCCGCCATATCCGCAAGAAATGTGGCGCGAGCGGATCCCTGCAATGAATTCAGCGTCGGCACGACGGGATCCGGCAACAGGAGGCAGTAGCCGGGCAGCACCTGCTTCTCGCCGAGAACCGCCCAGCCCGAACTGAGCCGCGCGACGAAGGTCGGGTCGTTACCCGCCCGCAGCGCATCGACGCGGCGATGTATGGATGTGCTCATTCTAGGACTCGACATTGACCGCGATCACCGTGGCCCGCGGGAAGAAATTGAAATCAGTCGCACAGGCCACTGTGTACGCGCCAATCTGGCGCGCGACCAGCAGTTCGCCGATTTCGAGTTCCGGCATCGGCAGGTCCTCGGCGATGACATCGAGGCTGTCGCAGGTGGGTCCCGAAATCACGCAGGGGTGGCGCGGTCGCTCGAGGCCGCGGACAGGTTCGACCGGGAAGCGCATCTTGTCGTACTGCTGCCCGCTGAACGTGCCGTAGATTCCGTCATCGAGGTAGTACCACCAGCGGCCCTCACGCTCCGCGCGCCCCATCACCGTGGACAGGCTGATCGCCGCGGGGCCGCAGATGAACCGGCCCGGCTCCGCGATGACGCGGATGCCCTTTGGCAGGCGGCTGAGTGCCGATCGTATCGGCGCGCAGAAGCTGTCGATCGCGGGAGCCGGCTCGAGGTAATCAATCGAGAATCCGCCGCCGATGTCGAGTTCCTCGAGCGGCTGCAACCCGCGCTCGCGCGCCTCCGCGATGAGGCGGCCGCAGGTGTCAATCGCTTCGACGTACTTGTCGGGACGCCCGACCTGTGAGCCGACGTGGAACGAGAGGCCCGCGACGCGGAGGCCTCCTTTCATCGCGCGTTCGATGAGTCCGATCGCGGCGCTCGCGGCGCAACCGAACTTTCGCGACAGGTCGGTGATTGCCTGCGGATTCCGGAATGAAACCCGCAGCAGCAGGCGCACGTGCTCGCGATAGATCAGGAATCTTTCGAGCTCGTCCGGATTGTCGACAACGAAGGTGTGGACGCCGTAGGCGAGCGCGTGGCGGATGTCCGAATCGCGCTTGATTGGATGCGTATGGATGCAGCGTTCCGCCGGGATGCCGGCTTTGCGCACGAGATCGACCTCGCCGTTCGTCGCGAGATCGAACCAGGAACCCTCGCCCGCGAGGACCTGGACCACGGTCGTGTCGGGCAGCGGCTTCAGGGCGTAATGCAGATCCACGCCCGGCAGCGCCGCCGCCAGCGAATGGTACTGGCGGCGAAGCGCGTCACAGTCGATCACGAACAGGGGTGAACCGAATCGCGCGACCAGCGCCTGGAGCGCTTCCCCGCTGTAGGGCGATGCGAGCCGCAGGTCAGTCTTCAAATCGGTTCCCCGTTATCCGAGCAGAGGGTCGACGAGTGTCAGCAGGCGATCGAGCGCTCCGCGATTGGTGTCGAGCACCGCCTTGCCGGCGGCGCCCATGGCCATGCGCCGCTCCGAAGCGTCCAACAGACCGGTGAGCGCCTGCGCGAGTTGCCCCGTATCCTTCACAACGAGCGCGGCGCCCGCGGCCATCAGCAGCTGGGCGATTTCTTCGCTGTTGAAATTATGGGGACCGGTCAGCACCGGACGCCCGACGGATGCGGGCTCCAGCAGGTTGTGCCCTCCGATCGGCACCAGGCTGCCCGCGACAAAGGCGACGTCAGCGGCGGCATAGAACATCATGAGCTCGCCCATGGTGTCGCCGAGCAGCACGCTCGTCGCGGGCGAGATCGCGGAGCGCGACGAACGATCGGACGAGCGGTCCTTGCGTTTCGCAAGCAGGCCCCGCACCGAATCGAACCGCTGCGGATGTCGCGGCACGAGTACAAGCAGCGCATCGGGAAAGCGCTGAAGCACGATGCGATGCGCGTCGAGGATGATCACTTCCTCGCCTTCATGGGTGCTGCCCGCAACCCAGATCGGCCGGCCAGGCGCATTCTGTTCGCGCCAGCGCAGCCCCTGCGCCTCGATGCCAGGCGGCGGCTGAAAGTCAAACTTGATGTTGCCCGTGACGTGCGTCCGCTCAGGCGTCGCTCCGATCGACCTGAATCGCTCGGCGTCGGTCTCGCTCTGGGCCGCAATGACGATTCCGTACGACAGGGTCTTGCGAAAGAGCGGAACGAGTCGCCGGTACCTGCCGACCGAGCGAGGAGACACCCGTGCGCTCGCGAGCACCAGCGGTATGCCACGTCGACCGCATTCGGCATAGAGATTCGGCCACAGTTCGGTTTCGAGAATCATCGCGAGCTGCGGCTGTACGCGATCGAAGAAGCGCCTGACCGAGCCCGGCAGGTCGAGGGGCACGTACCGGAGCTCGATTGTGTCGCCGAACAGCAACCGCGCGCGTGCGGCGCCGGTCGGCGTCACCGTCGTCAGCAGCAACTTGTACTGTGGATGTCTCTTGCGGAATTGCGCGACCAGCGACTGGGACGCCTGCACCTCGCCGACCGACACCGCGTGAATCCAGATCGTCGGGCCGGCAATTGCTGCGCCGAAACCGAGGCGTTCGCCAACCTGGTCGCGATAGCTGGGATCCCACAGGCCGCGCCAGAGTTGGGCCGCGATTGCAAACGGCGCCGCGAGATAGATCAGGAAGTTGTAGAGGTAACTCATCACGGCTCAGGCGTCATGGGCGAGGCGCAGAAGCGCATAGCCATTCTTCCATTCACCCGCACCGTTGCTGATCTTCGCGAGGCTCCGGGCCAGCCGGTCGAGCACGCGTCCGCTCCAGGAGCCGGGCCCGCGCAGGCGGCCGCGGTCGAAATCGAGCACCCAGACTTCGCCGTTCTCGCCCAGCATGATGTTGTGCGCGTTGAGATCCGCGTGCTGCACGCCGGCGTCATGGAAACGTCGCAGGCAATGGCCGATCGCCGCCCAGCGCGCATCGTCCATGCCCCCGGCCGCGAGGGACTCGGAGAGCGTGCGCGCACCGGGCAGACGCTCCGTGATCAGCGACGCGGTATAAGTCAGGAGCCCTCGCCGATAGCTCGCGGCCACTGGCGCCGGCACCGGAAGGTTCCGATCCCGGAGTTCTGCGAGCAGTCGAAGCTCCCGAAACGAACGCGTTCGTTCGTCGCCCAGGAACAGGTAGTGGTCGCGGGCGAAATGCGCCGCCATTCCGCCGCGCAGGTAGCGACGCATAACCCAGCGCTGTCCGTCCGCTTCGATGAAATCAATCGAGCCGCGCCCGCCTGCCTGCCCGGTCAGCGCGCCGCGGGCGTTCCAGTGTTCGCGTTCGAACAGCTGCGCGCCCGGTGCGGCGACACGTTCGGCATCAAACAGGATTGCGCCGCGGTCGATTGCGAGCCGCTGGAACATCGTCGGTCAGCGGGACAGCACGTACTCGGCGCTGCAATACGGGCATTTTGCGAAGCCCGTCGCCTCGATCGGCAGATAGACCCGCGGATGGCTGTTCCAGAGTGACATCGAGGGCATCGGGCAGGAGAGCGGCAGGTCGGCCGCCGTCACTTCATAACGCTCGCGCGCGTTGGGGGGCTGCAGTTCGCTCGTTTGGGACACGGCGTGATTATAAGGGCGCGGGGTCGGCACCCGCGACCATCACCTGGTCCCAGATTGCCGCCACCTGCGCCCGCATCGCCCCATAGGCTCCGGCATCCACGATGGGCGGCCGCTGTTCGAGCGACAGGTGATGCGCGGCCTGCCGGTAGGCGCGGTAGGCATCAACGAGCCGGTCGATGACCCGGTGATCGACCAGCGCCGCCGACCCGACCGACTCGAGGTGCCGGATGGTGTCCGCGAATTCCGCGAGCGGCGGATAGCGGTGCACGTCGCGGAGCACCCAGTACTGGGCCATGAACTCGATGTCCGCGATGCCGCCGCGGTCCTGCTTCAGGTCGAAGTGGCCCTCCCGTGTCACGCCATGGCCCGCGCGCATGCGTTCCCGCATCGCGACGATGTCGTCACGAAGCGATTCGCGCTTGACCGACTCCATCAGCACCGAACGCCGGATACATGCGAACCGGACGCCGAGCCCCGTATCACCCGCGACCCAGCGCGAATGCAGCAGCGCCTGGTGTTCCCAGGTCCAGGCTTCGCGGCGCTGGTAATCCTCAAACGCACCGATCTGAGTGAAGGCGAGACCGCCCTTGCCGGAGGGGCGCAGCCGCACGTCCACCTCATAGAGACGGCCGGCGGCCGTGTGGACGGTCAAGAGATGCACGAGCCGCTGCGCAAGCCGCAGGAAAAAGACCTCGTTTTCGACGGCCTTTGGCCCGGTCGTGGACTGCCGATCGCCCGCCGAATCGTGCAGGAACACGAGATCGAGATCCGAGGCGTAACCGAGCTCCATGCCGCCCAACTTGCCGTAGCCAATTATCGCGATCCGTGCACCCGGCTCCCCGTAGCGCGCGACCGTGTGCTGCCAGGCCAGGGCAAGCGCCTTCTCCACAATAAGTTCGGCCACGTCCGTGAGCCGGTCGCTGACCTGCATCAGGGGCAGCCGACCGGTCAGGTCGAGCGTCGCGACGCGAAACGTCGCGGCGCGCCGGAACTGCCTGAGCGCGTCCACGCGCTGCTCGTCGTCGCCGCCCGCGTGCTCGAGCCGCGCGGCGAGTTCCTGCTCGAATTGCGCGCGATCCGGCAGCATGTCGAAGACCCGCGAGTCGAGCAATTCGTCGAGAAGCAGCGGATGCGAGGCCACCTGCCGGGCGAGGTAGTCGCCGAGGCCGCAGATCTGGATCAGCCGCGCGAGCGCCTGGGAATTCTCGTTCAGGAGTGCGAGGTAGGCGGTACGCCCACCGATCGCCTCGACGATGCTGAGGAGCCGTCTCAGGACCAGCAGGCTGTTCGTCTGTGTCAGCAGGCGCGGCAACAGGGTTGCAAGCCGCCGCCGTCCATGATCGTCGAGACGCCGGAAATAGGCGGACTGGCGCAACTCGAGCAACACTCGGGCGGCGGCCCCGGCATCCGCGAAGCCGAACCGGCTCGTGTCGGCGGCGATGCGCTCGAGCGCGGGTTCCGCGCTCCACAGCGATTCCAGGAGCGCAGCCGCGGGGCGATCGCCTGCGGTCCCGCGGCCGAGGACGACGTCCGCAAAATGCGCGGTGACCGTGCCGCGCCTGGCCTCGAGCCTGGTCCAGAAATCCGCCCAGTCCCGGCAGTCCATCGCCACCGCCAGACGTTCGCGGCCGAGCGCATCGGCAGGCAGCGCGTGCGTCTGCGCGTCGTCGACCATCTGCAGCCGGTTCTCGACTCGGCGCAGGAATTCGTAGGCCTCGCACAATTCGGCGACCGTCGACGCGGGCAGAAGCTTTGCCCCGGCGAGTCGCGGCAAGGCCGCCTGGAGCGACGCGGTCTGCAGACCCGGCTCCGCGCCGCCGCGGATCAGCTGCTGCGCCTGCACGATGAACTCGATTTCGCGGATGCCGCCCGGTCCGAGCTTGACGTTGTCCTGAAGCTCGCGCCGCGCCACTTCGCGCGCGATCATCGCCTTCATTTCCCGCAGACTTTCGTAGACGCCAAAATCGAGGTAGCGGCGATAGACGAAAGGACGCACGACCTCGTCGTACAGTCCGCGATACCTTGCCGAGCCCGTGATGGCGCGCGCCTTCACCCAGGCGTAGCGCTCCCAGTCGCGGCCGTGCTGCTGGAGGTAGTCCTCGAACGCGCCGAAGTTCATCACGAGCGGCCCGGGCTCCCCGAACGGCCGGAGACGCATGTCCACGCGGAACACGAATCCCTCGGCGGTGCGCTGGTCGAGCAGGCGAATCAGCGCCTGCCCGAGCCGGGTGAAGTATTCCTCATTCGAAATCGGACGCGGCCCGTCGGTTTCGCCGCTCTCTGGAAACAGGAGGATGAGGTCGATGTCGGACGAGAAGTTCAGCTCGCCGCCGCCGAGCTTGCCCATGCCGATGACGAGAAGTTCCTGCGCCTCGCCCGTTGGCGAGCGGGGCGTTCCATGACGCTGGCCGAGCGCGCGCGATGCAAATGCGAGCGCCGTGACAATTGCGGCATCGGCAAGCGCAGAGAGCTCGGCGAGCGTTTCCGTCAGGGCCGCGCCACCCGCAAGGTCACGCCAGGCGATGCGCACGAGCTCTCTCCGGCGCAGGCGGCGGAGCGCGTCCATGAACACGGCTTCGTCGGTGGCGCCGCTTGCCAGCCCATTCACGAGGTCCGCAATTTCGCCTGGGGTGCGCGGCCGCTCGAGCTCGCCTCCGCTCGCGAGCGTCTCGATCAGCGCAGGCTCGCGGATTGCGGTTTCGGCGACGAATTCGCTCGCCCCGAAAACGCGTTCCGTCTGCGCGGCGGTCGCCGGCGGAAGCCTCGACCCATCGCCGCCAGCTTCGTGCCAGCGGGCCAGCAATTCGCCCGTGCGTTGTCGGAGCGCGCTCATCGTCGTCGACGAGTCTACCTTTTCAAGCAAAAGGCCCGGGAGTCGCCTCCCGGGCCTTTAACTTTCGAGCGTAATGCCTTGCGGCTTTACATGTCCATGCCGCCCATGCCGCCCATGCCGCCACCACCCATCGACGGATGGTCGTGCTCCTCCTTCGGAGCCTCGGCGACCATTACTTCGGTCGTCAGCAGGAGGCCGGCGACGGATGCTGCATTCTGGAGCGCCAGGCGCGTGACCTTGGTCGGGTCCAGGATGCCCATCTCGATCATGTCGCCGTACTCGCCGGTCGCGGCGTTGTAGCCGAAGCTGCCTTTGCCCTCGCGGACCTTGGCCAGCACGACCGAGCCGTCTTCACCGGCGTTCTGCACGATCTGGCGCAGCGGCTCCTCGATGGATCGCGACAGGATGCGAATGCCGACGTTCTGGTCCTCATTGGCGCCGGTGAGCTTGTCGAGGAACTTCTGCACGCGAACAAATGCGACGCCACCGCCCGGGACCACGCCCTCTTCGACGGCGGCACGCGTTGCGTGCAATGCGTCCTCGAGGCGGGCTTTCTTTTCCTTCATCTCGATTTCGGTGGCCGCGCCGACCTTGATCACGGCAACGCCACCGGAGAGCTTTGCGACGCGCTCCTGCAGCTTTTCCTTGTCGTAGTCGGAGGTGGCGTCCTCGATCTGGCGGCGGATCTGCTCGATCCGTCCCTTGATCTCCGAAGGTTTGCCGGCGCCGTCGATGATCGTCGTGTTTTCCTTGTCGGCAACGATCTTCTTGGCTCGGCCGAGATCATTCAGCGTCGCTTTTTCCAGCGACAGGCCGACTTCCTCGGCAATCACGGTGCCGCCGGTCAGGACCGCGATGTCTTTCAGCATTTCCTTGCGGCGGTCGCCGAAGCCGGGCGCCTTGACGGCGCAGACCTTGACGATGCCACGGATGGTGTTGACCACGAGCGTCGCGAGTGCCTCGCCCTCGACATCCTCGGCCACGACCAGGAGCGGCTTGCCGGCCTTGGCGATGCTTTCGAGCAGCGGCAGCATCTCGCGGATGTTCGAGACCTTCTTGTCGTACAACAGGACGTACGGGCTCTCGAGCTCGCTGGTCTGGTTCTGGGCGTTGTTGATGAAGTACGGCGACAGGTAGCCGCGATCGAACTGCATGCCCTCGACCACTTCGAGTTCGTTCTCGAGGCCCGAACCCTCTTCGACCGTGATCACGCCTTCCTTGCCGACCTTCTCCATTGCCTCGGCAATCTTCTTGCCGATGGCCTCGTCGCTGTTCGCCGAGATCGTGCCGACCTGGGCAATCGCTTTCGAGTCCTTGCAGGGCTTGGAGAGCTTCTTGAGCTCCTCAACCGCGGCCGTTACGGCCAGGTCGATGCCGCGCTTGACATCCATCGGGTTGATGCCCGAAGCGACCGCTTTCATGCCTTCACGGATGATCGCCTGCGCGAGCAGGGTCGCCGTGGTCGTGCCGTCACCGGCCTCATCGGAAGTCGACGACGCGACTTCCTTGACCATTTGCGCGCCCATGTTCTCGAACTTGTCCTTGAGCTCGATCTCTTTCGCGACCGAGACGCCATCCTTGGTGATGGTCGGCGCGCCGAAGCTCTTGTCGAGCACGGCATTACGGCCCTTCGGACCCAGCGTCGCCTTGACGGCGTTCGCGAGCAGGTTGACGCCGCGGACCAAACGGGTGCGCGCGTCGTCTGAGAATCTGACTTCCTTGGCTGCCATTGGTACTTATCCTCTTTACTTTTCGATCACGGCCATGACGTCTTCCTCGCGCATCACGAGGAGCTCGTCGCCGTCGACCTTGACTTCGGTTCCACCGTATTTGCCGAACAGGATCTTGTCGCCGACCTTGAGGTCGAGCGGACGGACGTTCCCGTTCTCAAGAATCTTGCCCTTGCCGACTGCGACGATCTTGCCGCGGATCGGCTTCTCGGCAGCGGTGTCGGGGATCACGATGCCGCCGGGTGATTTGCGCTCTTCATCTTCGCGCTTGACAATCACACGATCATGAAGCGGACGGATCTTCATGGTTCAACACTCCTTGGAATTGGTTAGCACTCGGGCCGAACGACTGCTAATGATAGGGATCGCCGCCCCAAATTCAAGCACTCTGTGGCATTGAGTGACAATCGCTCGTAACCTATTGATAAACAGCCCTGGCTTCGCGAAACCGGGCAAACCGTCGCGACAAGCAGGCGGCAGGCCGTTAACCTCCGCGCCATGACGAAACTCAGGACGATCCTTTTCTTCCTCGGTCTCGCGCTCGCGGGCGCCGTTTCGGCACAGGGACTTCTCGGTCCATCGACCAACCAGGATCAGTTCCTGCCGGTCGACCAGGCATTCGTTTTCAGCGCGACAGCGGACGGCGGCGGTCAGGTCCAGCTCGACTGGCAGATCGCACCCGGCTACTACCTCTACCGCCATCGGGTTTCGGTGAAAACGGCCACCGTGGGCTTCACGCTCGGCGAAATCGCGATGCCGCCCGGCAAGAAGAAAACAGACGAGTTCTTCGGCGATGTCGAGGTTTACTACGACGCACTCATGGCAACGGTTCCCGTCACGCGGCCGGCTGACGCCTCGTCATTCGAGATCGCGGTCAGCTACCAGGGCTGCGCCGATGCGGGTCTCTGCTACCCGCCGGTCACGAAGACCGTCGCGATCGATTTGCCGCCGTCCGGCTCCCCGTCCCGGGCCGACGCGCCGCCGATGGTTTCGGAACAGGACCGTCTCTCGAGCCTGATCGCGGATGGCAGCCTGCTGGTCGTGATGGCGAGCTTTTTCGGCTTCGGCCTGCTTCTCGCCTTCACCCCGTGTGTGCTGCCGATGATCCCGATCCTGTCGGGAATCATCGCCGGCCAGGGCGAGGCGGCGACGCCGCGCCGTTCATTCATGCTGTCCGTGGTCTACGTCCTCGGTATGGCGCTCACTTACACGATCGCCGGCGCCGCTTTCGCGGCCGCCGGCCAGCAGGCGCAGGCGTTTTTCCAGCAGCCCTGGATTATCATCGTGTTCGCCGCGCTGTTCGTCGTGCTCGCACTTGCGATGTTCGGCCTGTTCGACCTCAAGATTCCGGCGGCACTCGAGACGCGGCTTGCCGGCGCTTCCGGCCGGCAGAAGTCCGGCAGTTTCGTGGGTACTGCGATCATGGGCGCCCTCTCGGCACTGGTCGTCACCGCCTGCGTCGCTCCACCGATGGTCGCAGCGCTCGCCGTGATCGGCCAGACCGGGGATGTGCTGCGCGGCGCGCTGGCCCTTTTCGCCATGGCGATCGGCATGGGCTCTCCGCTCCTCCTCGTTGGCGTGGCGGGCGGGCGCTTCCTGCCGCATGCCGGCGCCTGGATGACGACGGTCAAGACGCTATTCGGCGTGCTGTTCCTGGCCGTCGCGGTCTGGATGCTCGAACGCGTCCTGCCGGGATCGCTGACCCTTGCCTTGTGGGCGCTGCTCGTCATTGTCAGCGGTTACTACTTCGGCGGATTCGGCCGAGCGAGTCCCGGCGGCGATCCCTCGCGCCTGGTCGCGCGCGGCACCGGACTCGCCGCCATCGTCTGGGGCGTGATCATGATGGTCGGCGCTGCGGCGGGCGGCCACGATCCGCTGCAGCCCCTGGGTGGCGCGGCACTGCCCGGTTTCGCCGGCGAGGCTGCCGCGAAGAGCGCCGAGCCATTACCGTTCAAGCGGGTTGCCTCAACCGAGGATCTCGATCGGGAACTCGCGGCTGCCAAGGCGGCGGGAAAACCGGCGCTGCTCGATTTCTATGCCGACTGGTGCGTGTCCTGCAAGGAAATGGAGAAGTACACGTTCTCGGTGCCGGATGTGCAGAAGGATCTTTCCGGCTTCGTGCTGCTCAAAGCCGACGTGACGGCGAATAGCGAGGCCGACCAGGCCCTGTTCCGCCGTTTCGGCGTTTACGGGCCGCCAACCACGGCGTTCTTTGGAGCGCATGGGCGCGAATGCCGCGCATTCCGCCTTGTCGGCTTCGTCGACGCCGACGACTTTCGCTCACATCTCGCCCGCTTCGCGCGCGAATGCTGAGCCTCGGGCGTCAGGGGCGATGGGTCTTAGTCGCCCTGGTCGCGCTCGCCGCGGGCATCGCAGCGTTCCTCGCGAGCCGAGAAATTCTCGCCCCTGAAAAGCCCGCGCCACCGGCAGTCCAGCCGGCGGTGATTCCGGAATTGCGACCCGACATCTCGCTGGCAGATCGAGATGGCCGGATGCGCGCGCTTGCCGAATGGAGCGGGAAGCCCGCGATCATCAATTTCTGGGCGACCTGGTGCGCGCCCTGCCGGCGCGAAATCCCGATGCTGAACGACCTCGCCCGCGATCCGGCTTATTCGGAGTTTGCATGGATCGGGATCGCGATCGACTTCCGCGAGGACGTGCTGCGCTACCTGAACGCCACACCGATCGACTACACCATCCTGATCGGCGAGCAGGACGGCCTGGATGCCGCCCGCGCCTTCGGCATGGAGTCCATCGGCCTGCCGTTCACGGTCTTCACCGACGCGAAGGACCGGATCGTGACCATTCATGTCGGCGAGTTGCACCGGCCTCAGGCCGACGTCATCCTCTCGGCCGTCCGGGCGATCGATTCCGGTCGGATCGATCTGAAGACCGCCCAGGAACAAATCCGGACCGGGCTGCCGAAAATAGACTGATTTGGCGTCAGATCGACGCCGATCGCCTCCTGTTCGATGCATAATAGGGGCAATGCATCGAATCTTGCTCATCAATGGGCCCAACCTGAATCTGCTCGGCCGCCGGGAGCCCGGCTGGTACGGGGACGTCACGCTCGCCGCCATCGAGGAGCGCCTGAAATCGGAAGCTGCCAGGCGCGGCGCGACACTCGAGAGCTACCAGAGCAATGCCGAACATGAACTGGTCGAGCGGGTCCAGGCGCTCGTGGCGAGTCCGGTCGATTTCGCCATCGTGAATCCGGGCGCCTTCACCCACACCAGCATTGCGCTTCGCGACGCGCTGCTCGCGGTCTCCGTGCCCTTCATCGAGGTGCACCTTTCCAATGTGCATGCGCGGGAGCCGTTCCGCCAGCACTCCTATTTTTCCGATATTGCGGTGGGCAGCATCGTCGGCCTTGGAGCGCAGGGTTACGAACTCGCGCTCACTGCCGCGCTCGACCGTCTCGATCGGCCGTCCGGAGGGAAATGATGGATATCCGCAAGATCAAGAAACTCATCGAGCTGCTCGAGGAATCCGGGCTCGCCGAAATCGAGATTTCGGAGGGCGAGGAATCAGTGCGCATCGCCCGCTTCAGCCAGGGGGCGCCCGCGTCTGTCGGTGCCCCCAACCCGGCAACGGTCGTCGCAGCGAGCGCTGCGCTGGCTGCCGCCGCACCCCCGGCACCCGCAGTTGCGCAGGCCCCCGCCGCACGCGATGAAAACCTGGTCACCGCGCCGATGGTCGGCACCTTTTATGCGTCGCCCGCGCCGGGCGCCAAGGCCTTCGTCGAAGTCGGCCAGGAAATCCGTGTCGGCCAGGTGCTCTGCGTCATCGAAGCAATGAAGATGATGAATCAGATCGAGAGCGAGCGCGCCGGCAAGATCGTCGCGGTACTCGCCAAGAACGGCGAGCCGGTCGAGTTCGGCCAACCCCTGTTCGCGATCGAGTAAGCGGAATGCTGGACAAGATCGTCATCGCCAACCGTGGCGAGATCGCGCTTCGCATCCTGCGCGCCTGTCGCGAGCTCGGCATCAAGACCGTTGCCGTGCATTCGACGGCCGACCAGAACCTGAAACACGTGCTGCTTGCCGACGAGACCGTCTGTATTGGCCCGCCGGCCTCGCGCGACAGCTATCTCAACATGCCGGCGATCATCAGCGCCGCTGAAGTGACCGACGCGGTCGGCATTCATCCCGGGTACGGCTTCCTTTCCGAAAACGCCGATTTCGCCGAGCGCGTGGAGAACAGCGGTTTCGTCTTCATCGGCCCGAAAAGCGAGACCATCCGCCAGATGGGCGACAAGGTCTCCGCGATCCGTACCATGAAGGAACACGGCGTGCCCTGCGTCCCCGGATCCGACGGGCCCCTGCCCGAGGACCAGGACGAGTGCTTCCGGATGGCCCGCAGCATCGGCTACCCGGTGATCATCAAGGCCTCCGGCGGCGGCGGCGGCCGCGGCATGCGCGTGGTCCACAGCGACGCGACGCTCGTCAACGCAATCCATGTCGCGAAGACCGAGGCGCTTGCAGCCTTCGGCAACGACACGGTCTACATGGAGAAATTCCTCGAGAAACCGCGGCACATCGAGTTCCAGGTGCTCGGCGACAACTACGGGAGCGTCGTGTCGCTCGGCGAGCGCGACTGCTCGCTCCAGCGCAGGCGCCAGAAGATCATCGAGGAATCCCCGGCCCCGGGCATCACGGCCAGGCAGCGCGCGGAAATGAGCGAGAAGCTCGTCGCCGCCTGTGAGGCGGTCGGTTACCGGAGCGCCGGCACGCTCGAGTTCCTGTACGAGGACGGAAATTTCTTCTTCATCGAGATGAATACCCGCGTGCAGGTCGAGCACCCGGTGACCGAACTTGTGACCGGCGTGGACATCGTCAAGATGCAGCTTCGGATCGCTGCGGGCGAGCCGCTGCCATTCAAGCAGGAGGACATCGTTCTCCGCGGCTGGGCGATGGAATGCCGTATCAATGCTGAGGATCCCAAAACCTTCGCGCCCTCGCCGGGCCCGGTCCGGCTCTGGCACGCGCCCGGCGGTCCCGGCATCCGCGTCGACAGCCACCTGTATTCGGGCTATGCCGTGCCGCCCTTCTACGACTCGCTGATCGCCAAGCTGATCTCATACGGCGAGAACCGCGACACCGCGATCGCGCGGATGCGAAACGCCCTCTCCGAGATGGTCGTCGAGGGGATCAAGACGAACGCACCCCTGCACCAGGAAATTTTCGGGCACTCGGCCTTCCGGCAAGGCGGACTCGACATTCATTATCTCGAGCGTCGCCTTGGGCTGAAGTGAGCTGGACCCAGCTCGTGATCGAGCTCGGCCGCGACGATCTCCCTCGCACTGAGGACGCCTGCACCCGGCTCGGGGCCATCGCGCTCTCGCTCGCGGATGCGGGCGACGAACCGCTGCTCGAGCCTGCGCCTGGAGCGACGCCGATCTGGCGCGAGGTCCGCCTGCGCGCGCTCTTCCCCGAAACCCCGGAGCCGGGCCTGCTCGTCGCGATGCTCGCAGCCGTGCTCGGACTGCCGGCCGACGCGATCCGTTTCGAGCATCTCGCCGACCGCGCCTGGGAACGCGAATGGCTCAAGGACTTCCGTCCGATGCGTTTCGGGCGGTGCCTCTGGGTCTGCCCCGCGGGCCAGCGGCCGGCCGGGGCGGCTGCAGTGGTACTCGAACTCGACCCGGGTCTTGCCTTTGGCACCGGCACGCACGCGACGACCGCGCTTTGCCTCGAATGGCTTGATGCGAGACCGCTCGCCGGATCAAGCCTCCTGGATTACGGCTGCGGGTCGGGCATCCTCGCGCTCGCCGCCCTCAAGCTCGGCGCCGCCGCCGCGACGGCCTTCGATATCGATCCCCAGGCGCTGCTCGCGACCCGGGAAAACGCGCACAAGAACGGCCTGACCCGCGCAATCACGGTGATTTCCCAAGCCGACGCGATCACCGGCTCTTTCGATCTGGTGCTTGCGAACATCCTGGCAGGGCCCCTGATCGAACTCGCGCCGCGCCTTGCCGCGAACTGCAGGGCGGGCGGCACCATCGTTCTCGCGGGTCTCCTGGAAAGCCAGGGCGCGGAGGTGGCGCAGTCCTATCGACCGTGGTTTGATATCGAAACATCGGCGGAGCGCGATGGCTGGATCCTGCTCGCAGGCCGCCGGCGCGCGGAGTAGGCGTGTACACCCAATGTCCTGATTGTGCGACGGTCTTTCGCGTCACGGCGGAGGCGCTTCGGGCTGCCCAGGGCGAGGTGCGCTGCGGCGTCTGCTCGACGAGCTTCAACGCACTCGAGAACCTGAGCGAACTGGCGTTCAAGTCCATGCCGGCGCCCGCGGAAGGATCGCCGGACGACTCGATGACCGTCGAGGAGCTGCCGGGCGGCGAGAATATCGAACTGTCTTCGCCCGTCGAGCTCACTGCCGTACCCGATCCGGCGCCCGACGACGAGGAACGCGCCCTGGAATTTCACGGCAATGCCGCCGACCTCGACCGTCTGTTCGTCTTCGAAACCCCGCCGAAGGATCTCGACAGCACGGATGAACATCCGATCCTCGTGCTCGACGAGCAGGACGAGCCGATCGAGGAAGCCGAGGAAGCCGAGGAAGCCGGAGAAAACATCATCCTCGAATCGGAGGAGCCTGCCGCGCCTCCGCACTCGACGGCGCCGCGCATCCTCATTCCGGAGGAGATGCGCCGTCGACTCGCCGAGGAGGCCGCCGCTCGCGACTCAGCGGTCCGGGAGTTCGAAACCCAGGAATCGTCGGCCGCATTCCTCTCACAACGCTGGCCCTGGGTTGCAGGCGTGGCCTTGTTCGCCTTTATGTTGGCCGTCCAGGTCGTCCACAGCCAGCGCAACGACCTGGTCAAGAGTCCCGGCATCGGACCCGTGATCGCGGGCACCTATGCGTTCTTCGGCCTGACGCTGCTCGCGCCGACGGACATCTCCGCATACGAGCTTCGCCAATGGGGTGCGGCGAGTGATCCGAACGAGGCAAATCGCCTGATGCTGCGCGCAAGCATCGTCAACCGCGCCACCTACGCCCAGCCCTTCCCATTGCTTCGCCTCGTACTCCAGGATCGATTCGGCGGCACGCTGGGCATGCGGGACATCGGGCCGGCGGATTACCTGCCGGGTGCCGACGCGCGCGGTCTCCTGCAGTCGGGCGAACGCGCGGACGCGGTGATCCGCATCGTGGACCCGGGCACCGAGGCCGTCGGATTCGAACTCGACATCTGCCTGCCGGCCGCGGGTGGCGTGCGCTGCGCCAACCAGATCAAGACTGCCCTGCAATGAAGATCGGCCCATTCACGCTCGCAGCGCCGCTCGCGCTCGCGCCGATGGCGGGCGTCACCGACCTGCCGTTCAGGCGGCTCTGCCGCCGCATGGGCGCCGGAATTGCCGCGTCCGAGATGGTCACTTCGGACGTGCGGCTCTGGAATACGTCCAAGTCGCGACATCGGCTCGATCATCGCGACGAGCCCGAGCCGCGCATCGTGCAGATCGCGGGTTACGACCCGTCGATGATGGCGGAGGCCGCGCGCATGAACGTCGAGCTCGGCGCCCAGGTCATCGACATCAATTTCGGCTGTCCGGCCAAGAAAGTCTGCAATCGCGCCGCCGGTTCCGCGTTGATGCGGGACGAGCCGCTGGTGCGCAGCATACTCGCCGCGGTCGTGGCCGCGGCCGGAGTGCCGGTCACCCTGAAAACACGCACGGGCTGGGACCGCGAGAATCGAAACGCGGTTTCGATCGCCCGCATCGCGGAACAGGAAGGCATCGCGGCGATCGCCGTGCACGGCCGCACGCGCAGTGAATTCTTCCAGGGAGCAGCCGAATACGAAACCGTCGCAGCCGTCAAGCAGTCGGTGCGCATTCCGGTTTTCGTCAACGGCGACATCGATTGTGCGGCCAAGGCCTTGAAGGCGCTGGAACTAAGCGGAGCCGACGGCGTGATGATCGGACGCGCGGCGCAAGGACGACCCTGGATCTTCCGCGAACTGCGCGCGGGACTCGCAGGGACGGTTGCCGCGCCGCCTTTGCTCGAAGAGGTCCGTGCTATCATGCTTTCGCACCTCGAGGCCCTTTACTCGTTTTACGGCGAGATGAAAGGAGTCCGCGTGGCGCGCAAACATCTCGGTTGGTATTGCCGTCTTCATCCGGAGGTCGGACACTTGCCAGCCGGGCTGTTGACGACGGAATGCGCGAGGGAGCAGCTTTCGCTCACGAGCGAATTCCTCTCAGGACTGATCGGCCGCGTGGCACGGGCAGCCTGATTTACAACGATGACGACGGATTCGGGGACGCAGTGGCAATGACCGCGAAGAGATTCCGCCCGGCTAATGGGCACACGCGCGATATTCCGCTCCGCGACCACACCGAACAGGCGCTCTGCACCTATTTCGACAGCCTGAACGGCCATCGGCCCGGGCGGCTTTACGATCTCGTGATGCGCGAAGTGGAATTGCCGCTGTTCCAGGCGGTGATGGACTACGCGGATGGCAACCAGAGCCGTGCGGCAACGATCCTCGGCATCAATCGCGGCACCCTGCGCAAGAAACTGCGCGAGTACGGGCTCGCTTCCTGAGCAGATGACGCTGCCGAACGCCCGGCGGGCGTTGCTCTCCGTTTCAGACAAAACCGGAATCGTCGAGCTTGCCCGCGAGCTCCGGAAACTCGGCTTCGAACTGCTTTCGACCGGGGGCACGGCACACGCGCTTGCAGCTGCCGGCCTGCCGGTGACCGAGATTGCAAGCGAGACGGGCTTTCCCGAAATCATGGACGGCCGCGTGAAGACGCTGCACCCGCGTGTGCACGGCGCCCTGCTCGGCCGCGCCGGGCAGGACGACGCCGTCATGCGGGAGCACGGCATCCGGCCGATCGATGTACTCGTCGTCAATCTCTATCCCTTTGCCGAGTCGCAGACCGTCGAAAACATCGACGTCGGCGGCCCGGCAATGCTCCGCGCCGCGGCGAAGAATCACGAGCGCGTGACGGTCCTCGTCGATCCCGCCGATTATCCCGGCGTGCTCGCAGAGCTTCGCGCGGGCACGGTACTGGCCGCGACACGCCGCCGCCTCGCGGCCAAGACGTTTTCCCACACGAGCCAGTACGACGCGATGGTCTCGGCCTGGCTTCGGAGACAGATGAAGGACGATTCCTTTCCCGAGACGCTCGCCGCAGGCTTTCGCAAGAAGCAGGACCTGCGCTACGGGGAGAATCCGCACCAGCCGGCGGCTTTTTATGCGGAGCCGCTCGCGACGGCCGCGTCGATCGCAACCGCGGAGCAGCTGCAGGGAAAAGAGCTTTCCTACAACAATATCGCCGACGCCGATACCGCGATCGAATGCGTACGACAGTTCGAGTCGCCCGCTTGCGTCATCGTCAAGCATGCCAATCCCTGCGGCGCGGCGACGGTCAAGGGCACGTTCGAGAGCTATCTCCTCGCCTACGAGGCGGACCCCACCTCCGCCTTTGGCGGCATCATCGCCTTCAACCGCCTGGTCGACGCGAAGACGGCATCCGCCATCGTCGAACGGCAATTTGTCGAGGTGGTCGCGGCGCCGGATTACTCGGCCGATGCGCTCGCGGCCTTTGGTTCGAAGCAGAATGTCCGCGTGCTGCGGACCGGCGCGCTCGACTCGATCTCACCGCCGGCGGTCGAGCTGAAATCGGTCGGGGGCGGCCTGCTCGCACAGGCACGCGACAGCGGCACCGTCGATGTGGCGGCACTCAAGCCCGTCACGCGGCGCGCACCCGATGCGACCGAGCTCGCCGACCTCTTGTTCGCCTGGCGCATCTGCAAGTACGTCAAGTCCAACGCGATCGTGTTCGCCCGCAATGGCCGCACGGTCGGCATTGGCGCGGGCCAGACCAGCCGCGTCGTGTCGACGCGCATCGCCGCGATGAAGGCGGAGGACGCGAAGCTCGTGGTCGAAGGCAGCGTGATGGCATCCGACGCTTTCTTTCCCTTTCGCGATGGACTGGACTCGGCGGCGGCCCTCGGCATCCGCGCCGTGATCCAGCCAGGCGGTTCGCTGCGCGACGCCGAGGTCATCGCCGCCGCGGACGAGTGCGGCATCGCAATGGTCTTCACCGGCATGCGGCACTTCCGTCACTGAGCGCGCCGTGAAAATACTGGTCATCGGCGGCGGCGGCCGCGAACATGCGCTGGCCTGGAAGTTCGCGCAATCTCCGCGGGTCTCGGAAGTTTTCGTCGCACCGGGCAATGCCGGAACCGCGATCGAGGCGAAGTGCCGGAACGTGGCGGTCGCCGCGATGGACATCGCCGGACTCGTCGCGCTCGCGCGCGCCGAGCGTGTGGACCTCACGGTCGTCGGTCCCGAGGGTCCGCTCGTCGCCGGCGTCGTCGATGCGTTCGAAGCCGCCGGTCTCGCCTGCTTCGGGCCGCGCCGCCTCGCCGCACGGCTCGAAGGCAGCAAGCAGTTCACCAAGGAATTCCTGACGCGTCACGGCATCCCGACTGCGCGTTACGCCGCGTTCACAAGGGCGACCTTCGATCCCGCGGCGATCCGGGCGCAACACCCGCCGATTGTCGTCAAGGCCGACGGTCTTGCCGCGGGCAAGGGCGTGATCATCGCTGCAAGTGCGGACGAGGCGATCTGCGCGGCCGAAGACATGTTTGCAGGCGCCTTTGGCGATGCGGGCCGCGTCGTCGTCGTCGAGGAATTCCTCGAGGGTGAGGAAGCGAGTTTCATTGTCATGGCGGACGGCGAACATGTGCTGCCGTTCGCGACTTCGCAGGATCACAAGCGGCTGCTGGATGGCGACGCGGGTCCGAACACGGGTGGCATGGGTGCCTGTTCGCCGGCACCCGTCGTCACGCCCGCGCTGCACGAGCGCATCATGCGCGAGGTGATCGCGCCGACGCTCCGCGGTCTCGCCGCGGAGGGCATGCCGTATACCGGCTTCCTGTATGCGGGAATCATGATCGCGCCCGACGGCACGCCGAACGTGCTCGAATTCAACTGCCGGTTAGGCGACCCCGAGACACAGCCGATCATGGTCCGGCTCACGAGCGACCTCACGACGCTTTGCGAAGCCGCGCTCGCGGGACGGCTGCACGAAGTGCAGGCCGACTGGGATCCGCGGGTAGCGCTCGGCGTCGTGCTCGCCGCCAGCGGCTACCCGGACCAGCCGCGCGCGGGTGATGCCATCGACGGACTCGATGAAGCGACAGCCCTGCCCGGCAAGATCTTCCATGCCGCCACGCGCCAGGACGGCAAGCGCGTCGTGACGGCGGGCGGCCGTGTGCTCTGCGCGGTCGGGCTCGGTGCGGGGGTCGCGGAAGCGCAGCGCGCAGCCTACGTCCTGGTCGATCGCGTGAAATGGAATGGCATGCAGTTCCGCCGCGATATAGGCTGGCGCGCGCTATGAGCCGGATCCAATTGCGCCGGAGTCACGACCTCACGGCCAAGGTCGCGCGACAGAAAGTTGACCGCATGGCCGCCGCACTCGCCGAGCGCTTCGAAGCCGAGTGCCGGTGGAAAGGCAATGTGCTCTCGATCGAGCACTCGAACGTCACGGGCAAGGTCGTCGTCGGCAAGGACGAGATCGTCGTGGATGCGAAGCTCGGTTTCCTGCTCGCCATGTTCCGCGATCGCGTGGACGAGGAGTTGGTCCAGATCCTCGACGCGGAGTTTCCCGAAGCGAAGGCCTAGTTCGGCAGCCGGACGAGGATCGGCCAGGACAAAGTCGATTCGACACTGACGTCGTTCCGGCGGGCCGGCACAAAGCTCATTTTATGCAGGATGCAGACGCCCGCCGAATCGAGCGTCTCGTCGCCGCTCGAGGCCACGAGTTCGGCCTTGCGCACGCGGCCGCTGGCGTCGATCGATACAGTCACCTCGACTTCGCCCACGACCTCACCTTCGCGGCTATGCAGGCGATAACAATTGTCCGTTGCGTTGCTCGGGCTGCCGAACGCGCGGGGTGGTCTGGTGTCCGCGCCGAATGCGGCGGCCGCTGACAGACTGAGCGCAGTGCAACAGACGACGCTGCGCATAGACATGCACCGACATCATATGTCCTGGCTGGGCGTCGTGGCCGCGTTTGCGCTGGGCGCTTGCGGTGGCGAAGCCCGGTTGAACGTCGAAGACGGTACCGGACCCGATCCGCGGCTGCCCTCACCCGACAAGTCCCTCATTCCGACCGTGAAGATCGCGCCGGCCATCGGCTGGCCCGACGGCGGGCGTCCGATCGCGGCCGAGGGCACCCAGGTGGTTGCCTTCGCGGACGGACTCGACCATCCACGCTGGATATATGTCCTCCCGAACGGTGACGTGCTCGTGGCTGAAACCGCCGCGCCGGATCGGCCTGAAGACGGCAAGGGCATCAAGGGTTTCTTCATGAAGAAGGCGATGAAGCGCGCCGGTTCCGCCGTGCCGAGCGCCAATCGAATTACTCTGTTGCGCGACAGTGACGGCAATGGTGTCGCCGATCAGCGGTCCGTTCTTCTCACAGGACTCAATTCTCCGTTCGGCATGACGCTCGTCGGCAACCAACTCTACGTCGCGAATACCGACGCGCTGCTGAGATTTCCCTACCGGACCGGCGACACGACGATCTCGGCGCGCGGCGCCAAGGTGGCCGACCTGCCCGGCGGAAAACTGAATCATCACTGGACCAAGAACGTCATCGCGAGCCGCGACGGTTCCACGCTCTATGTCACGGTCGGGTCGAACAGCAACGTGGCCGAAAACGGAATCGATCAGGAAGTGGATCGCGCGGGCATCCTCCAGATCGACGCGAAGACCGGCGCGCGGGAGATCTATGCCTCGGGTCTCCGGAATCCAAACGGCCTCGTCTGGGAACCGACGACCGGCCTGCTCTGGACCGTCGTGAATGAGCGGGACGAACTCGGCAGCGACCTCGTGCCGGATTACATGACCTCCGTGCGCGAGGGCGGCTTCTACGGATGGCCCTACAGCTACTACGGACAGATCGTCGACGAACGCGTGCAGCCGCCGCGTCCGGACCTGGTTGCAAAGGCGATCAAACCTGACTACGCGCTGGGACCTCATACGGCCTCGCTCGGCCTCGCGCTTGCGGACGGCGCGAAGCTGCCGGAACGGTTCCTGAACGGCATGTTCGTCGGCCAGCACGGCTCGTGGAACCGGAAGCCGCCGAGCGGCTACCGGGTGATCTTCGTTCCGTTCAGTGGCGGCAAGCCGTCCGGCCTTCCGATCGAGCTGCTGACGGGATTCGTGGATGAGGTAGGCAATGCGAAAGGCCGGCCGGTCGGGGTCGCCGTGGACAAGCTGGGTGGAGTGCTCGTGGCGGACGACGTCGGCAACGTCATCTGGCGGGTCAGTGCCACCGGCTAGGTGATATTGTTGCCCCGCAGGGGGCATGAAGAGATTTCTTAGTATCCTGGGCTGGTCGCTGGTCGCGATCGTTGGAATCGCAATCGTCGCCTATGGCATTGCCTGGTCGCTGGCGAAATCGCGCTACGACCGGCACTGGGTCGCCCATGA
>JANLWE010000108.1:0-17775 GCA_031364365.1 Gammaproteobacteria bacterium | reverse complement strand
GCCACCTGCACGCCCGCCTCCTGGGCCATCGCTTGGTAGATCTTTTCCTGGCGGGGCCCGTCCCCCTCCTGTGCCTGACGGGGACCGCCCCCTTCAAGGTCTTCACATCATGCCGGTCTGCAGACGAGCGGCTTCCGACATCATGGTCTGGTTCCAGGGCGGGTCGAACACAAGATCGACGTCTGCCTTGCGCACGGTCGGGATCATCAGCAGCTTGTCGCGCACGTCAGCCACCAGCACCTCGCCCATTCCGCAGCCGGGGGCAGTGAGCGTCATCCGGATCGCGACGTCGCGCGTGCCGTCGGGATTGGCGGTGATGTTGCAGTCGTAGACGAGGCCGAGATCGACGATGTTGATCGGGATCTCCGGGTCAAAGGAGGTCCTGAGCTGGTCCCAGACCACCCGATTGACGTCGTCGTCGCTCGCGCCCGGCGGCAATTCGGGAGCGCGCAGCGGTTCCTTGCCGATCGCGTCGCCGTCGGCGCCCGCGATCCGAAACAGGTTGCCCTCGACGTAAACGGTGAAGCTGCCGCCGAGCGCCTGGGTGATGTAGCCGACGCTGCCGGTGCGAAGTTTCACCTCGACGCCGGCCGGGACGATCACCGCGCGCACGTCGCGGCTGACGACAAATGGCTCGTGACTTGCGTGGCGCATGCTCATTCTGTCGTGACTGGGGCCGCGCTGCCCGCGAGCGCGGCGTTCAGCGTATGCCAGCAGAGGCTCGCGCACTTGACCCGCGCGGGAAACTCGCGCACGCCTGCGAGCGCCGCGAGCTTGCCGAGTGCCGCGGCACCCGAGGCGTCGCCGGTCAGCATACGATGCACCTCACCGAACAGCTTCGCGGCCTCGGTACGGGTCTTGCCCTTGACCGCTTCGCTCATCAGCGACGCCGAAGCGGTCGAGATCGCGCAGCCGCTGCCCTCGAATCGCAGGTCGCGGATCACGTTGTTCGCGACTTCGACGTCGATGCGGAGCTGGTCGCCGCACAGCGGATTGTTGCCGAGCGCGCTTCCCGTCGCGTCCGGCAGCCGGCCGCGGTTCCGCGGCCGCCGGTTGTGATCCACGATGACGTCGCGGTAGAGGTCGGCGAGATCCATCAGCGCAGCATCCGGATCGCGTACAGCACGGCATCATGCAACGCGTCGATCTCCAGACGCGTGTTGTAGAGTCCGAACGAGGCCCGCGCGGTCGCCGGCACGCCGAAGAATTCCATGACCGGCATCGCGCAGTGGTGACCGGTGCGCACGGCGACGCCCCGTGAATCGAGCACCGTGCCGAGGTCGTGCGGGTGGATGCCGTCGACCGTGAAGGAAACGAGGCTGCTTTTCTCCGGCGCCGTGCCGACGATCGTCAGGCCGTCGATGCTCAAGAGCCGCGCCGTGGCATATTCGAGCAGGTCCTGCTCGTGGGCCGCGACGCGCACGAGCCCGATGGCGTCGAGGTAGTCGATCGCGGCCCCAAGTCCGATGGCACCGCCGATGTTCGGCGTACCCGCCTCGAAGCGGTGCGGCAGGTGATTCCAGGTCGAGCCCTCGAACGAGACGGAGAGGATCATGTCGCCGCCACCCTGCCAGGGCGGCATCGTGGCGAGCAGGTTCTCGCGCGCGTGCAGCACGCCGATGCCGGTCGGCCCATACATCTTGTGCGCGGAAAATGCATAGAAATCGCTGCCGAGCGTCTGCACGTCGACCGGCAAGTGGGGAACGGCCTGCGCGCCGTCGACGACTGTCGTGATGCCGCGCTCCCGCGCCGCAGCCACGAAATCGGCGATCGGCAGCACGGTCCCGAGCGCGTTCGAGACGTGCGCGAGCGCGACGATGCGGGTCTGCGGCCCGAGCATCCGCAGGTAAGCATCGAAGTCGACCACGCCGCGGCGGTCGATCGGCACGGCCCGGAGTCTCGCGCCGGTCTGCGAGCACAGGAGCTGCCAGGGCACGATGTTCGAGTGATGCTCGAGTTGCGAGACGACGATCTCGTCCCCGGCGCCGAGCCTTGGCCGACCGTGCGATTGCGCGACGAGGTTGATCGCCTCGGTGGTGCCGCGCACGAACACGATCTCGGCGGTCGACGCCGCATTGATGAAGCGCCGCACGCGTTCGCGCGCGCTTTCGTACAGGGCGGTCGCCTCCTGCGACAGCGTGTGGACGCCCCGGTGGACGTTGGCGTGATGCGAACGCGCATAGTCGGCGACCGCGTCGATGACGGGGGACGGCTGCTGCGACGACGCAGCATTGTCGAGATAGGCCAGGGGATGCCCGTTGACCGTCCGGGCGAGCACGGGAAAATCACCGCGAATCCGCGCGACGTCGAGTCCTGGCACCATCTCACGGACCGCAGCCATCAGAGGAGCCCCCGGATCAGGTCGCGGTCGGGAAGGGCGCCGGCGACGAGCGTCTCCGCCATCGCGCGAAGCTCCGGCAGTGGCAGCCGTCCGATCATGTCCTGGCAGAACGCGAATGTGAGCAGCGCGCGGGCCGCCGCCGTATCGAGGCCGCGCGAGCGCAGGTAGAAGAGTTGCGCCTCGTCGAGCGTGCCCGTCGTCGCGCCGTGACGGCACTTGACGTCGTCCACGTGAATCTCGAGTTGCGGCCGCGCGTTGAGTTCCGCGAGCGGTGTCAGCAGCAGGTTGCGGATCGCCTGGCTCGCGTCCGCCCCGCGCGCGCTCGGATGCACCACGATCAGGCCGTTGAATGCGCCGCGGCCGCGGCCCGCCGCGATCCCGCGATAGTCCTGTTTCGTTACCGTCGCCGGGCCGTGATGTTCGATCCGCGTATGCAGGTCCGCCTGGCGTTCTCCGTCCGCCATCAAGAGGCCCGCAAGCTTGCAGGCGGCGCCACGGCCATCCAGTGAGAGCCGGAGATTGGAGCGGAGCATGCGCCCGCCGAGCGCGAGCAGATGCTGATCGTAGCGGCAGCCCTGTGCGAGACTTCCGGTCCAGGTCTCGACCTGGGCAGCGGACGGCGCGTGCTCATGCAGCCGGACATGCACGACTTCGGCCTCTGCACCGATCGCGAGTTCACCCGCGAGATTGCCGAGGGCGGCCTCGGCTCCGAGCGCGATGAAGTGCTCGACCAGCAATAGTTTTGCGGAGGCACCGACGTTGACGACGACGCGGGCCTGGTGAACGGCCGCCGCGGCGGCGCTCGCCACGTGGACGAGATAGACCGGTTGCTTCAGCCGTGTACCCGGCGCAACGCGGATCGTGACGCCGCTGGTGGCGAAGGCGTCCGCAAGCAGCGCGTAGCGGTCATCAGCGTCCTCGCCGGGCGTGCGCAGCAGCGCGAGTGCCGCTTCCGGGTCGCGTTCGAGCAGCGTGCCGAGATCGAGGACCTCGAGGCCTTCCGTCCCCGAAAAATCCGAAAGCCGTGCGTCGAGGTGGCCGTCGACGAGGACGATACGCCGCGCATCCGCGAACGGAAGCAGTCGTGGAAGAAGTTCGGCCGCGCCAATGGTTGACTGCGGCACCGCATCAAAGTGGTATTCCGCAAGGCGCGCATGGTCGAGGTACTTCCAGTTCTCGTCGCGCCGGTCCGGCAGACCGCGCGCGAGGAGCGTGTCGAGTGCGCGCCCGCGGCGGCGCGTCCAGGCCGGACCGCCCGCGAAAGCGGGGGTGAGGCCTGCGTGACCTGCCGCGATGCGTTCGATGATGCCCGGCGCGTTCACGCGGTTGCCGCCCCTTCGAGAATCCAGTCGTAGCCGCGGCGGTCGAGTTCGAGGGCGAGATCGCGCCCGCCGCTCTTGACGATGCGTCCTGCCGCGAGCACGTGCACCTGGTCCGGCACGACGTGATCAAGGAGGCGCTGGTAATGCGTGACAAGCACGATCGCACGGTCGGGCGATCTCTGGGCATTGACGCCTTCCGCGACGAGTTTGAGCGCATCGACGTCGAGGCCTGAGTCGGTCTCGTCGAGGAGCGCAAGGGTCGGCTGCAGCAGGCTCATTTGCAGGATCTCGTTGCGCTTCTTCTCGCCGCCCGAGAATCCCTCGTTGACGCCGCGATTCAGCAGGGTCTCGTCCATGTGCATGTCGGCGAGCCGGCTGCGTACCAGGTTCAGGAACTCGAAAGCATCGAGCTCTGGCTCGCCGCGGTGCTTGCGGAGCGCATTCAGCGAGGCCTTCAGCAGATAGACGTTGTTGACGCCCGGGATCTCGACCGGGTACTGGAATGCGAGGAACAGGCCTTCGCGCGCGCGCTCCTCGGGTGGCATCGCGAGGAGGTCGCGGCCGAGATAGCTGGCACTACCCGAGAGGACTTCGTAGCCGGGGCGACCTGCCAGCACGCCGGTCAGCGTGCTCTTGCCGGAGCCATTCGGTCCCATGATCGCGTGCACCTCGCCCGCGCGTACCGCAAGCGAGACGCCGTCGAGGATCACCCGCTCGCCGGCCCGCACGCGGAGATCGCGCACCTCAAGGATCATCCGGCCTGCGTCACTCATCCCACGGCTCCTTCGAGGCTGACGGCGAGCAGGTTCTGCGCCTCGACCGCGAATTCCATCGGCAGCTCCCGGAAAACCTGCCGGCAGAAGCCGTTTACGATCATGTTGACCGCATCCTCGGCGGAAATGCCGCGCTGCAGGCAATAGAAAAGCTGGTCGTCCGATATCTTCGATGTGGTCGCCTCGTGCTCGACGATGGCGGTCGGATTCCGGACCTCAATGGTGGGGAACGTGTGCGCGCCGCAATGCGGTCCCATGAGGAGAGAGTCGCATTGCGTGTGGTTCCGCGCGCCGTCGGCGCCGGGCAGGATCTTCACCAGTCCGCGATAGGCATTCTGTCCGTGGCCCGCGGAAATTCCTTTCGAGATGATCGTCGAACTCGTGTTGCGCCCCATGTGGATCATCTTGGTGCCGGTGTCAGCCTGCTGGTAGTGATTGGCGAGCGCGACGGAGTGGAACTCGCCGACCGAGCCATCGCCGCGAAGGATGCAACTCGGGTACTTCCAGGTGATCGCAGAACCGGTCTCGACCTGGGTCCAGGAGATCTTCGAATTGCGGCCGCGGCAATCGCCGCGCTTGGTGACGAAGTTGTAGATTCCGCCGATGCCGTTCTCGTCGCCGGGGTACCAGTTCTGGACCGTCGCGTACTTGATCTGGGCGTTGTCCAGCGCGATCAGTTCGACCACCGCTGCGTGGAGCTGGTTCTCGTCGCGCATCGGTGCCGTGCAACCCTCGAGATAGCTGACGTGTGAGCCTTCCTCCGCAACGATCAGCGTGCGCTCGAACTGGCCGGTCTTCGACGCGTTGATTCGGAAATAGGTCGAGAGCTCCATCGGGCAGCGCACGCCTTTCGGCACGAACACGAACGAGCCGTCGGTGAAGACGGCGGAGTTGAGCGCTGCGTAGAAATTGTCGCCGATCGGAACGACAGTACCGAGGTATTTCTCCACCAGCTCCGGATGCTTCTGCACCGCCTCGGAGAACGGGCAGAAAATCACGCCGGCCTCCGCGAGGCGCTCCTTGAAAGTCGTCGCGACCGAGACGCTGTCGAACACGGCGTCCACCGCGACCCCCGCGAGGCGGGCGCGCTCGTGCAGCGGAATCCCGAGTTTGTCGTAAGTCTCGAGCAGCTTCGGGTCAACCTCAGCGAGCGATTTCGGGCCGTCGCCACGCTGCTTCGGCGCCGAGAAGTACGAGATCGCCTGGTAGTCGATGGGTGGGTAGTGGACATGGGCCCAGGTCGGGACCGTCATGCGGATCCAGCGACGATAGGCCCTGAGCCGCCACTCGAGCATGAATGCCGGCTCGTTCTTCTTCGCCGAGATCAGCCGGATGACGTCCTCGTCGAGACCCGGCGCCACGGTGTCGCTCTCGATGTCCGTGACGAAGCCGTGCCGGTACTTCCGGGCGACCAGGGACTCGAGTTCAGGCTGTTTCGTCGACATCCGGCGCTCCGCTCAGCCGCGCACCGGCGGCCGGCTCACGGAACCGCTCCGTGTGAAATCGAGCGTGGCAAACGGCGCATCGCGCCGCGCGAGATCCTCGAGGCTCACGTCGTGGAGCGCGCGGCGGAAGGCGCGGCTGATCCGCTGCCAGCCGTTTCCGACGAGACAGGTCGTTTCAATGCCGCAGTTGCCGGTGCCGCCCGCGCATTCCGTGAGCGCGACCGGACCCTCGACCGCATCGATGATGGCCGCGGCATTGATGAGCGCCGCGGGGCGACTGAGCTGATAACCGCCGTGCGCGCCGCGCACGGAACGTACCAGGCCCGCGTGCTGGAGTTCCTTCAGGAGTTTGCTGACCGTCGGCAGCCCGATGTGCGTGCGTTCTGCGATCTCGGCGGCGCTCGCAAGGCCACCGTCGCCGAGGCTCGCGAGTATTACGGTTGCGTAATCGGTCAGGCGGCTGATGCGCAGCATGGGTCGCTCTCCGCGGCTCTGGATCTAAACAGTACGATTTTAGTACTATTACCAATCCGGCGGTAGGGGGCGGGGTGCTCTGGTATCCTTCGCGCCCGGCACGAAGGCCGCCCGGCAATGCAGAGGACCCGGATCTCATGGACAGCACAGAACTGGACAGGAATGCGGCCGCGATGGTGGCTCCCGGCAAGGGAATCCTCGCGGCCGACGAGTCGACCGGCACGATCAAGAAGCGCTTCGACAAGATCGGGCTCGAATCCTCATTTGAGGCGCGTCGCGCCTATCGTGAATTGCTGTTCACGGCGCCCGATGCCGACAAGTACATTTCAGGCGTGATCCTCTACGACGAGACGATCCGCCAGCAGGCGGCCGACGGCCGGCCGTTCCCGGCCCTGCTTGCCGCGCGCGGCATCCTGCCCGGCATCAAGGTCGACGCGGGCGCCAAGGCACTCGCCGGCTTTCCCGGCGAGACCGTGACCGAGGGACTCGATGGTCTCCGCGAGCGTTTGGCCGAATACCACGCGCTCGGCGCGCGTTTCGCGAAGTGGCGCGCGGTCATCGACGTCAGCGCCTCGATACCAACGGCCACCGCGCTCGAGGCGAATGCGGAGGCACTCGCCCGCTATGCCGCGCTCTGCCAGGAAGCCTCGATTGTGCCGATCGTGGAACCTGAAGTGCTGATGGACGGCGATCACACGATCGAGCGCTGCGAGGAAGTCACCGACGCGACGCTTGAACTCGTGTTCGACGCGCTCTTCCGTCATCGCGTGCGTCTCGAGGGAATGGTCCTGAAGCCCAACATGGTGATCGCGGGCAAAAAATGTCCCAAACAGGCGACACCGCCGCAGGTGGCCGATGCCACCGTGCGCTGCCTGCGCCGGCGCGTGCCGGGCGCGGTGCCGGGGATCGCCTTCCTCTCCGGCGGCCAAAGCGAGGCTGAGGCGACGCTGCACCTGTCACTGATGAACCGCTCGCGCGACCTGCCGTGGCAGCTGTCTTTCAGCTACGGGCGTGCGCTGCAGCAAAGCACACTCGATGCCTGGCGCGGAGTCCCCGGCAATGTCGCTGCGGCGCAGCGGACTTTCCTGCGGCGCGCAAAGCTCAACGGGCTCGCGCGCGATGGCGGCTACGAGGCCGCGATGGAACAGGCCGCGGCCTGAGGGTCGCGCGGCGCGGGTCCACGACTTGACATCCGAAGTCCGTCGCGAATCCGGCGCGATCGTTCGCGTGCGCGACCTGCATTACACGGCGGGCCGTCGCGCCATTTTCGCCGGCGTCGAACTCGACATTCCGCGCGGCTCGGTCACGGCCGTGATGGGTCCGAGCGGCAGCGGCAAGACCACCTTGCTCCGCCTGATCACGGGACAGCTGCGAGCGGAAAACGGGCTGGTGGAGTTCGACGGACAGGACGTCTCGAAACTCTCCCGCCGCGAGATCTACCGCATGCGGCGACGCATGGGGATGCTGTTCCAGAACGGCGCCCTGCTGACCGACCTCGATGTTTACGAGAACATCGCGTTTCCGCTGCGTGAGCACACGCGCCTGCCTGAGCGTCTCGTCCGCCACGTTGTCCTGACGAAGCTGCAGGCGGTCGGCCTGCGCGGCGCTGCACGGCTGATGCCTTCCGAGCTGTCGGGCGGCATGGGGCGGCGCGTCGCGCTCGCGCGCGCGATCGTGATGGATCCGGAACTGCTCATCTACGACGAGCCCTTCGTTGGACTCGATCCGATCTCGCTGGGCGTTGTGCTGCGGCTGATCCGGCGGCTCAACGACACGCTCGGCCTGACGAGCATTGTAGTGTCGCACGACGTGCGCGAGATCACCGCGGTCGCCGACTACTGCCACCTGCTCTCCGGTGGACGCATCATCGCGAGTGGCGCGCCCGCGGCCGTCTCGGGGAGTTCGCACGAAGACGTCCGGCAATTCATGCACGGACTGCCCGACGGTCCGGTGCCGTTCCATTATCCGGCGCCGGAATACGCCGAACAGATCCGGCAGGTGCGCTGAGTGGCCGCGCCCGTCATCCACGAGCTGGTCGCGAGCGTCCGCGAATCCCTGCGGGCGCTCGGCGCTTATGCGATCTTCGCCGTCCGCCTCGCGCGCGAGACGCCGCGCGCACTGTGGCGCTTCGGCCTCGTGGTCGAGCAGGTGCACAACACCGGCGCGCTTTCGCTCGTGATCATCATGCTGTCCGGCCTGTTTGTCGGCATGGTGCTCGGCCTTCAGGGCTTCGACCTGCTCGAACGCTTCGGTTCCGAAGAGTCCCTTGGATCGGTGGCGGCCCTCGGGCTCCTGAAGGAACTCGGGCCGGTCATCACGGCTCTACTCTTTGCAGGTCGCGCCGGCACGGCGCTCGCCTCGGAACTCGGGCTGATGCGGGCGACCGACCAGCTCGCGGCGATGGAGATGATGGCGGTCGACCCGGTGCGGCGCGTGGTGATGCCGCGGTTCCTGGGCGGCGTGATCTCGATGCCGCTGCTCGCCGCGATCTTCAGCTTGATCGGACTCTTCGGCGCGCAGCTCGTCGGCGTGCAGTTCATGGGCGTGGACTCGGGTCAGTTCTGGTCCCAGATGCGGGGCGCGGTCGAGCTCGACGACGTCATGGAAGGCGTACTGAAAAGCGCGGTTTTCGGCGTCGCCTGCAGCCTGGTTGCCGTCTACGAGGGCTATCATTCGGTGCCGACGGCGGAAGGCGTGGGCCGGGCGACGACGCGCACCGTGGTGATTTCATCGGTCAGCGTGCTCCTGATCGACTATATGCTGACCGCGGTCATGCTTTAAGGAGTCCGACATGCGTCAAACGCGCGCCATCGAGATGGGAACCGGGCTGTTCGTGCTGCTCGGCTTCGCCGCGCTGTTCTTTCTCGTCACCCAGATCACGAGCCGCGAGTTCGGTCTTGGCGACAATGGCTACCGGCTGACGGCGACATTCGAGCAGGTCGGCGGCCTGAAGCCCGGCGCACCAGTGTCGATGTCGGGCGTCACCATCGGCCGGGTCGAATCGATTTCCTACGATTTCAACGAATATCGCGCGCGCGTGATGCTACGAATTGGGAAGCCTTACGACCGCATTCCCGACGACAGCGACGCCGGAATCCTGACTGCGGGATTGCTGGGCGGCCAATACCTCGGAATCGGTCCCGGAAGTTCGGAAACCTTTTTCAAGGACGGCGATCAAATCCAGTTCACGCAATCCGCCATCGTGCTCGAGAACCTGATCAGCAAGTTCCTGTTCTCAAAGGCGGCCGAACAAAAGCCCGCGGAAGGATCCGCGCAGGAAGCCACGCAATGACGCGACGTTTTGCCCTGATCGTATTCGCGCTGCTCGCGCCGGCAGCGATCGTGATTGCCGCCCGCGCCGCGGACGCCGTGCCCGGGCCCGCGCCGCAGGAGCTGATCGAGGCGACGTCCCGGAAGCTGCTCGAGGCGCTCGATGCCGATCGTGAACAGGCACGCAAGGATCCGGCCCGGGTACGCAAACTGGTCGACGAGATCCTGCTGCCGCATTTCGACACCGATTACTCTGCGCGGCTCGTGCTGGGCAAGCATTGGCGGAATGCGACCCCGGATCAGCGGCAGCGCTTCGTCGACGCGTTCTACCAGTCGCTGCTCCGCAATTACGGATCGGCGCTGGCCGAGTTCACTGCGGAGCGCATGACGGTGCTGCCGTTCCGGGGCGACCTGGCGAGCGGGCAGGCGAACGTCCGGACCGAAGTCAAGCGCAGCAACGGCACACGCGTGCCGGTCAACTACACGCTCCGCGCGACGCCCGCGGGATGGAAGGCCTGGGACGTCACGATCGAAGGCATCTCCTACGTGCGGAATTTCCGCAATGACGTCGGTGCGGAGATCGACCAGCAAGGCCTCCCATCGCTTATCGAGAGAATCGAGAAGGAGAATGGCAGTGGCGGAAAGAAATCCGCGAACTGACGCCGGCTCGCGTCCGGCCGTGCTCGTGACGCTCGGTCCGGGCCGATTCGAGGTCAAGGGCGATCTCGGGTTCAATGACGCCGCGCGCATGCTGGCCGAGGGCGATACCGCGTTCGGCGGGCTGAAACAGGCCGAGATTGATCTGGCGAAAGTCGGGCGGGTCGACAGCGCGGGTCTCGCACTGCTGCTGGAATGGTCGGTCTCGGCGCGCGAAGCGGGCAGGGTCCAGAGCTACCGGAATGTGCCGCCGGCAATTTCGGCGCTCGCCGGAATCAGCGACGTATCAGAGCTGCTGGAGCCCGCGGCGTCGGGCGGCGGCTGATCCACCGGGGCCTCCGGCGCCGGCGTGCCTTCCGGCTCCTGCATATCCCGCTCCAGCTCCTCGAGTTCCTCGGGCGTGATCTCGCCGCCCGGCACGTCGCCGTCCTTCACCTGGTATTCGCGGCGCTGGAGCCAGGCATCGCGGATGAACGCGTAGCGGTCGTAGGCCGAATCGAATGAGGGGTCGAAGGGCAGGAGTTCGGCCCGTCGATTCACGAATGAAAGGCCGACGAGTACCCACTCGGTCGTCGCATCGAGATCGAGCCTGACACGCAGATCCGTCTGCGCGTCGGCGTAGATTGCAGGCGCGTCGCGCACCGACGAAGGACCGAAGAACGGCAGCACCAGGTAGGGTCCGGAGGGCACCCCCCAGCGGCCGAGCGTCTGGCCGAAATCCTCGTCATTGCGCGGGATGCCGAATCGGGAGGCGGGATCCAGCAGGCCGCCGATCCCGAGTGTCGAATTGACCGCGAACCGGCCGAGATCGATCAGCGTGTCCTTGATCTTGAGCTGCAGCAGGTCGTTGACGATCGTCGTTGGAAACGCCAGGTGCTCGAGCACGTTGTCGACCCCCGTCTGAATCAGCTGGGGCACGTGATTGCGATAGCCGGTCGCGACGGGTTTCAGCACGGCGCGGTCGACCGCGTCGTTGAAACGATGCGTGCCGCGGTTCATGCGCTCGAACGGGTCGCCGGGCGTGGTCGTGCCGGTCGTCGCGCAACCCGCGAGCAGCAGAGCGGTCAATGCGCCGGTGGCAGCGCGGAGATAAACGATCATCGGCAACCCTTGCTGCGGATTCGACCGCAATTCTAGCTGTAGCCGCGGCGTTCCGGTTCCGGACTCGTCGGTTCCGCCACCTCGCGCGCGCGCTTGCCCTTCGGCAGGTACTCCTCGAGCTCACGAATCCGGGCGTCGAAGCGCTCGCGCTGCACTGAATTCAGCCCGGGTACGGCCTGGGCGAGGCGCAACTGGTTGATCGCGAGCGACAGGTCGCCGCTGATGATGTGGAATTCGGACATGTAGTAGTAGGAGTCCGCGACGTCGCCGGCGGCATTCGCGGCGATCGCCGTGTATCGGGCTTGCTCGGCGGTCGGCGGCACGTTGTTGAACAGGTCGAGCAGCACGACGTGCGCCCGCTTCGGATCGCCGTCGCGCATCAACGTCTCGGCGTAGCGCATCGTGACCGGGACGTTGCGCGGGAACAGCCGCATCGCGTTTTCGAGCGTCGTACGCGAGGCTGCAGTACGGCCGGCGGCCAGTTGCGCCTGCCCGAGGGCAGTGTGATAGAGCGTCACGTCGGGGCGGCGATCGCGCAGCGCCTCAAGCGCCGGAATGGCGTCATCCGCTGCCCCGGACTGTATCTGGACGAGCGCGCGGCCGTACTGCTCGGCGTCCGTCGACGGGTAATCCGCGCTCTTCGCGGTCGGATACAGGTCGCGCACCGAGGCCTCGGGAGCAAGCGTCTCCAGCTCAAGCCGGTCCCGGATCAACGCATAGCTCGTGCTGTCGGGCGTACGCGGTCGCTCGAGGCGGTTGGCGCGGTCGCGCGTCTCGGCGATGCGCTCGGTCGTGACCGGGTGGGTGCGGAGCAGGTCGGGAATGCTCCTGCCGGCGCCGCCGGAGCGTTGCTGCATGGTCGCGAAGAACTCGGGCATTGCGACGGGATCGAAACCGGACGCCGCGAGGATGCCGATTCCGACGCGGTCCGCCTCGCTTTCGTTCGAGCGCGTGAAATTGATCTGGCTCTGCGCCGCAAGCCCCTGGGCGGCCGTCACGGTCCCGAGTACGGCGTCGCTCGGCAAACCGGTCGTCGCACCGATCAGGATCGCGGCGAGCATCGCGGCCATCGAAGCGAGGTTCGCGCGGCCGGCATTCTGGACCGAGCGCGCGATGTGCCGCTGCGTGACGTGCGCGATCTCGTGCGCAATCACGCCTGCGAGTTCGGCTTCACTCCGCGTCGCGGTCACGAGCCCAGCATTCACGCCGATGAACCCGCCGGGCAGTGCGAACGCATTGATGCCCGAATCCCTGACGGCGAAGAACGTGAAGCGGTGTGCGCCCTCGTGCGCCTGGCTCGAGAGGCGCATGCCGAGCGACTGGAGATACTCGTTGATCTCCGGATCCTCGATGATCTGGCCGGCCTCGCGGAGACTGCGCACGATCATCAGGCCGATCTTGTACTCGTCGGCCAGGGACAGCGTGGTGCTCGCGGGCGTGCCGATGTCCGGCAAATCATCAGCAGTCGCCTGGGCAGCGGCCGGCGCCGTGCCGAGGGCGAGTTGCAGCGAAATGACGATCAGCAGCGCGCGCATCGTGTTGATCCTGGCGGAATTGCCAATTCGACCGCGATTCCGCTGCATGGTTCGCCGACCCCGCGCCTCAGAGCGCTTCCGACGCAAAGTCGGCGAGCCGCGAGCGTTCGCCGCGCACGAGGGTTACGTGGCCCGAGTGCTGCCATCCGCGGAAGCGGTTGACGACGTAAGTCAGGCCGGAGGTCGTCTCAGTCAGGTAGGGCGTGTCGATTTGCGCGATGTTGCCGAGGCAGACGAGCTTCGTGCCGGGGCCCGCTCGCGTCACCAGTGCCTTCATCTGCTTCGACGTCAGGTTCTGCGCCTCGTCGAGGATCAGGTAGCGGTTGAGAAACGTGCGGCCGCGCATGAAATTAAGTGAGCGGATCTTGATCCGGTGCCGCAGCAGGTCCTGTGTCGCGGCGCGGCCCCAGCTGCCGCCTTCCTGTCCCTGCGTGAGCACCTCGAGGTTGTCCATCAGCGCGCCCATCCAGGGCTCCAGCTTCTCCTCCTCGGTCCCCGGGAGAAAGCCGATGTCCTCGCCGAGCGGGATCGTCACGCGCGTCATGATGATTTCGCTGAAGCGATTCGTCTCGAGCGTCTGCACCAATCCGGCCGCGAGCGTCAGCAGCGTCTTGCCGGTTCCGGCGGGCCCGAGAATCGTCACGAAGTCGATTTCCGGGTCGAGCAGCAGGTTGAGCGCGAGATTCTGCTCCCGGTTGCGCGCGGTGATGCCCCAGACTGCGTGGCGCTCGCTGCGGAAATCCTTCGTGACCTCGAGCGTCGCGACTTCGTCGTCGATCGAGCGGACGATCGCCTCGAAGGCGTCGGCGGCCGAGTCGAAGAGGAACTGGTTCGGGTGCCACTCGCGCACGAGCGGGCCGCGCACGCGGTAGAACGTGCGCGCCTGGTCGTGCCAGGACTCGATGTTGTTGCCGTGGGTCTCCCAGAAATCCGGCGGCAGCGCCGCGACGCCGGTGAAGAGCAGGTCGGCATCCTCGATCGTGCGGTCGTTGGTGTAGTCCTCCGCATGCACGCCGAGGATTGCAGCCTTGATGCGAAGGTTAATGTCCTTCGAGACGAGTGCGACGCGCGTGCCCGGAAGCTCCATTTGCAGCGCGAGCGTATAGCCAAGCAGCGCGTTGTCGATGCCGTGGCCGGGCAGGGTGTCAGGCAATCCGGCTGCGAGCCGGCGCGTCTGGAAGAAGAGCCTCCCGGTCGGCGGTTTCTTGCCGTGATTTCCGGAACGGCCGGTCGGCAACTCGAGGCCGCGGTCGATCTGCTCCTTGGTTGCATTTGCCATCAGCTCGTCGAGGAAACGCGTGACCTGGCGGACGTTTCGCGCCGACTCGGAGACGCCTTTCTTGCCGGCGTCGAGCTCCTCGAGCACGCCCATCGGCAGGTAGATGTCATGTTCCTCAAAGCGAAACACCGCGGCCGGGTCGTGCATCAGCACGTTCGTGTCCAGCACGAATGCACGGCGGGCGCCTTTCGCGGACCGGTTCTTCAGCATGACCGGTTCAGAGTTCGCGCGCGGCGGCCAGGACCTCCGCGGCGTGGCCGGCAACGCGGACCTTGCGCCACTCCTGCCTGAGCACGCCCTTGGCATCGATGAGGAAGGTACTGCGCTCTATTCCTATCATCTTCTTTCCGTACATGTTTTTCTGCTTCCAGACTCCGAACAGGTCTGCGACCGAATGATCCTCGTCCGAACCGAGCTCGAACGGAAACTTCATCTTGTCACGGAACCGGCGATGCGACTCGAGCGTGTCGGTCGAGATTCCGAGGATACGCGTGCGCAGGCGCCGGAATGCGGGAGCGAGATCGCGGAAATCGCTGCCCTCGATCGTGCAGCCCGGCGTGTTGTCCCGCGGATAGAAATAGACGACCAGGTTCTCGTTCTTCGACGCGCCCATGCGGTACTCGCCGTCCGTGGCCGGAATGCTGAACTTCGGAACTTTGGCGCCCAGTTTGACTCCGGCCATCGCGCCTCAGTTCTTGACCGGCTCGAGGATCGCGTCGAGGTTTATCTGGTCGCAGAAATCCATGAACTCCTCGCGCAGCGCCCCCACGTGGATCCGGGTCGGCACGTTGATGACCATATAAACCGAAAACATCTGCGCGCCGGTATGCGCTGCCGCGTAGCTCCGCGTCGACAGCTCGCCGATGTCGATGCCGCGCGCAGAGAAGAATCCGGACAGGCCGGAGACGATGCCTGCCTGGTCGATGCATACCACATCGATCGAGTAGGGCACCATGTCCTCGCGCACCGGACGCTGCACCGTGCGCCGCACCTGGATCGTGACGCCCGCCGTCTCGGCGAGCTTGCCGAGATCGGTCTCGATGCGCGCGATCGAATGCCAGTTTCCGGCCACGAGCATGAGCATGGCGAAATCGGAGCCGAGCGCGGTCATGCGGCTTTCGCTAATGCTTCCGCCGCAGTCCGCTACGATCTTAGAGAGATCGTGGACCAGACCGATGCGATCGTCGCCGATGGCTGAAATTGCGATGAATTGTTTCATGCGGGAGAGGGAGGAAGCGTGGCGCAGAGTGTACCGGGATCGGCAGAGCGATGATATCGCGGCGCCTCCGCGGCTTGCACCGGAAAGCCATGCGCCAGTACGATCCCGCCTCCGATGCCGGCCGTTCGGCCGGGGGGTGATATGTTTCGCGGCAGCCTGGTCGCACTCGTGACGCCGATGACGGATTCGGGCGACGTCGATCACGTCGCATTCGGCCGGTTGCTCGACTGGCATGCGCGCGAAGGCAGCGACGGCGTCATCATCGCGGGCACCACCGGCGAGTCCGCGACGCTCACTGCGGCAGAGGCCGCGGAGATTTTGCAGATCGCCGTGCAGCGGATCGGCGGGCGCCTGCCCGTCATTGCGGGCACCGGCGACCCTTCGACTGCCGTTTCGGTCGAACGGACGCGGATGGCCTGCGAACTGGGCGCAGACGCGGTGCTGGTCGTGACACCTTGTTACAACCGCCCGACCCAGGAGGGGCTCTACCGGCATTTCAGCATGATCGCCGATGCCGCGAGCGTGCCGCTCATCCTCTACAACGTTCCCTCGCGCACGGCCTGCGACCTCCTGCCAGAAACGGTCGAGCGCCTGTCGGGTCACCCGCAGATCATCGGCATCAAGGACGCGACCGGGAGCATCGCGCGCGGCGCGGAAATCATCCAGCGCTGCGGCGACGATTTCCTGCTGCTTTCAGGCGACGACGCCAGTTGCCGGGAACTGATCAGCGCCGGCGCACAGGGTGTCATCTCGGTGACTGGCAACGTCGCTCCGCGCCTGATGCATGAAATGGTCGAAGCGGCATTGTCCGGCGACCAGGACGTTGCCAGGGAACTCGACGAGCGTCTCGCAGGTCTTCACACTGCGCTCTTCGTCGAGACCAATCCGATCCCCTCGAAATGGGCGCTCGGACGGCTCGGACTGATCGGCGCGGGTATTCGCCTTCCGCTCGTCAGACTGTCGGATGCTTATCATGCAGAAGTGCTTGCGGCGATGCGCCGCGCCGGGGTGATCGAATGAGGAATTGCCTGAAACGCGTGGGCTGGATTGCGATCGTCCTGCCGGTCGCAGGCTGCGCATGGCTACCCGACGCCTATTCGGGCTGCGACGAGGCCCAGCCCTACCAGTCCTCAAGGCAAGCCGAGCCCCTGCGCGTACCTGCTGGCGGCGCCCAGCCGGACACGCGCAGCGCCCTGCGGATTCCCGAGGTCACGAGCCCGGAATTACCGCCTGAGCCGGGCCGTTGTCTCGACCACCCGCCCGCCTACTCGACCAATTCCCAGGCAACCGCCAGCGCCGCCCCGCCGGCCGCAGCCGGTGGCGAGCTGGATTTCGGGATGGACGGAGACAGGCAATGGGAAACGCGCCTCGGCGTGAACTACCTGACCACGGCCAGCACCGATTTCGACGGTGGCACGACGGCCGAATTCGACAGTAGCTTCGGCTTCATGGTCGGCATCGGCTACGACCTCTCGAAACACTTCGAGATCGGCGCGAACTTCAGCTACGACAAGCGCGACTTCGACGCCGATATTGCGGGAGACGCTGCGGGAGAAGTATTCCCGGTCAGCGGCGAGCTTGACGCCATGGGCGCGATGTTCGACCTCACCTACAACTTGATGGCAGGTCCGTTCACACCTTTCCTCGTGGCAGGCGTAGGCTGGAACTGGGTCGACACGAATATCCCGACCGCACCGCCCCAAGTCGGCTGCTGGTGGAATCCGTGGTACGGGTACATCTGCTCGGGATTCCAGGAGACCAAGAACGTCGACGGGTTTACCTACATGCTGGGTGCCGGCCTGCGTTATCGCATGAGTGAATCATTCTCGCTGAGCGGCGGCTACCGGATGATGTGGGTGGACTTTCCAAAGGCCACGAGTACGCCGACCTACGACGCATTCCAGCTTGTTCTCGGCTGGGGATTCTAAGCGGCGGTTGCCTCGGTTGCTGCGGAGAGCCCGGCTCCGGTAGGCTGTCCGCCCTTCGAAGGAGAGGTGGCCGAGCGGTCGAAGGCGCTGGACTGGAATTCCAGTAATACCTCACAAGGTATTCGTGGGTTCGAATCCCACCCTCTCCGCCAGAAAAATGATGAAGGGAACGTTCACCTTAACGAAGGGGACGTTCACCTTCATCGGCCTCGCAAGACGAAGAGGAACAACTCGGCCGCCGCGCGCACGGCGTCGTCGGAACCGACTTGCAGGCCCGCCTCTGGAACCGTTACCAGGAACTCTTCCGCGCGACCGTGCAGGCGGGCGATGCCGGGCTTCCTGCCGTGTTCGTCGTCGCGTTTGCCCGCGCGTATGAAGCGATTGCGGCCGGCGGTCGCACGCGCGATCCCGGGGATCGCGAATAATAAGAG
>JANLWE010000068.1:0-4488 GCA_031364365.1 Gammaproteobacteria bacterium | reverse complement strand
CCGGCCGGCCAAGCGCGCACGCCACGGCGATCCGGGCCCTGCACGTACCGACCGCCGGAAGATGCCGCGTGAGCGAGTACACGCGCGACGAGATGATGACGGTTGCGGCGGCGCGGCTCCTCGCCGACGGCCAGGTCTGTTTCGTCGGCATCGGCTTGCCGAGTGCTGCCTGCAACCTCGCGCGGCTCACGCATGCGCCGGATCTCGTGCTGATCTACGAATCCGGCACCATTGGCACGCGGCCGACGGTACTGCCACTCTCGATCGGCGACGGTGAGCTCGCGGAGACCGCGACCTGCGTGATCCCGCTGCCCGACATTTTCAGCGACTACCTCCAGGCGGGGCGCATCGACGTCGGTTTTCTCGGCGCGGCCCAGATCGACCGTTTCGGCAACCTCAACAGCACAGTGATCGGGCCTTACGACAAACCGAAGACCCGCCTGCCGGGCTCCGGCGGCGCGACCGAGATCGCCGCACACGCGCAGCAGGTTTTCATCGTGATGAAGGCGACGCCACGCAGTTTCGTGCCGAAACTAGATTTCCAGACCAGCGGCGGGCATTTTGCCGGCCGCGCCGCGAGCG
Organism: Gammaproteobacteria bacterium; assembly: GCA_031364365.1. Lineage (GTDB taxonomy): Bacteria > Pseudomonadota > Gammaproteobacteria > Steroidobacterales > Steroidobacteraceae > SCUD01. Next base: position 3,906 of record JANLWE010000068.1, on the reverse strand, counting down.
GCGCACGGGGTGGCGGCCCCGCCGTGATCGTGACCGACGTCGGAATCCTGAAACCGCAGCCGGCGAACGGAGAGTTCGCGCTTTCCGTACTCTATCCCGGCATCCCGGCGGAGGAAGCGCGCGCGGCGGTCGGCTGGCCGCTCGCCTTCGCGCCCGTCATCGAAACCCATGCGGCGCCCACGGCGCCGGAACTCGCGGCGCTTCGCGCGCTCGAGGCCCGCACCGCCGCCGCGCATCGAGAACCCGTGAGGCTTCCACTATGAACGCATCGCCCCGCGCCGCAGGCGCTTTCAAAAACCCGCACATCAAGACCGAGCTGCCGGGCCCGAAGTCCCGGGCGTTGATCGAGCGCGACGCGAAGGTCGCCTCGCCCTCGTATCCGCGCGACTACCCGTTCGTGATCTCGCACGCCCGCGGCACCGAGGCCTGGGACGTGGACGGCAACCGCTTCCTCGATTTCGCGGCCGGCATCGCGGTCTGCGCGACCGGGCATGCGCATCCGAAAGTCGTCAAGGCGGTCCAGGATGCAGCGGCGAAGTTTTTACACATCTCGAGCGACTACTGGCATGAAGAGATGACCGCGCTTGCGGAGCGCCTGTCCGCGATCGTGCCGCTCGGCGAGCCGGGCATGTGCTTCTTCTGCCAGTCCGGCACGGAATCGGTCGAAGGCGCGCTGAAACTCGCGCGCTACGTGACCGGCCGCCAGCGGATCATCGCCTTCCTCGGCAGTTTCCATGGCCGCACGATGGGGTCGCTGTCGCTGACCTCCAGCAAATACACGCAGCAGGCCGGTTTCGCGCCAACCATGCCGGGCGTCACTCACGTCCCGTATCCGAATACCTACCGCCCCTTATTCGCGGGCGCGGACCAGGGCCGGGCCGTGCTCGACTACATCCGCATGCTGTTCGAGCGCAACGTGCCCGCGACTGAAGTTGCGGCCATCGTGATCGAGCCGCTCCAGGGCGAAGGCGGCTACCTGGTTCCACCGGACGGTTTCCTCGGGGGGCTGCGCAAGATTTGCGACGAGAACGGAATCCTGCTCATATTCGACGAGGTGCAGTCGGGCATTGGCCGCACGGGAAAGATGTTCGCGGCCCAGCATTCCGGCGTCACGCCCGACATCATGACGCTCGCGAAAGGCCTCGGCTCCGGCATGCCGATCGGCGCCGTGGTCGCGAAGCGAAGCCTGATGCAGAAGTGGAAGAAAGGCGCACACGGCAATACGTTTGGCGGCAATCCAGTCTGCTGCGCCGCGGCGAATGCGACCATCGACCTCGTGCGCGAGCAGTACGTCGCGAACGCGGCGAAGGTTGGCGCGCACTTCATGAAGCGGCTCGGCGAAATGCGCGCTGACTATCCCTGCATCGGCGATCTTCGCGGCCGCGGGCTGATGATCGGAATAGAGCTCATCGAGAAAGACGGCGCGCCGGCGCGCAAGCTGATCGACCCACTGCTGCATCGCGCGTACCAGAATGGCCTGTTGTTGCTGTCCTGCGGGGTCAGCACGCTGCGCTTCATGCCGCCGCTCTGCGTGACGGAGGCCGAAGTGGACGAGGCGCTGATTTACCTGCGGCAAAGCCTCGACGAGGCCCTGGCGGGCGGCGCATGAGGCGCGCCGCGCGCGCCGCACTCGCGCTTCTCCCGCTGCTTGCGCCCGTGCCGGGTCAGGCGGCTCGAGAAGCCGTCCTGAATCAGGTCGCGCTGCCACACAATTATTACTGGCGCGAGCTGTACATTCCGCAACTCACGAGCGGCCCTTCAGCCGCCGCCTTCATGCCGGCGGGCGACGAACTCGTGTACAGCATGGAAGGCTCGCTCTGGCGGCAACGCATCGGGAGCGACGAGGCGGTCGAGCTCACGCATGCCAACGGCGCCTACGACTATCAGCCGGACGTCGCGCGCGACGGCCAAGCCGTCGTCTTCAGCCGCTACGACGGCCGCGCTTTCGAACTCTGGCGGCTCGATCTCGCAAGCGGCCGGGCGTCGGCACTCACGGCCAATGGCGGCGTCAACCTCGAGCCGCGACTCTCGCCAGACGGCAAGCGAATCGTTTTCGTTTCCACGGCCGGCAGCGGGCATTTCAACCTGAAGATCGCGGACATCGGCAGCGCGGGCCTCTCGAACGAGCGTTATCTCGTCCCGCCGCGCGAGAGTGCGATCGACCGCTACTACTATTCGACGCACGATCACGCCATCAATCCGTCGTGGTCGCCCGACGGGGCGCGCGTCTATTACGTCAGCAATCCCGAGATTCCCTGGGGCACGGGGATGATCTGCTCGGTCGACGTGGCCGATCACAACTTCGGCTGTCCGAGCCGGAACCGGATGGAAACCTCATGGGCCGCGCGGCCCGAGGTCGCGCCTGACGGAAAACGCATTCTCTTTTCAAATTACCACGGCGGGCAGTGGTATCAGCTCTGGCTCACGACCACGGCGGATGCGGCCCCGCTTCCGCTCACCTATGGCGAATTTGACCGGCGAAACGCCCGCTGGTCGCCGGACGGGAAGCAGATCGCCTATATCAGCAACGAGAGCGGCAACACCGCTCTATACGTGCAGGAATTCGCGGGCGGCGCACGCAAGTCGATCGCCGCGGACCAGCGACGCGCGCTAAATCCGCAGGCCACGGTCACGCTCACCGTCCAGGACTCCGCGGGCAAGCCGATTTCCGCGCGGGTTTCGATTCTCGGCAGCGATGCCCGCTGGTACGGGCCGCGCGAAGCCTGGATGCACGCCGACGAGGCCTACGACCGCGCGCTGTTTCCGAGCGAGCCGCATTACTTTCACTGCGCTTCGCCCTGCCGCGTCACCTTGCCGGCTGGCAAGACGAAGATCCACGCGCAGAGCGGATTCCGCCGCCTGCACGTCGACAGCGAGCAGGAATTCGCCGCGGGCGCGGCCGTCGATCTGCCGATCCGGCTTGAAGACAACGATCTGCCAGCGGAATTCGGGTCTTTCATGAGCGCCGACCTGCACGTGCACATGAATTACGGCGGGCATTACCGCAACACGCCTGCGACCCTGCTCGCACAGGCCGATGCCGAGGATCTCGATGTCGTCCACGACCTGATCGTCAACAAAGAGGAACGGATTCCCGATGTCGCGTACTTCCGGCCGGATGCCGATCCCGCAAGCGGCAAACGGACGCTTCTCCACGCACAGGAATATCACACAAGTTTCTGGGGACACCTCGGTCTCCTGCATCTTGCCGATCACCTGCTTCTGCCCGGTTACACAAGTTACCGGCACACCGCCTACGAGAGTCCCTGGCCGCACAACGGCGCGATCGCGGATCTCGCGCATGCGCAGGGTGCGCTCGTCGGCTATGTGCACATCGCCGATTTCCCGATCGATCCGCCGAACGAGAAATCACTCTCGTATGAACTGCCCGCGGACGTTGCCCACGGCAAGGTGGATTACCTCGAGGTGATGGGATTTTCGGACCACCACATCACCGCGGGAATCTGGTACCGGCTGCTGAATCTCGGCTTCCGCCTGCCGGCCGGTGCGGGTACCGACGCGATGGCGAATTACGCGTCGCTGCGGGGGCCTGTGGGGCTGGTCCGCGTTTTCCTCGACACGGGTGGCGAACGCACCCCAGCGGCGCTGCACGACTCGCTGAAATCGGGCAAGACATTTGTCAGTAATTCCGCGCTACTCGGGCTCGAGATTGGCGGGCTCAAACCGGGCGAATCGATCCCGCGCGTCCCCGGCCGGTATCCGCTTCGCGTCTCGATGCGCTCGCCGATCGCGATGGATCACCTCGAACTCGTACAGAACGGCAAGGTGATCCGGAACTTCGATCTCAACGGCGACCGGCAGCGCTACGACTTGACGGAGACGATTGAGTTCAAAGAAGCCGGCTGGGTGGTGCTTCGCGCGTGGAATGACAGAGCGCACCCGGAC
>JANLWE010000030.1:0-7049 GCA_031364365.1 Gammaproteobacteria bacterium | reverse complement strand
GACAACCAGAACGTCTTCGATGTGCGGAATGCGATCTACCAGCGCCTGCCTGGATTCGAGACCGCGTTGCCGTCCCACATCCGGCTCGAGCGCGGATTTGACCAGTCCTCGAATGTCGATCGCCGACTGTCGCGCCTCCAGGTCGATTTCACGATTGCGATCGCCCTCGTCATCCTGACCCTGCTTCCGCTCGGGCTTCGAGCCGCCGGCATCGTGATGATCTCGATCCCGCTGTCGCTCGCGATCGGGCTTGCGGCGCTCTATCTCGTCGGCTTTTCACTGAATCAACTCTCGATCGCGGGCTTCGTGGTCGCACTCGGACTGCTGGTCGACGATTCGATCGTCGTGGTCGAGAACATCGCGCGAAACGTGCGCCAGGGCATGTCGCGGCGCGAAGCCGCGATCGCCGCGACCGATCAGATCTGGCTCGCCGTGCTCGGCTGCACGGCGACGCTTCTGCTCGCCTTCGTGCCGCTGCTCTTCCTGCCCGAGGGCGCCGGGGATTTCGTCCGCTCGCTGCCGGCTGCGGTTCTCTTCACCATCATCGCCTCGTTTTTCGTGTCGCTGTCGATCATTCCATTCCTCGCGAGCCGATTGCTGCGCGGCGGGGTGCCACGCGAACCGAGTCAGCCCTGGCTCGCGGCGCTCTACGCCCGGATTCGCGGCATCGTTGATCGCTCGGATGAAGTGGCGGATCGCGTGCTCGGCAGTCTGATGGGCGGCATCCACCGCATTTACGGGCCGGCGCTGCGTTGGGGTCTCGCGCGGCCGCGCGCAACGCTTGCCGCCGCACTCGGGGTCTTTGTGCTCTCGCTCGCGCTGATTCCGGCGATCGGATTCAGCCTGTTCCCGACGGCGGACATCCCGCAGTTCCGCGTTCGAATTGAGGCGCCGGACGGCGCGAGTCTCGCCGAGACGGACCGGGCGCTCCGATTCGTCGAAGAGAAACTGGCCGCCACGCCTGGAATCCACTGGTGGTTCTCGAATCTTGGCCAGGAGAACCCGCGTATTTACTACAACGTTCTGTCGCGGAACTCCTCGGCAAACATCGCCGAAGTCTTCGCCGAGATCGCGGACTACGATCCCACTGAGTCGGGCCGGATGCTCGACGGACTCCGCGACGCCTTCGAGGGCTATCCCGGCGCCCACATCAGCGTGCACCAGTTCGAGAATGGACCGCCGGTCGCGGCACCCATCGAGATTCGCGTGATTGGGCCGGACATTGAAACACTTCGACTCCTCGCGGGCGAAGTCGAGCGGCTGATCGCCGGCATTCCCGGCACGCGTGATGTCATGAACCCGATGCGGCGCAAGCGCACCGATCTCGACCTCAACGTCGATACGGAAAAGGCGGCGATGTTCGGCGTCCAGGCCGTCGAGGCCGATCGCACGGTGCGGCTTGCGGTCGCGGGCCTCACGGCCGGCCGGTTTCGCGAACCGGACGGCGACGAATACGACATCACGCTTCGTCTCCCGATCACCGGGCGGCCGACGCTCGATCTACTCCGGTCGATCCAGGTTTCGTCAGTCTCGGGACAGCAGGTGCCCCTCGCCCAGATCACGGACCCTCAATTCCGCACCGCGGCGCCGCTGATCAAGCGCTACAACCGCGAACGCGCCGTGGCCGTGACCGCTCACCCCGCGACCGGCTATGCGACCGACGAGCTGACCCGCAAAGTTCTCGCCGGACTCGACGCGATCGCCTGGCCGCCCGGCTATCGCTATGTCGCGGCCGGCGAGGTCGAGGCACGCAGCGAAAGTTTCTCGGGGCTCGGCGTCGCCATGCTGGTCGCCGTGTTCGGCATCCTCGCCGTGCTGGTGCTCGAGTTCGGCAGCTTCCGTTCGATGCTGATCGTGTTCGGCGTGGTACCGCTCGGCATCACCGGCGGGCTCGTCGCCCTCTTCCTGACGGGCTACACGCTGTCGTTCACTTCATTGATCGGCGTAATCGCGCTGGTCGGCATCGAGATCAAGAACTCGATCCTGCTGGTGGATTTCACGAACCGCCTGCGCGAACAGGGCAAGGCGCTCGACGACGCGATCGCAGAAGCAGGCGAAGTGCGATTCCTGCCGATCCTGCTCACGTCGCTGACAGCGATCGGCGGCCTGACACCGCTCGCGATCCAGGGCTCGGGACTCTACTCGCCGCTTGCGATCGTGATCATCGGCGGGCTGATCAGCTCGACGCTGCTGGCTCGGCTCGTGACGCCGGTGATGTACAAGCTGTTGCCGCCGACGATCGAGGCCCGCCCGGCGGCTAAATCAATGTTTGCGGACAAGGCGCTACCCGCCTAGGCTGGCTTCATCCAGGCACGCTCTTGCGAAGTACCGCCGCACCGCGTAACTGCAAAGCAAGCACACTCGAGACAATCGCAAACCCGCCGAGCATCAGGAATGCTGCGGCATGGGTTCCGGTCCGATCCCTCAACACTCCGATGAGTGTGGGACCAATGAATCCACCGATGTTGACGATCGTGGCGACGAGCGCAATTCCGCCAGCGGCTGCCTGCCCGGTCAGAAACCGCGACGGCATCGACCAGAATGGCCCATAGGCGGCGGCGTGCCCGATGGGCACGAGCGCCAGCGAGAGTATCGCGAGCGCGGGCGTAGGTAGCAGAGCGCCGCCAAGAAAACCCAGCCCCATGATCAGGTTTGGAATTGCCACGTGTAGCGCTCGCTCGCCGGTACGGTCCGAATGCGCGCTGTTCCAAAGCATGGCGGCGATCGTTACCGCGGCGATCGCGCCCGACAGGAGCCCAACGCCCAGATCGCTGAAACCAGTCAGCGACCTGAAGACCAATGGCGACCAGATGGAGTATCCGTAGAAGCCGACGACGACCAGCAGAAACGTGGTCCCGAGCCGCCAGACGGTGCCACTGGTCAGTGCCGTGAGCGTACTAATCGGGTGAGCCGCAGCGCAGGCGGCTCGCTCGACCGCGAGTTTGGTTTCCAACCAATCCCGTTCCGCCCGCGTGAGCCAGCGCGCTTGCCCGGGACCATCCGGAAGCATGAGCAACGCGACAAAACCAAGTACGACAGCGGGGATTCCTTCGGCGAGGAAAAGCCACTGCCATCCCGCCAATCCGCCGTATCCATCAAGCCCCAACAACAAACCCGACAGCGGTCCACCCACAAGTCCCGCAACCGGGATTCCCATCATGAATGCGGCGATGGCGCGAGCCCGCTGCTCGCCGGGATACCAAAGTCCCAGGTAGTAGATCACTCCCGGGAAAAAACCGGCCTCAGCGACACCGAGCAGAATCCTGAGCACGTAAAAACTCATCGGAGTCTGCACGAACATCATGGCTGCGGAAATCACACCCCAGCTCACCATGATGCGCGCGATCCAGAGTCGCGCACCCACTCGGTGCAGGATGATGTTGCTCGGCACTTCGAACAAGCAGTAACCGAGAAAAAATATGCCGGAACCAAAACCGAATGCGGACGCACTGAAACCCAGGTCCGCGTTCATCTGTAACGCCGCGAATCCCACATTCACACGATCGAGCCAGGCCACGATGTACAGCAAGATCAGGAATGGGATCAGGCGAACCGTCACCTTGCGCAGGGTCGCGGCTGCCAGGTCGCTCATACGTGCGACCACACTCCGATTTCGGATCGGCCAATGATCACGCTGCCACTTGCGGTCACTTCCCGGTGCAACCGCTCGGCCAGGGTTTCAATGTCAACTTCGGCGGCCGTGGCCACGCCCAGCTTTTCCATGGCCGGCAGCAGGCTGCCGACAAGTTCGGCAACTGCTTGCAACCAGTCCGTGCATCCCGCACCGCCGCCGACAAAGGTCTGCATTCGCATCGACGGCGCCGGCAGGCCCGCATCGACGAACGCCCGGTACAGCCTCGCGGGCATATTGGTATCGGGTGTGCCGGACTGACGAAATGTTTCGCCAATCCACTGACGGCACCGGTCGTAGGTCGGCGCCGGCGGAACTGATCGGGCGCCATCCCAGTCCGGCTCGTGAAATACGACCACGCCACCCGGGCGCACGCGCCCCAGGAACCCGCGCAACATTCCGGCCGGATCAGGCTGAAACAGCAAAACATACCTCCCGACGACCGCATCAAACGGCCGGTCGAATGTCATCTCCGTGGGATCGCCCTCCCGGAAAGAAACATTGCGCAAGCCTCTGGCATGTGACCGTTGTGTCGCTGCAGCGACCGCTGCTGCGGCTTTGTCGGTTCCGATCACCTCGCCGCTTTCACCGACCAGGTCGGCGGCCAGGATCGACGTGTCGCCGGCGCCGCAGCCCACATCGAGTACGCGCATGCCGGCAACGATTCCTGCCTCGTGGAAAAACTGCCGGGTGATTGGCTCGATGAGGCGTGCCTGTTTTTCCAGCCGCTCCAGTTCCCGATCCGAATGACCAAGCGCGTAGTTCGGGCTATTCATCGATGACCCAGCCGAACTTGCAGTACAAGGAATGTCCGCCGATCCATTTTTGGCACTCCTGGCTCGTCACACTGCCCAATCACTGGCCCGGCGGCGGCTACCTGGCCGACAGGTGAATGGTACGCTCTCGTCCCTTCAACGGGAGTGAGACCCGCTTGCGCCGACAATTTGCATGGCTTGCCGTCATTTATTGCGCCGCGTTCCTCGGCTCCTGCGCAGCCGGAAGCCCGGCGATCGAACAACTGTATCCGGCGCACTCCGCAAACCGCGAGCGCGTCCCCGTCATTCTCATACCGGGCCTCCTGGGTTCGCGGCTCGCCCGCGCCGACAACGGCCAGGAACTCTGGCCCGGCAGCACGCGCAAGCTCCTGACCAGCAGCTACGAAGACCTCGCGCTTCGCATCGATCCGGAGACGCTCGAACCGATCGACGACGGACTCGTAGCGAGCGGCCTGTTCGACGGCGCGGTCGGGCTCGATTTCTATCGCCGGATCATCATGCAGCTCGGCGAAGCGGGCGGCTACCGCTTGAGCCGCCCGGGCAGCAAGGTCGTGCAGCAGAAGGCGCGGCTGTATCTGTTCGCCTACGACTGGCGTCAGGACAACGTCGTGTCGGTCCGCAAGCTCGACGAGCTGATCGAGCAAATACGCCGCGACTATGACGACCCCACTCTTCGTGTCGACGTGATCGCCCACAGCATGGGCGGGCTAATCGTTCGTTACTACGAGCGTTACGGCACCGTGGACGTGCTGGGCGGCAACAGCTTTCTCGTGACCGGACTGGGTCTGTCGAAACTTCGGCGCATCGTCCTGCTCGGCACGCCCAACCAGGGCGCGGTAACCGCCCTGCACAAATTCCTGAACGGCTATCGCGTCGGGATTTCCGCGCTGCCGACCGAAGGCGTCGCGACGATGCCCTCCACATTCCAGTTGTTCCCGCACCCGCTCGTTGACTGGGTCGTGAACATCAACGGCCAGCCGCTCAATTTCGACGTGTTCGACGTGGGGTTCTGGCGCCGCTACGAATGGTCGATCTTCGACCAAAGGGTCCGGCGTCGCATCAGTCAGGATCCCGGCCACTGGCCCGCGCCGGAAGTCTTCGAGCGCTGGTTTGAAAAGCGCCTCGGGCGCGCGCGGCGCTTCGTATGGTCGCTCATGGTGCCGTCAGGCGACGTGCCGCTGATCGAGCCCCTGCTCCTCGGCGCCGACTGCGTGCCGACGCCGAGGCGCCTCGTGTTCGAGAACATCGGCGGCCAGTCGGTTGCGCGGCTGCGGCCGGAACAGATCGTGAATCCGATGCCGGGCGTCGACTATGAAACGCTGATATTCGCGCCCGGCGATGGCAGCGTCACGAAATCATCCCTGCTCTCGCGCCAGGATCTCAGTCCCACTGTCCCGCGCAATGAACAGGAAAGCCTCGGGGCTCACCGGGAATTGTTCGTCTGTGCCGGGCACGACGAACTCACGAGCAATGACAAACTTCTCGACAGCCTGATCGAGCATCTGCTCGCGCCGGAACCCGACGAACCGCGTTAATTCCGCGACTGAGACGCGCTCACGACGTAGGCGCAGTGCTTGCAGTCCTTGCCGGAATCCGGAATCGAGCCACCCTCGACCGTCGCGACCGCCCGCCGGAATGCATCGAGCACCCAATCGTCGTTGCCGTCATAGGGCACCATCGACGTCGTGAAGCAGAGCTTGTCACCGAATCCGCCTGCGTGGCGGTCGCCGTTCGTGTACACGAACCAGCCGCGGTCGTTGACCTTGAAATCCTGGCGCCGCACCAGGAACTGGTAGACATCCATCTGCCGGCGATAGGACGGATAAAGATTATTTGAGGTCGGCATCTCCGCACGCGCCGTCGCCTTGTAGTCGGCGACGATCAACTCGCCGCTGCGCGCCTTCCAGAGGTCGTCAACCGCACCAAAGAGCGTCCAGCCGGTTTCCTTGTCGAGCCAGCGCACGCCGGTGAAATTGTGTCGCCAGCGGTCGAGATCGGGGTGCGGGAACGGCACGGCGTCGAGCCCGACGGTCGCAAACAGCGGATGCGGCTCGCCCGACGCCCGGTAACGGTCGAACTCCGCCTTCATCAGGGAATCGACGGCAAGGTTCAGCGTGAACGGCGGACCGCTCGGCCGCGGAATGGCCCGCGCGACATCGAGATACAGGCAACGCGGACACTCGACGAAGAGGTCGATCTTCGAACGGCTCAATTGGCGGCGCTGCAACGAGCGGCTGGTCATCGGCGTATTATGAGGGGACCGGGCGCCATCCGGAGTCGCCTGGCGGAGGCGATTCCATGAAACTTGCAGCCGCGATCCTGTCGTTTTTCGTCCTGCCGCTCGCAGAGGGGGCAGAGATGGCACCCCCCTCGCTCGCAAGCGCAGTCCAGCAACTGCGCCAGTCGGCCGGGCACTGGAATGTCACGACGACGCGTTATGGCGACAACGGCGCCGTTGCCGGCGTCGCTTCCGGGACCTGGCACTTCGACTGGGTGGTACCGGACCGTGTGCTTTCGGGCCGTGCGGCCATCCCCGACTGGAAGCAGACCGCCGGCATGCTCTTTTACGTGAACGAGCGGCAATCGACGCTCGAGATGGCCTCGGTCGGCGCCGACGGGCAATTGCTGGTGATGAGCGGAGC
>JANLWE010000152.1:0-8822 GCA_031364365.1 Gammaproteobacteria bacterium | reverse complement strand
TAGCACTGGAACGGCGGCCTGAGTTAATGGTGAACGTCCCCTTCAATCAATTCGTCCCCTTTAATCTATTGCCGTGGTCGGATCAGCCCGAATACGCTCGAGTAGCCGTGAACGAAGGTCGCGCCCTGGATCGGGGCGATCTCGCCCGCGCTGAACATGCCGGCGATCGGTATGTCGATCATTCGCAGCAGCGTTCCCGAATCGTGCCCGCTGACGCCGAAGAGATCGCGGCCGCGGCCGGCGCAGGCGAAGAGCAGGGCGGCCGCGGGCGGAAGTCGGCCTTCGAGCGACGCGGCGAGCCGCGTCTCGAGTTCGTCGGACGCGGACTTTCCGTCACGCAGGTGGAACTGCACGACGGCGTTCAAGGCGACGCGCGACCCGATCCACAGCGCGCCGTTGTCGGGGTCGAGTCCAAGCACATTGCGGATCAGGAAATCGCCCGTGCCGATCGCCTGCCGCGGGCCCGGCAGCGCGAGGCCGATGCAAAGTGAATCGCCGAAACGGCTGCGATCCGCCTCATCGAGCGTCGCGAAGATTGCAGTCAGGAGCTCTTTCGGACGGCGCCCGTCGAGCTCGCTGATCAAGTTGCCGTCGCAGGCGGTGACGAAAAGCGGATCGCCGATCGGGCGGCAGCCCTGGGCCAGTACCGGATCGATCACGACGTTGCCGGAGAGTGCGAGCACTATGCCGCCCGAGCGGTGCACCGTGCCGTTCGTCAGCAGGCGGGCAGAACCCGGTTCCAGCATGCCGCTCGTCAGGCCGCCGATCACGGTCGAGCCCGGATACGCGCGATCGATGCCGCGAGCGCAGACCTCGGCGTCGATCGTTCCCGGATCCGCGAGCAGCATGAAACTCGCTTCGGATTCGGGTGCGAGATCGAGCAGGCGCCACCAGTTCTCGCGCGAGGCTGCAAGCGGCGGAAGCGTCGCCTGTTCGAGATGCCGCGTCGTCAGCGTCGCATCCGGCAGCCGGCCGCAGAGGAGGGCGACGCCCGGTTCTTCCTCTTCCTCGCTGCCGCCGCCGATGAGTCCGCCCGCATTGCATCCGAACAGCAGGCAGTCGCCCAGGAACGGCCGCAGCAGCTGCGGCAGCCGATCGATGGCCGAGTCGTACGCGGCCGTGACGAATGCGATCGCGAGATCGGGTTTCAGCGCGCCTGCTTCGTCGCGCAACTGCTCGGCGGCTTCGGCGACGGCGTCCTCCAGCTTGAGGCCGAGGCCGATCGCGCTCGCCCAGGACATGGCGCTTTGCAATTCAGGCGCCGGCACCGACTTCCTCTTGCGGGATCACCAGGGTTTCCCGGCTCGCGGCACCGATCCAGTCGCAGAGATGATCGTCGGCGAGCATTGTCTCGAGGTAGCGCGTCGCGAGTCCGGACAGCGGAAGACCGTAGCTCCGCACGCGCAGCACGACCGGAGCGTACATGGCATCGGCGGCGCTAAACGGGCCGAACAGAAAAGGGCCGCGCTCGCCGTGGTCGCGGCGGCATCCGGACCAGATCGCGTCGATGCGCCGGAGATCCCGCTCAAGCGGCGCCGTCATCGGCACGCGCCGCCCGGTCGCGCGCGCGTTCATCGGGCAGGTCGCGCGAAGCGCGTTGAATCCCGCATGGATCTCGGTTGCGACCGAGCGCGCCGTTGCCCGGAGCGCCGCGTCCGCCGGCCAGCCGCGTCCGCCTGCGAGTTCCGAGGCGTATTCGCAGATCGCAAGCGATTCCCAGATGCGGCACTCGCCGTGAATCAGGACCGGCACCTGCCGCGTCGGAGAGTACTTCGGCACCTCGGCATGGAACTCGGGTGAATCGAGATCAAACTGCCGCTCGGAGAAAGGAAGCGCGAGATGCCTGAGCAGGATCCAGGGACGCAGGGACCAGGAGCTGTAGTTGCGAGTGCCGATGACAAGCGTCAGGGGATCCATGCGCGCGAGACTGCGCGCCCGGCCCCGGAGGGTCAACAGCTCATTCGTCTTTGGGCTTGCGCGACTTGATCCAGGTGGAAAGCTTGCGCAGATCCGTCTTCTTCTTCCATTCCTTCTTGACCAGCAGGCCGCTGTCGTAAGGGTCGTAGCCTTTCTTCACGCCCAGCTGGTTCTTCTCGATGCGCTTCTGCGTGCCCTCCGAATACTCGTTGCTCAGCGCGAGCGTCGGATCGTCGAGCAGGCGGCGCATGACATCATCGCCGGTCGTACCCGTGAAGGGCACCCAGATCGCATTGCCGAGTTCGTCGAATTCGATGCGGCCGTGGCCGAGGCGCTGCTGCTCGGTGTAGTGCGACATCTCCTTCGCGTCGTCGGAAAGTTTCCGTGATTTGTCATCCCCGGCCATCGCAGAACGGTAGCGGAGCGGGCGCGGCCAATCCGCGAAAGGCTTCACATAATGGGGGACCGTCGCGGAATTCAGGACTGGATGAATATACAGGTGCCCGCTAGGATGCCGGCGATGGGCGCAGGCCTCCAGCAGACGCTTAACGAAGCGCAGCGCGCGGCGGTGGATTTCGGCACCGGCCGGCAAGCACCCGCGCCTGCGCTGCTCATCATCGCGGGCGCCGGGACCGGCAAGACGGCGACGCTCGCGCACCGCGTCGCCGCCCTCATTTCCGCCGGTGTCGATCCGGCGCGCATCCTGCTGCTGACATTCACGCGCCGCGCGGCGCTCGAAATGACGCGTCGGGCGGAAGGAATCCTCGGCGGGACCATGCGCCTGCCCTGGTCCGGCACCTTCCATGCGATTGCGAACCGGCTGCTGCGCGAGTACTCCTTGAATCTGGGACTCGCGCGCGATTTCAGCGTCCTTGACCGCGGCGACTCGGCCGATCTCCTGGACTTCCTGCGCCAGGAACGGGGACTTGCGGCCTTGCGACGGCGTTTTCCGCGCAAGGACACCTGTCTCGCGATTTACTCGCGCCGGGTCAACGGCGGCCGGACACTCGACGAGGTCCTGCATCAGGCGTTCCCCTGGTGCGAGGAATGGTCGCAGGAGCTTGGAGGTCTGTTCCGCGCTTACGCCGAGCGCAAGCAGGCGGATGCCCTGCTCGACTACGACGATCTGCTCCTGTACTGGCACGCGCTGATGCAGGAGCCGCGGCTCGCCGCGGAGGTCGCCGGCCGCTTCGACCAGGTGCTGGTCGACGAGTACCAGGACGTCAATCGCCTGCAGGCGGACATCGTGCTCGCACTGAAGCCTGGTGGCAGCGGCATCACCGTGGTCGGCGACGACGCCCAGGCGATTTACTCCTTCCGCGCGGCATCGGTCGAGAACATCCTCGAATTTCCATCGCGCTGCAATCCGCCGGCCGAGGTCATTGCGCTTGAATGCAATTACCGTTCGACGCAGCCGGTGCTCGATGCGGCGAACGCCCTCATCGCCGGCGCGTCGCGCGGCTGCCGCAAGTCGCTCTCCGCCGCGCGCGGCGGCGGCGCACGGCCGCGGCTCGTGACCGTCGAGGACGATCGCCGGCAAGCCGACTACGTCGTGCAATCCGTGCTGCGCCGCCGCGAGGAGGGCACGCCGCTCATGCGCCAGGCCGTGCTGTTTCGCAGTTCCGATCACAGCGACTGGCTCGAGATCGCCCTGATGCGCGCCAATATTCCCTACGTCAAGTACGGCGGGCTCAAGTTTCTCGAAGCAGCGCACGTCAAGGACTTCTTGTCGATCTTGCGCTGGGCCGACAATCCGAAGAACGGTCTCGCTGCATTCCGCGCGCTGCAATTGCTGCCCGGCATGGGCCCGGCGAATGCCGCGCGATGCTGGCGCCGCTTTGCCGAGGGCGGTTTCCGGATGGCGGGCCTCGCGCAGTTCGACGCGCCCGCAGCCGCGGCAGAACTCTGGCTGCGGTTTGCGGCGCTCATGTCCGCGCTCGTTTCGCCGCGGGCCGTGTGGCCCGGCCAGATTGCCGAAGTCCGTGCCTGGTACGAGCCGGAGCTGCCGCGGCTGCACGATTCGCCCGCCGTCCGTGCCGGCGACCTCGAGATGCTGGAGCAGCTCGCCGGACAGTTCGCGCGGCGCGAACGCTTCCTGTCCGAGCTTGCGCTCGATCCTGCGGCCGCGACCGGCGACCATTCAGGCCCGCCGCTCAGGGACGAGGACTACCTCGTGCTTTCCACCGTTCATTCCGCGAAAGGACAGGAATGGGATGCGGTCCACGTGCTGAACGTCAACGACGGGACATTCCCAAACGAGTTTGCGACCGGCTCGGCCGCGGGCATCGACGAGGAGCGGCGGCTCCTGTACGTCGCAATGACACGGGCCCGTTTCGAACTGCATCTGATCGAGCCACAGCGCTACTACGTCACGCAGCAGTCGCGATCCGGCGACCGACATGTCTACGGCGCGCGCAGCCGCTTTCTCAACGCAGATGTGCTGTCGGCGCTCGATTGTGTGGGTTGGCCGGCAGAGGCGGAAGGCATAGTCGCCCCGGCGGCGCCAGACACGGCTGCGCGCGTCGATGTCGCCGGACGTCTCAGGGCCCTCTGGTAAATACTGGACCGGCTGGCCTCGCCTATTTCTCGCCGATGATGACGGTGAAATCCGTCTCGGTCGGGGTGGTCGTCGAGGCGGTCGATGCTGGCTGCGCAATGACCATCGTCGTGCCCGGGCCGACCACCGTCTCCGCCTGACGCAGGAATTCGGACGCTACCCTGAAGACGGCCAGAAGCTGGTCCACCGTGGCGGTCGTTTCCTGTCCGCTGGAAACCAGCAGCCAGCGGGGCATGGGTCTGCCAGTCGTCGCGGAAACGGGATCGTCAGCGGACCGCTCGAGTCGCGTCAGCACATGCAGCGTGACCTTGCGATTCGGGTCGGCCAGGGTGAACGGCGCATGGCCGATTTCGACGCCCGCCCGGAAGACGCGGATACGCCGGTCCTCGTTGGTGATGAGAATCGTGACGGGGCCTTCCGGCGCCGCCTCCGGCTGCCACGCGATGTCGCCCGTGCGCGGCAGTTCGCCAGCCAGCGTGCCCTTGGCGTCCACCGGCGCGACCAGCCCCGGGTGCGCAACTGTGCTGGGAAATGCCTTCTCGTCGGAGACGATGACGGTCAGCCCGGTCTTGGTCTCACCGTACAACAGCTGCGCGAATTCATAAGGCATGCGCACGCAACCATGGGACGCCGGGTAGCCAGGCAGCCTGCCCGCGTGGAGTGCAACGCCGGACCACGTGAGCCGCTGCATGTAAGGCATGGGCGCATTGTTGTAGAGATTCGAATAATGGACTTCGTGCTTCTGCAGGATCGTGAAAACACCCGTGGGTGTCTCGTGGCCCTTCTTGCCGGTGGACACCGTGGAGGCGCCGATGATCACGCCGTTCCGGTACACATAGGCCAGCTGCTCGGGCAGCGACACGATCAGCACAACGGGGCCCCGCGGCGAAAACTCGGGGTGCCACGCGTATTCACCCGGCTTCAGTTCGGCCGGCATGATCGTTTTCGCCGTGCCGAGGGTGGAGGTGTGCTTGGGAGGCGCCTGACCCGCAGCGCCAAGGGCAGGCAAGGTCAACAGCAGGACAAGGCAGGCACGGACAGCGGGGTGTATTTTCGTTTTGAGAGGGGGTTGGTTGATCCGATGATTGAGCGCCAGTAGTATGCCCATCTCACACCCGGTGGCGCTCGGCAATATCTTGTTTATCCAGAAGAAATTTCGCGCCTCGCTGCTCGCTGCCCTTGCGGGTCTTGGCGCGCAGCAGGCGTTCGCGGGGACCGAAGCGGCATCGGGGTTGAACCTCGATCGCGAAATTGCGCACCGCGCCGGCGTGTCGGTACAGGTACTGGACCTTGCGATGAGCGCAGTCAGTTGCGGGTTGGCTTCCGGCGATCTCACGGCGCCGCCCACCCTCACTTTGATCGATTATTCGCTGCCGTCTTCGCGGCCAAGGCTGTGGGTCTTCGACCTGCGCTCGGGCCAGCTGCTCTTCAAGGAACTCGTTGCCCATGGGCGCAACAGCGGCGTTGACGTGGCCACGCGATTTTCCGACGCGATGGGCAGTCGCCAGTCGAGCCTCGGATTATTCCTGGCCGCGGACACCTATGTGGGGCAGAACGGCTACTCGCTGCGCCTCGACGGGCTCGAGCCGGGCATCAACAGCCAGGCGCGAGCGCGAGCGATCGTGATGCACGGGGCGAAGTACGTCGATCCCGCGCTCGCAAGCATGAACGGGCGCGTCGGAAGGAGCTGGGGATGCCCCGCGCTTCGCCAGGCCATTGCGCGGCGGGTGATCGACACGGTCCGCGGCGGCGGCGTGATCTTTTCCTACTATCCCGATCCCGCCTGGCTCACGACCTCGAAGTTCCTGAACTGCGGCGCCGCCGCGCCGGTCACTGTCGCCTCGAACTGAACGGTCCCGCGAAACTCAGAGCGGCTTGCGGAAACGCAGCGTGAAGCGGTCGCTCTCCCCGATAGCCACGAACTTCTCGCGATCCGTGTCGCCGCCGTCGAGTGTCGGTGGCAACGACCAGACGCCGTTCGGATGATCGGTGGTGTCTTTCGGATTGGCGTTGATCTCGCTTTGACCGATCAGCTCGAAGCCGGCCTTCCCGGCAAGCGCGATCGCATAGTCGGTGCGCACGTAGCCCGATTCGGCCTTTGGATCCTGCGGCTTGTCGTTCCTGGCGCGATGCTCGACGACGCCCAGGATTCCGCCCGGCTTCAGCGCCGCGTACATGGCCTTGAACATCGCCTCGGCGCTGTCATCGCCCATCCAGCCGTGGACATTGCGGAAGGTGAGCACCATGTCGACACTTGCATCCGGAACGGGCTTCAACTCGTTGGGGGCCTGCAGCGCAACCACTTTCGCGCGGTCGTAGAGGTTGGGACGTTCGGCAAGCTTTGCGGCGAACTTCTTCGAGTTCTCCTGCACGTACTTGCTCTCGGATTTCGGGTCCCAGCTCGCAACGATGAACTGCCCGTGCTCGCGCAGTGTCGGTGCGAGCACCTCGGTGTACCAGCCACCACCGCCCGGCCAGACTTCCAAGACCGTCATATCCTGCTTGAATCCAAAAAATGAGAGCGTCTCTTTTGGATGACGCCAGGCGTCGCGCGCGCGGTTCTTCTCGGACCGATGATCGCCTGCAAGCACGCGATCGAGCGTCGCAAGGGTCGCCGCATCCGTGACCGGTGGATCCGACGCCGCGGCGGAGAGGCTGCTCCAGGCCAGGAGGCAGGCGGCCGCCGCGAGGGCGGTGCGGGGAAGAAGTCGAGTCGCGCCCATCAGATTGCTCCTTGAATGCGCCGTCAGGCGGCGCTATCCGGTTCGAGATAAGTGTAGCCGGCCAGTTCCGATTCGTAGAACCGCTTGAGCGCCTGGCCTTCGGCGACCGACAGGCTGCCGACGCGCATCGCGCGCTCGCAATCGCGGGCAAACGGCGGATAGAGCTCGCCCGGATCGTACTGCATATAGCCGAGCACGGTGCTCGCAGTGTCGCCCTTGATGATCTCCTCGATCCACCAGCCGTGCTCGTCGTCGAGGCGGATGTGCACGACGTGAGTGTCGCCGAACAGGTTATGGAGGTCGCCGAGTGTTTCCTGGTAGGCGCCGACCAGGAATGCGGCAAGGAAGTAGTCCTCGCCGGGTATCAGCTCGTGCACCTCGAGCGAGCGCTTGATGTCGCGCTGCGACACGAAGCGGTCGATCTTGCCATCGGAATCACAGGTGATGTCGGCGAGCACGCAGCTCCGCGCCGGGCGCTGGTCGAGCCGGTGCAGCGGCATGATCGGGAACAGCTGGTCGATTGCCCAGCTGTCCGGCAGCGACTGGAACACCGACATGTTGCAGAAGTAGATGTCGGACAGTACCGCCTCGAGATCTTCGAGCTCCTCGGGGACGCGTCCGCGCTTGCGCGTCATGTCGCGTACCTTCGCGCAGGTCGCCCAGTAGAGCCGCTCTGCAAGGCTCCTCATCTCGATGTTGAGGTAGCCCAGGCTGAACATCTGCTGCGCCTGCTCGCGCGCCTGCTGCGCATCGTGCCAGCACTCGACCAGCCTGCGCTCGCTGACGGTCGCGTAAGCATCGAACAGGTCCGCAACCGGTTGCGGCAGCCGGCCATCGTCGGCAGTCGCGCGGTCCGGCACGCTGAAAAGATCGAGCCGCGCCGCGCCCAGCACATTGAAGACTAGAACGCTGTGATGGGCGGCGATCGCGCGGCCGGATTCGCTGATGATCATCGGGTGCGCGAGGCCGCGTGCATTGCAGACGCTCGCGACGCGATAGACGACGTCGCTCGCGTATTCACGGAGCGAGTAATTGGTCGACGACTCGAAATTCGTCCGTGACCCGTCGTAGTCGATGCCAAGCCCGCCGCCGACGTCGATGTACTCGAGGCCCGCGCCGAGCCGGGCGAGCTCCGCGTAAACCTGCGCGAGCTCGTTGACCGCATCCTTGACGCGGCGGATGTCGTGGAGCTGGGAACCGGGGTGGCAGTGCACGAGTTTCAGGCAGTCGAGCATGTTGTGCGAGCGGAGTACTTCGACGAGCTCGAGGATTTCCGTGGTGAACAGGCCGAACTTCGAGCGGTCGCCCGCCGATTCCCGCCAGCGGCCCGCACCTTCAGCCGCGAGCTTGACCCGCACCCCGATCTTCGGCCGCACCTGGTACTTTTCCGCGTGCCGCAGGATGTAGCCGAGCTCGGAGAAGTTCTCGATCACCGGGATGATTGTGCGCCCGAGCTTGGTCGCGAGGATTACCGCCTCGATGTAGCTGTCGTCCTTGAAGCCGTTGCAGATGATCAGGCGATCCGGTGCGTCCGCGGTGATCGCCATCACCGCAAGCAGTTCGGGTTTGGAGCCGCACTCGAGCCCGAAGCCGAGTTCCGCGCTGCCGCGATAGACCTCTTCGAC
>JANLWE010000139.1:0-2885 GCA_031364365.1 Gammaproteobacteria bacterium | reverse complement strand
CGTAGCGAGGCTCGACGATTTCTGCGAGCGTCTGGCGCGCGAGCCGACGCGAAGGACGATCGCCCACGCTCGGCACTTCGATCGTCTCGTCCGGATTCGCGAGCTGCGACAGCGCGCAGGCGTAGCGGATCTTGATCTCCTCCGCGTATGCCGTCGGCGTGCGCATCGAGACCGCGATGTCGTTCGTGACCTGGTCACCCGCGACCGGGATCACGGCCGTGTGCCGGATCGCGCCGCCGGAAAACACGGCGATGTCGGTAGTTCCGCCGCCGACGTCCACGAGGCAGACACCGAGTTCCTTCTCGTCGTCGGTGAGGACGGCGAATGACGAGGCGAGCTGCTCGAGCACGATGTCCTCGACCTCAAGCCCGCAGCGCTGTACGCATTTGACGATGTTCTGGGCCGCGCTCTCGGCGCCGGTGACAATGTGCACACGCGCCTCGAGACGCACGCCCGACATGCCAATCGGCTCCCGGATGCCCTCCTGGCCGTCGATGATGAATTCCTGCGGCAGCACGTGGAGGATCTTCTGGTCGGCCGGAATCGGAACCGCCTGCGCCGCGTCCATCACGCGCGCGACGTCGCCGGCGCCGACCTCCTTGTCCTTGATCGCAACGATGCCGTGCGAATTGAGGCTGCGGACGTGGCTGCCGGCGATGCCGGTGAACACCGAACGGATCTCGACGCCCGCCATCAGCTCCGCCTCCTCGACCGCGCGCTGGATCGACTGCACGGTCGAGTCGATGTTGACGACGACGCCTTTCTTCAGGCCACGCGACGGATGCGAACCAAGGCCGATGACTTCGAGGCTGCCGTCGGCGTGCATCTCGCCGACAAGCGCGACGACCTTCGACGTGCCGATATCGAGCCCCACGATCAGGTTGCGGTCGGAGCGTTTAGCCATCGAACCCGGGTTCTCCGTTCATGCGGCTGGCCATTGCGGCGGGCGCCTCGCGCGGCGGCTTGCGGTTCTTCCGCCAGCCGATCGAAAACCCGTTCGAGTAGCGCATGTCGACGTAGCGGATGTCGGCGGCGCGGCCGGCGACGACCTGCGCGCCGATCTCGACGAAGCGGTCGATCCGCTCGTCCACCTGGCGGCGACCGAGCCGGACCGTCACGCCGTTCAGGAGATCGAGTTCCCAGGCGCCGCGAGCATCGAGCCGGAGCGCCGCGATGCGAAGCTGCTGCTCGACGAGCCGGCCCTGGATCGTGAGATACCGCTGGGCGACCTGGCCCTCGGTGCCTTGCGGTCCATCGAGCCGGGGCAGTTCCGGCGGCACGTGCCGCACGCCGCTCGCGAACAGTTCTCCACGCGTGTTCAGCAAACCGTCCTCGCCCCAACGCGCCGCCGCCTGCTGCTCGACGATTTCGACGCGCACGCGGTCGGGCCACAGGCGCTGCACGCGCGCCCGGTCGACCCAGGCGAGCGCTTCGACGGCCTTGCGAAGCTGGTCGAGATCGGCGCTGATGAATCCGCCCTTGAGCGAGCCACGCGCGGCCTCCTCCACTTCGACCGCGGCCACCCGCTGGAACGACCCGTCGATGACGATGCTTCGCACCGGCTGATCCAGCCCCAGCGCCAGCAAGCTCACCAGCGCGGCAAGCGCAAACAATGCGCCCGCCGCACGCCCGGCACGCGACCACTCGAGCTTCGGCAGCTCGATTCGGCTGCCGGACTTCCTGCGATTGCGCCTGCGAATGAATCCCACCGCTCAGGTCCTCTCGCGCGCGAAGCTGGTTTCGAGGATCCGCCACGCGAGCTCCGGGAAATCGATTCCGACGGCAGCCGCGGCCATGGGCACGAGGCTGTGGCTCGTCATGCCTGGCACAGTGTTGATTTCCAGAAGCAGCGGCACTTCATCCGCCGCAGTCACGAAATCAACGCGGCCCCAGCCGCTCGCTCCCGCGACCGCAAAGGTCGTCAGTGCCGCCTGCTGCAGCGCGGATTCGGCCGCCGCCGACAGCCCGCAAGGAATCAGGTAACGCGTGTCGTCCGCGAAGTACTTCGCCTGGTAGTCGTAGAAGCTCCGCGGCGTCTCGATCGCGATGGCGGGAAGCGCAGCGCCCTGCAGTATCCCGACCGTGAATTCGCGGCCGCTGATCCAGCGCTCAGCGATCACAACCGGATCGAGCGCGGAAGCCGCGCGCCAGGCCGCCGGCAATTCGGCGGCGGTCGCGACCCGGCTCATGCCGACGCTCGAACCCTGGGTCGCCGGTTTCACCGCGAGCGGCAGGCCCAGTTCGGCGACCGCGCGCTCGCAGTCGGCCGCGCCGTTGAGCTCGATCCATCGCGGCGTCGCTACACCCGCCGCCTGCGCGAGGCGCTTGGTGCGGAGCTTGTCCATGCCTACGGCGGAACCCAGCACCCCGCTCCCGGTATACGGCAGGCCGAGCCATTCAAGCGCGCCCTGCACGGCGCCGTCCTCGCCGCCCGGACCGTGCAATGCAATCCAGACCCGGTCGAAGCCCGCCGTCACGAGTTCGGTGAGCGGGCGCGACGACGGGTCGAAGGCGGCGGCATTCACGCCACGCGAGACCAGCGCGCCGGTCACGGCCTTGCCCGTCATCAGCGAAATTTCGCGCTCGGCCGACGCGCCGCCCATCAGCACGGCGACCTGGCCGAATGCGGCCGCGTCCGTGATGCGCCGGAATTCAAAGCCCGTGTGGCGCAGCCGACTCACGCGAGTCCCCGGTCATTGCAGGGCTTCTGGCGCGCGATTGCGGCGTCTGGCGACCCTGCTCGCTCGCGCCGCCGGAACTTACGCGCTCGCTCGCAGGTCGCCATCCGCTTGATCGCGCGCCAGACGTGCGCCACGACCGGCGCGCACGAGGTGGCGGGGTGCTCGCGAGCAAACTCGTAAGTTCCGGCGGAGTTTGCGAGCGAG
>JANLWE010000144.1:0-4022 GCA_031364365.1 Gammaproteobacteria bacterium | reverse complement strand
GCCGATCATCCGCTGTCGTTCTACGCCGCGACCAAGAAGGCGAACGAAGCGATGGCGCATTCCTACGCGTCGCTCTACGGGCTGCCAGTGACCGGACTGCGATTCTTCACGGTGTACGGGCCCTGGGGCCGGCCTGACATGGCGCTCTTCCTTTTCACGCGCAACATCCTGGCCGGCAAGCCGATCGACGTCTTCAACCACGGCCACCACCGCCGCGACTTCACCTACGTCGACGACATCGCAGGCGGCGTCGTCGCAGCTCTCGATCACGCCGCGACGCCGGATGCCAGCTGGGATGGGAACATCCCAGATCCCGCGACGAGCCGCGCGCCGTACCGGCTGTACAACATCGGCAACAACCGGCCGGTCGAGCTGCTGCGCTATATCGCGGTGCTCGAGAATTGCCTCGGCCGCAGGGCGGAGATGAACCTGCTGCCGCTCCAGGTCGGCGACGTGCCGGACACCTGGGCGGATTCCGAGGATCTGGTGCGTGACGTCGGCTATCGCCCGTCGACGCCGGTCGAGACGGGCATCGCGCGCTTCGTCGAGTGGTATCTCGAGTACTACAAGGACGGCGGGCCAGCGGACCCCAGAGTCACCAATCTCGGCTGACTTGGCTAGACTGGCCAGGTCAATATGGCTATAATAGCCAGATGGAAACAGTCAGTATTTCCAGGCTCAAGGACAAGTTAAGTGCCTACCTCAGGAAGGTTCAGGACGGGCAAACTCTGCTCGTGACGGACCGAAACAAGCCGGTCGCGCGACTCGGGCCGGTCGCGCAGGCAGTGAGCACGACGCAGCGAATAGCCCGGCTGGTAGAACAGGGCATCGCGTCGCTGCCAAAGGCGCCGCCACTCAGCATTGAAGAGATCCGGCGGATGCGCCCCGCGGCACCGGGCGCCAGATTGCTCGAGGCCCTGCTTGAGGAACGCGAGTCCGGCCGGTGAGGTTTTGGGACGCTTCCGCTCTGGTTCCGCTGGTGACCAAAGACCACGACAGTGCCAACCTTGAAAAACTCTACGGAGACGGCAGCGGCATCTGGGTTTGGTGGGTCACTCCGGTTGAAATCGCGTCATCCATCGCGCGGCGCGAACGCAGCAGTGAAATGTCTGCCCAGACAGCAACGCAGGCCTACACGACCCTGGCACGCATGGGTTCGACCTGGCATGAAATCCTGCCTGGCGAACCGTTACGCGAATCGGCCAAGCGGCTATTGCGCCTTCATCCGCTGCGAGCCGCGGACAGCCTGCAGCTGGCGTCTGCGCTCGCGCTCGCTGAGTCAGAACTTGAGCAGCTGGAATTCGTCTGCTGTGACACGCACCTGGCCGAAGCCGCCGCACGGCAGGGATTGACGGTTATATCGGCATGAGCATCCAGGACCTTGGAGATCATGCACAAAGACTCGCTGGCCGCCCAGTGCGAGAACTGTTCGCCACCGACCCCAATCGCTTCGCAGGTTTTTCCAGGAACTTCAACGGTCTCCTGCTCGACTTCAGTCGCCAGCGCGTCGACGCGCCCGCGCTCGAAGCGCTGTTCGGGCTCGCTGATGAAACGGGATTGCGAGCGCGCATCGACGCGCTCTTTGCAGGTGAGCCCGTCAACGAGTCCGAGAAGCGCGCCGCGCTTCACACGTTGCTGCGCGCGCCGGCGGATTCGTCCCAGGCCCGGGCGCTCGGACCGCTACATGCCGAGGTCCGCGCCGTGCGCGATCAGTGCGCCGCGTTCGTGCGCGCGGTGCATGACGGCACCCGCACAGGCGCGGGCGGCGAGCGATTCACGGATGTCGTCAACATCGGCATCGGCGGAAGCGACCTCGGGCCCGCCATGGCCGTGGCCGCACTCGCGCCGTTCAATGCCGGCAAGCTGCGCTGCCATTTCGTGTCGAATGTCGACGGCACCCAGTTCGCCGATCTCGCGCCTACGCTCGACCCGGCACGCACGCTCGTGATCGTATGCTCCAAGACCTTCACGACCCAGGAAACGCTCGCCAATGCCCGCCGCGTCCGGGGCTGGCTCACGTCGAAACTGGGCGAGGGCGCGGTCCCGCGGCATTTTGCCGCGGTTTCGACGAACGCCGCGGCGATGGACGAATTCGGCGTCGGGCGCGACGCGCGGTTCGCAATGTGGGACTGGGTCGGCGGGCGCTATTCGCTGTGGTCCGCGGTCGGGCTTGCGCTCGAGCTCGCGATCGGCACGCAGAATTTCGAGGCGATGCTCGCCGGCGCGCACGCGATGGACGAGCATTTTCGCGGCAGCGCGTGGCGCGACAATCTGCCCGTGCTGCTCGGTCTGCTCGCGGTCTGGAACCGGAGCGCGCTCGGTTGCGCGAGCCACGCGGTGCTCCCGTATAGCCAGCGTCTTGCACGCTTGCCGAGCTATCTCCAGCAACTCGAGATGGAAAGTCTCGGCAAGCGCACGACCCGCGGCGGCCGGCCGGTCACCTGGGAGACGGGAGCAGTGATCTGGGGCGAGGCGGCGTCAAACGCGCAGCATTCGTTCTTCCAGCTGCTCCACCAGGGCACGGTGGACGTGAGCCTGGATTTCCTATTGCCGCTTCGGGCCGCGGCCGACCTGGCCGCGGATGAGCTCGTGATCGCCAATTGTCTCGGACAGGCGCAGGCGTTCGCAAACGGCCATGAATCGCCCGAGTCTCAGCGGGTCCATCCGGGAAGCCGGCCGCTCTCGCTGCTCGTCTTTCCGCGGCTCGATCCAGCGACGCTTGGTTCGATCGTCGCGCTTTACGAGCACAAGGTCTTCGTCCAGTCCGTGCTCTGGGACATCAACCCCTTCGATCAGTGGGGCGTCGAGCTCGGCAAGAAGCTCTGCAACGCCTTGCTGCCGCTCGACAAAGCGCCGGCACCGGTCGAACTCGCGGGTCTTGCAGACTGGATCGCGCGCCACCGCTGACCCCGCGCGGTTGCATGCGCCGCTCGGCAGGGTCTACAATGCCTGGCTATTTTTGCCAATTGGATCATGTGCTTACAACTCTTTTCGCGGTAGCGGCCCGATCTGCGCGACGCATTCCTCTCTTGCTAGTCTTCGCCTTGTGCGCGACCCCGGCGGCCTTGGCCGATCCCTGGCTCGAGCCGGGGGATGCAGTGCTTCGTCATGACCTGCAATTGCTCTCCGACGCCGGCATCGTTCGCGCGCCCCTGACGACCTGGCCCGTGTCCTGGCCTGAAATTGCACGCGACATCGGCCAGGCCACGAGCGTGCAGGCGCGACCCCTGCATCTCGAAGCCGCGCTCGCCCGCGTGCGCCACGCCGCCAGCGAAGCGACCCGCAGCGGCACCCTGCAGCTCGACGCCTCCGTGGCGGGATCCGAGAAACCGATGGCACTCCGCCGCTTTGACGACGTCCCGCGCGAGTCCGGCGAAATATCTGCCGCCGCGCAATTCATGGGCGAGCGAGTCGCATTCCGCGCGCAGGCGACCGCGGTCGCCGATGCCTCCGACGGCAAGGACTACCGCGCCGACGGCAGCTACCTTGGCATCGTGTTTGGTAACTGGATGCTGCATGCGGGCTACATCGATCGCTGGTGGGGTCCGGGCTGGGAAGGCAGCTTGATCTACGGCAGCAACGCGCGGCCGATTCCATCCCTGACGATCGAGCGTAATTACTCGGATCCCTTTGAGCATCGGTGGCTCCAGTGGATTGGACAGTGGCGATTCGTGGCGACGATGGGCCAGCTCGAGAGTGACCGTACCGACGCGCCGAACGCGCAACTCTTCGGCATGCGCGCGACCTGGAAGCCGCACGCGCGCGTCGAGGTCGGAATCTCGCGCACCGCGCAGTGGTGCGGCGACGGGCGGCCTTGCGATCTGGAAACCTTCTGGGACCTGCTGATCGGCAACGACAATGACCAGCCGCTCGACGAGCAACCGGGCAACCAGATGGGTGGATTTGACTTGCGCTGGTCGTTGCCCTGGGCACCGGTCGCGGTCTATGGCCAGGCAATCGGCGAGGACGAAGCAGGTTTGCTGCCGAGCAAGTATCTTGGGCTCGCCGGCGTTGAAGTCTCT
>JANLWE010000061.1:0-10459 GCA_031364365.1 Gammaproteobacteria bacterium | reverse complement strand
CGCGGACCCGGCTGATCGGGCGCGAGCGCGGCTATCACGGCGTCGGCTTCGGTGGCATTTCCGTCGGCGGCATGGTCAATAACCGCAAGTACTTCGGCGCGATGCTGCCGGGCGTCGATCACATTCGCCACACGCACGACCCGTCGCGCAACCTGTACTCGAGGGGCCTCCCCGCGCATGGCGCCGAGTTTGCGGACGATCTCGAGCGCCTGGTCGCGCTGCACGACGCCTCGACCATCGCCGCGGTGATCGTTGAGCCGATCGCGGGTTCGACCGGCGTGCTGTTGCCGCCGAAGGGCTATCTGAAGCGGCTGCGCGAAATCTGCACCAAGCACGGCATCCTGCTGATATTCGACGAAGTCATCACGGGCTTCGGCCGTACGGGTTCGGCTTTCGCCGCCCAGGAATTCGACGTCATTCCGGACATGATGACTTGCGCCAAGGGACTGACGAACGGCGCGATACCGATGGGCGCCGTCCTCGTCAGGCGCGAGATCCACGACACCTTCATGTCGGGTCCGCCGGCTGCGATCGAGCTCTTTCACGGCTATACCTATTCGGCGCACCCGGTCGCCTGCGCGGCCGGACTCGCGACGCAAAAGCTCTACCGCGAGGGCCTTTTTGATCGCGCTCGCGCCATGGCGCCTTACTGGAGTGACGCCGTGCACTCGCTGAAAGGCCGACGTCATGTCGTCGATCTGCGCGCCTATGGCCTGATCGCCGGCATCGAACTTGAAGCGCGAAGCGGGTCGCCCGGCGCGCGGGGCTACGACGCGCTGGTCGCGGCCTTCAATGCGGGCCTGCTGATCCGTACGACCGGCGATACCATCGCGATGTCGCCGCCGCTTATCATCGAACGGGCGGAAGTAGACTGGATCTTCGAAACGCTGGTGAAAATAATCGACGGTTTGGACTGAAACCGCGACGGCGCGTATGGTGGCGATTGGGAACGGCGCCGTTGGCGCTGTGGGGGACACATCAATGATGAACTCCAGCCGGGCACCCGGACGATTAGTCCTCGTTGCTGCTTTGTCGTGGGCGTTTGCCGTCCAGGCTCAGGAAGAAACGCCGCCCGCGCCGGCAGAAGAAGCGGCGCCGGAAATCGTCGGCCTTGAGGAAGTCGTCGTCACGTCCCAGAAGCGGCAGCAGTCGCTCCAGGACGTTCCCCTTTCCGTGTCCGCCTTTTCCGGGGACCTGCTGAAAGCGAGCCGCATGGCGGACATCCGCGGCATCGTCGATTTCACGCCGGGGTTCAGCGGCAAGACAGAGGATGGATTCACCGACGCACTCTCGATGCGTGGCATCGCGACAAACGACTTCGGCATCGGCGGTGATCCGTCGGTCGCCATGTTCGTCGACGGCATCTGGTCGGGCCGCACGGGCGGCGTGATGACGGCGCTTTACGACGTCGAGCGCGCAGAGGTCGTGAAGGGTCCGCAAGGCACGCTCTTCGGCCGCAACTCGATCGCGGGCGCGGTCAGCATCATCACGAACAAGCCGGAGAACGCATTCGAGGCGAACGCGGAGCTGACGCTCGCCGATTACGATCACATCGAAGCGAACGCGATGGTCAACCTGCCGCTCGGTGAGAACTGGTCACTTCGCGCGGCCGGGTACATGCTGGACAACAAGGGCTTCCTCGAAAACCTCCAGGGCGGCGACGACCTCGGCTTCCACCAGATCAGCGCGGGCCGTGTCTCGCTGCGCCGTACCGGCGACGTGCTGGATGCGACGATCACGGCGGCCTACGAGGACCGCGAACAGGATCCGTCGGTCTACTGGATTCCGGCCGACGGCCTGCCGAAAGACCAGGTGAACATCGATCTCGGAAACGACGGCATCGACCAGTCGGAAGTGTTCGAGGCACGCGCGAACCTCGAGTGGTCGCTGGATAGCGACTACACGGTGACTTCGCTCACCGGCTACAAGAAGTTCGATTTCCATTATCTCGAGGACTACGACGGCGGCCCCGGCCACGTGAACGACTACGGCCAGCAGAATGACGTCGAGTACTGGAGCCAGGAACTGCGCCTGAATTCGCCAGCCGACGGCAAAGTAACCTGGTTCGCCGGCGCGAGCGTGTATGAGGAAAGCATCGACGGCGTCTTCGATTTCATCTACGACGAAGACGACTTGTGCCGCGCTATCGGAATCAGCGACGCGCCCGACTTTTCCGGCCCGGTGGCTGGCTGCGACGATCCCAATTTCGAGGAGTACTGGGAAGACGACATCGATCCCGCAGACCTGCTGACCGACAAGTCCGAACGCAGCTACGTCAACGTAGACAGCCAGGGATATGCCTTTTACGGCGACTTCACCTGGAGCGTCTCCGACCGGTTCGAACTGACCGCAGGCGCCCGCTACTCGTACGACAAGAAGGAGATCGCGAGCCGGGTCCTCGACAGCGGCGGCGCGCTCGGTAACAACTTCAATTACGAGTTTTTTACGGACGGCATCGTGACCAACAGCTCCAACTGGAGCGACTTCACGCCTCGACTGGCGCTGAGCTTCGATCTTAATGCCGACGTCACGCTCTATGCGACGGCTTCGAGGGGTTACAAGTCCGGCGGATTCGCGTCCTTTGGCTTCGATCTCCACGGCCAGGACGTCACCGATGAAGGCGCCGCACCGCCCGGGACGACACCGGTCGAATTCGATCCGGAGCAGGTCGACAGCTACGAGATCGGCGCGAAGACGCGCCTCCTGGACAACACGCTCCAGATCAATGCGTCGCTGTTCCGCTACGACTACACCGATCTGCAGCTCGTCTACTTTGAAACGGGCTCCTCGCTCGTCGCGAACGTGGGCGAGGCCCGCGGCCAGGGCCTCGAAGTCGACCTGCGCTGGGTGCCGAGCGAGCACTGGGATGCGACGGTCGGCCTGTCGCTGCTCGATACGGAAATCACCGACGCGACCGACATCATCGCGCTCGGCGCCTGCGGCGACTGCGCCGGCAACAACCTGCCGTTCGCGCCGGAAGTGAGCGGTTCGGCGATCGTCACCTACCGGACCCCGATGAAATCGGGCGAGATGTTCTTCACGACCGAGTACGTGTACCGCTCTGAAATGTTCGGCGGTCCCGACAACATCCAGGACGCGGCGGTCGACAGCTGGGACGAGTTCAATTTCCGGTTCGGCTACCGGAGCAATTCGGACTGGTGGGCAACGCTCTGGATCGAAAATGCCTTCGATTCCGAGTACTTCGAGCGCGGCTGGGAAAACGCCGACGTCAACAACCAGTTCGGCTACGGCCTGTTCAACGAACTGGTCTGGCCGGCGCGCCCACGAACGGTGGGCGTCACCGTCGGGATGGACTGGAAATAGGCCTAGGCGGAGGGCTTCGTCGCCTCGAATATCGCGTAGCGCTTGCGCGCGGGTTCGACCGTCTCCCAGGTACCGCTGAAGCCAGCGGGAATCACCCACGCGTCTCCCGCATTGAATTGCCAGCGTTTTCCTTCCTCGGAGGTGATCACCACCCGGCCCTCGAGCAGGTGGCAGAACTCGTTCTCCGAGTACTGGATTTTCCACTTACCGATGGTGCTCGCCCAGGTACCGGCGAAAAACTGCCCTGACGGATCGCTGAAATAGTTTTTTACGACGGTTTTGGGCTCGCCCTTGACCACCTTGTCGGCGGCGACCGCCGATTCCTCGCCCTTGATGTTGCGCCGAAAGTCCACGATTGCCGGTGTCGCCATCGCCTTCTCCATCGTCTCGTTTTCCCGATTGTAATCTCTGGCATGCGCCGGCATTCGGGCGTAGGATGGAATTGCCGCCCGCCACCCGCGTGTGGCGGGCCTCTGCACCGAGGTGCTGGGCCGTGAGCAATCGCCTGCCGCCGATCGTCGGAAACTGGTACAGCCACCGCGACAAGGGCGAGCTGTTCCAGATCGTTGCGCTCGATGAAAACGCGGGCACGATCGAAATCCAGGAATTCGACGGCGGCATCGACGAGCTCGATCTCGAAGAATGGCGCACGCTCGCCGTCGACACCGCCGCGCAGCCGGAAGACTTTGGCGGACCGCTCGATGACGTGGAACCGGACGAGTTTGGCTACACGGATCTCGGGGAATCCGCAAATCCGGCCAATGCGCTCGAAACGGCGACCACGACCTGGGAGCAGATCGTCGAGGACGACGACCTCGACGAGGTACAAATTCACTGACGGGAGACAGGCGTGGGTAGCAATGAATCACTGGTCGCAAGGCGCCAGGCCGCCGTCGCGCGCGGCGTGTCGATGGCACATCCCGTTTTCATCGAGCGTGCGGAGAACGCGCTCCTGTGGGATGGCGACGGGCGCCGCTACATCGATTTTGCGGGCGGAATTGCGGTGCTCAACACGGGCCATCGCCATCGCCACGTGCTCGAGGCCGTGCGCGCGCAGCTCGACAAGGTCACCCACACCTGTTTTCAGATCACGCCCTACGAGCCCTATGTCGCGCTCTGCGAAAAGCTCAATGCGCTGGCCCCGGGCAAGGGACCGAACAAGACGGTCCTGATGTCGACGGGCGCGGAGGCGATCGAGAACGCGGTCAAGATCGCGCGCATGGCCACCGGCCGCCCGGCGGTGATCGCATTCTCCGGCGGCTTTCACGGCCGCACGATGATGGCGCTCGCACTCACCGGAAAGATTGATCCATATAAGGCGGGTTTCGGCCCCTACCCGGCCGAGGTCTACCATGCAGCGTTTCCCAATGCGCTGCATGGGATATCGACAGATGATTCCCTCCGCACAATCGAGATGATATTCAAGTGCGATGTCGAGCCAGGCCGCGTTGCGGCCATCATCTTCGAGCCGGTGCAGGGCGAAGGCGGTTTCTACATCGCGCCGAAGGATTTCGTCCTGCGGCTGCGCGAACTCTGCGACCGACACGGAATCCTGCTGGTCGCGGACGAGATCCAGAGTGGCGCGGGCCGCACCGGGAAAATGTTCGCGATCGAGCACTACGGCGTCGCCGCCGACCTCTACACGCTCGCGAAGTCGCTCGGCGGCGGATTCCCGCTGTCGGCGGTGGTCGGTCGTGCGGATGTGATGGACGCCTGCGGCCCGGGCGGCCTCGGCGGGACTTACGCCGGCAATCCGGTCGCCTGCGCGGCCGCGCTTGCCGTGCTCGAGGTGTTCGAACAGGAACGGATCTTCGAGCGCGCGGAACGGCTCGGCGAGAAGATCGGAAAGACCCTTGACGCGCTGGCGTCGAGGCACCTGGAGATCGTCGAGGTGCGCCGGCTCGGCGCGATGATCGCATTCGAGCTCGGCGAGGGCGGCGATCCGCAGCGCCCGGCCGCCGACCTGACGAAAAAGCTCACCGTGCGGGCACGGGAACTCGGGCTGATCCTGCTGTCCTGCGGAATCTACAGCAACGTGGTGCGTATCCTGGTGCCGATCACGGCCGAGGATGCCATCGTGGACGAGGGCCTCGCGCTGCTCGCGAAAGCGGCGTCGGAGCTGCTGTCCGACGCCAATGCGACGGTGCCGCGGCTCCGGCCGGCGCGCTAGGGAGTCTCGCCCTCAGGCCGCCTTTTTGGCGGCGATGTAGGCGTCTATGAGTTCTTCGAGGACCGGCAGCGGCACCGCGCCGTTCTTCAGCACCACGTCGTGGAAATCGCGGATGTCGAAGCGATCGCCGAGAGCGCCCTTCGCGCGCTCGCGCAGCTCAAGGATCTTCAGCATGCCAATCTTGTACGACAGCGCCTGGCCCGGGTTGTCGATATAGCGCTCGGTTTCCTTGGTCGCGTCCTCGACCGTCATCGGGTTGTTGGCGAGCATGTAGTCGATCATCTGCTCGCGGGTCCATTTCTTTGAATGAGCTCCGGTGTCGACCACGAGCCGGCAGGCGCGCAGCATCTCGTTCTGCAGCCGGCCGAAATCCCGCATCGGGTCGGTGAAGCGACCCTGCTCCTTCGCGAGGCGCTCGGCATAAAGGCCCCAGCCCTCGATGTAGGCGCCGAAGAAAGCGAATTTCTGGAATGTCGGCACGCCCTCGAGCTCCTGCTGGATCGCAACCTGGAAATGATGGCCGGGCGCGCCCTCGTGGTAGGCAATCGTCTCCATCTCGTGTTTCTGCCTCGTGGACATGTCGTGCAGGTTCACGTAGTAGATGCCCGGCCGGCTGCCATCCGGCGTTGGCTGGTTGTAGAAGGCGATCGGTGCCGTCGCTTCGCGCCATGCCTCGACCGCGCGCACTTCGAGCGGCGCCTTCGGCAGGAGGTTGAAGTACTTGCCGACATCCGAATAGATCGCGTCGATATAGGCTTTCGACTGGTCGAGATAGGCCTGCTTTCCGGCATCCGTATTCGGATAGAAATTCGCGGGGTCCGTGCGCAGGTGCTTGAAGAAAGCCGGCAGGTCGCCCCGGAAGCCGGCCTTTTGCATGATCGTTGTCATCCCGTCTTTGATGCGCGCGACCTCGGACAACCCGATTTCGTGGATCTGTTCCGCGGTCAGGTTCGGCTCCGTGGTCCAGAACTTGACCTGCGACCTGTAGTAGGCATCGCCATCCGGCAGCTTCCACACGCCGTTCGGGCCCTGCGACCGTGGCCGCAGCGCCTCGATTGCCGCGATCATTTCATTGACGCCCGCCTGGAACGGGCCCTTGAGCGCAGCGGTCGCTTCGTCGAGCAGTCGTTTCTTGGTGGCGTCGTCGGCCTGGAGCTTTTCCACTTTGCCGCGAAAATCCGCAAGGATCGCGGAGTCCTTGCCGCTGTCGTCGAAGGGTGTGCCAGTGATGACTTTCCGGCTGTCGCCGAGCACCGGGTCGAAGGAGAAGGAGGTCGGCACGATGCCGCGGCGCGCGGCCTCGTTCATGACGACGATGCCCTGCTCGAGCGCCTGCTGCACCCCGTTCAGGCGCGAGACGTAGGCCTCGGCGTCTTCGACGCTGTCTACGCTGTGCACGTTCTGCATGAAGGTTGCGGCCTGGCTGACCGGGTTCGACTGCGTCTGGAATGCATAGCTGTGGAAACGCCAGGGGAAGTTGTCGATCGACGCTTGCGTCTGCAGCTCGAAGATCCGGTAACTAACCTTCATCTGCTCGGAGAGCTGCTCAACCTTGAACCCGGAGTGCAGCCGCTCGAGGTCCTGTTTGTTCAGCTGGTCCTGGCGCTGCGCCTCCTCGTCCGACAGGTCATTCCACTTGCCGTAGTCCGGTCCCTTCATGCCGAGGTAGGACTGGAAGAGCGGGCTGTCCTTCAGGCTGCGCTGGAACACGTCCTCGAAGAACGCCGCGAGGCGCGTGTCTTCGGTCGCGGGCGCCGCGGCCGGCTCCTCGGCGCGGATGGGCAGCGTAGCGGCGAAGCCGAGCATCACGAGGCCGCAGCCGAGGGCTGCAAACTTCCGCAGGGACGCAGTCATTCGAACCTCTTAGGTGAATGTAGCGCCCAAACTAGTGGCAAGCGCGTCCTTGCGCACTGGCTCTGGTCGCGGCATTCCGGCCTCTCGCCTCAAATAGAGGGTGGCCCGGGAAGCTGTCGCAAAGCCGGATGACTGGCTGACCTGTAGAACGTGCTGCCGCGGGGAGCCACTGCGGCGCGCTGAGGGGTCAGCCAGGGCTGACCCAGGGAACGACGAAGCCCGTGCTTCGAGCCACGGGCTTCGTCTGGCGTCAGGTCATGGGACAGGCTTGAACGGAATGACCTTCTGGTTCAGCGTAAACAGGATGTTCTCGCCGCGCGACAGGTGATCGCCATTGTAGTTGAAAGGATTCGTCAGGTTCGTCGAGTACGTGGACGAACCCACCTTCTTCAGGAAATCCTGGGTTTTCTTGCGCGCGGTGACTGGGTCGTTTGCGATGAGGGCGGCCTTCGCGTTGTCCAGCAGCGAAAGCATGGCCTGCCCGTTCGCACTCGAAATCCTACCCTTGGCGCGGGCATCGACCACCGACTGCCGCACCAGCGAGATCTTGTATTGGGTCAACGCGACCATCTCGTTGTACTCACCCGTGCTGCGAAAAGCGAAGGTATCTCCAAAGTCAATGTGCAGGCCGACCACGAAGTTGGACTTGGTGCGGGTCTTGATCAAGGTGCTGCCGCAAGCGGTCGTGAGTTCGGTCGCAGTACCGGCAAAGCGTGCGACCGGGACCGTCGGCAGGTACTCCCACATTTCGGTCCGGTCCAGGGACTGCCACACGCCGACATCCAGCTTCTGCGGGCTCACGTCGGCAGAGATCGGAACGGGATAGCCACAGTCGAAGAGGTTGCCCGGCAAGATCACCGACGTCTCGCTCTTGGTGACTACGACGCCCCTGGGAATTGTGATGCCTGTCCCCTGCGCCCTGATGACCAGGAATTTGGGGGAACCGCACAGGTACTCCGGGATCACCAGCGCGCCGCTTCCGTCCGGGCCGTTTGGCAAATTGAACGCCGGGTCAGCAAACAGAGTCAGCGGGCCGCGAACTCCGCCGATGCCGACACACCTTCCGCCTGCGTCGACCCGCGGGTCGGTGAATTCATATGCCGTGAACGTGAAACTGCTGCCCTCGGTAAACGTCCCCGGCGGGAAGGTCAGCGTCTGCCCTTCGACAGTCTTGCAGACCGTAGTGCCGTCAGTGGTGCAACCAGCAACCGAAGTGCGAGGCGTGTCGTACTCGACAATGAAGCCGCCGATCGAACCGGGCGACGCGCCTTCGTCATTCCAGAGGCCGAGGTCGGCGTACCGGCCAAGCGTCAGGTGCCGCTCATTGACGCTGACGCCGCCGGTATTGTTGGGCTCGCTCGCCTCCCAATTGCTGTAGCCGAGCGTTACGGTCGACCCCGGAACCGGAATCGGCCCTTCGTTGTTCACCCAACGCCAGCCCTCGCGGGGTTCTGCAGCGCCAGTTTCCTGGAATCCACCGACCCAGGCCTGACTCTGCGCCAGGGGGGGGTTGGCTTGCTCCAGCAACTGAGCAACGATCCATTGGTTCTCGCTGGAGGAAGTGATGGTCGCCAGGTGCGCCGTCGCACCTCCCTGTTGCAAGAGACCAGTGACACACTCTTGAGCCTGGTCCCA
Organism: Gammaproteobacteria bacterium; assembly: GCA_031364365.1. Lineage (GTDB taxonomy): Bacteria > Pseudomonadota > Gammaproteobacteria > Steroidobacterales > Steroidobacteraceae > SCUD01. The sequence continues at coordinate 1,476 of JANLWE010000061.1, read as the reverse complement.
GGTAATTCCCAGGGCCTTGTACAGAAAGAAAGTATGACCGGTTTCGTCGTTGATGGCGGTAGCCACCAAGGTATTGGTGGGACAGGCGGCTTCAGCGGGCGCCGATCCCACGGCGAACAGCGCCGCTAGACCGGCAATCAAGGTGAATTTCTTAGTCATGGCTTGAATTACCTTGCTGTGTGCGTGACGTCGCGGTTCGGTTTGCGACGATTTCAGGGTGTGAACGCTATCACAAATTGGCTTGATCTAAGTGACCTGGCGGCCGGCACGGGCGGGAGATTATGTCAGCCCACACCGTTACGTCGTGCCGGTGCGCTTGAGCTTGTAGTCGGCCGCCCAGCGGGCAGCGTTGTTGACGTTAAGGGGTAGCGCCCCGACGTCGGCCTGCAGCGCCGCCAGCCCATCGAGCAACAGTTTGGCACCCTGCGCGGTCTGCCCCAGGCCCAGCAGCGCGGCGCCCTCGGTGCTGCTGGCGGCCGCGGTGCGCCAGTCGGCAGCGCCCAGCGCCGGCAGGCAGATCGCCCGTGCTTCCGCTGCGGCGGCCCGCGCCTCCTCAAAGCGCCCGGTCTCGACCAGCAGGGTGGCCAGCAAGGTCAGCGCGCCAGCGACGTCCGTGTGCTCATTGCCGAGCAGTTTTCTCTGCAACTGCAGCGCCTCGCGCAGCAGTGGTTCGGCCGAAGCGTAGTCGCCCGCTTCCATCTGCCACATCGCCACGTTGGCCATGCCACGCGCCGTCGACGGATGCTCGGGCCCCACCGTGCGCCGGTACATGTCGAGCGAGTCCTGCATCATCCTGCGGGCGCCCTCGGCGTCGCCCTTGTCGTGCAACACGAAAGCCAGGTTGTTCAGGGCCGCTGCTATGTCCGGGTGATCGTCGCCGAGCAGCTTGCGTTGCATGGCAATGGCCTCGCGGTACATGGCCGCCGCTTCGTCGTATTTTTTTTCGTCCGTAAGAACATACGCGATGTTGACGAGGCTCGCCGCGATTTCGGGGTGCGCATCGCCGAGCAGGACGCGCTTCATCTGCAACCCTTCCCGGTACAGCGCCTCGGCCTCCTGATACTTGCCCATGTCGCTCAGCACCGTGCCGAGATTGCTCAGCGCCTCGGCCAGGTCCGTGTGCGGCTCCTTGTGCAAGCTACGCTGCAGCTCGACGGCCAGGCGCATCGGGGGCAGCGCTTCATCGTACTTTCCCTGCATGTAGTGGTTCAACGCCAGGCCTTCCAGGCTCTTGGCCACCTCGACGGTGTTGCCGCCGAGCAGCTTGCGCCGCATCGCCAGCGCCTCTCGAAACAAGGGCTCGGCGGCCTCGTACTTGCCCTCGCGGAAGAGCAGGTCGGCTAGCTGGTATTGGCTGCGTGCGACGTCGACGTGCTCGGGTCCGAGCAGTTTGTGTCTCAGGTCGAACGCCTTGCGGTAGTTCGTCTCCGCTTTGTCGAACTCGGCGGTCAGCGTCAGCACCCCGCCGAGCTTTTC
>JANLWE010000031.1:0-9099 GCA_031364365.1 Gammaproteobacteria bacterium | reverse complement strand
GACAAGCTCGGCAATATCCTGATTTACCCAGACTCGCTGCGGAGATAAGACATGCCCGCCAAGATCATTCAGCGCAGCAAGAAGCGTTTCCGCAAGCTCAAGGTCGACAGCGTCACGATCGACATCATCGAAAGCGCGCTCCGCAATGCGCGCTTCGAGATGGACACCGTGCTGTTCCGCACGGCGATGTCCCCCGGCATCCGCGAGCAGCACGACGAGTTCCCGCTGATCGCAAACCTCGAAGGCAAGATGGTCGTCGGCCAGTTCGGCTCCTTCATCCACGGCTTCATGCAGGGCTACGACGGCACGGTCGAGGAAGGCGACGTGTTCCTGACCAACGACCCGTACTCCTGCAACGGCGCAATCAGCCACATCAACGACTGGCTTCTATTGATGCCCGTGTACAAGGACGGGCGCGTGATTGCCTGGTCCGCGATGTTCGGTCACATGACTGACGTCGGCGGAAAGGTTCCGGGTTCGCTGCCTACCGATGCACGGACGTTCTTCGAAGAGGGCGTCGCGGTGCCGCCGGTCAAGATCATCCGCGGCGGCAAGCTTCAGGACGACCTGCTGAAGGTGATCCTGCACAACTGCCGCCTGCCAACCTGGAACTACTCGGACTTCCACGCGATTGTGGCGGCGCTTCGCACCGCGGCGCTGCGTTGCGTCGAGATCAGCCGCCGCTTCGGCGACGACGTCTTCTATTCCGCGATGGATGCAATGCTCGAGCGCAACAAGCGCGCGATGCGCGAACTGATCCGCCGCACGGTGCCGGAGAAGAAGCAGTACTTTGAGGATTACGTCTGCGACGACGGCATGAATATGGGCCCGTACAAGATCGCATGCACGATGTGGCGCGAGGGCGACAAGTGCATCTTCGATTTTAATGGCACCGATCCGCAGTCGGTCTCGTCGATCAACTTCCTGCTGAACGAAGAGATGTTCAAGATGTTCGCGGGCGTCTACATGATCATGGTGTTCGACCCGCAGATCCTGTTCAACGACGGCTTCTATGACCTGATGGAAGTGCGCATTCCGGCGGGAACGCTGCTGAAGCCGCTGAAACCTGCGGCACTTTCCTGCCGCACGCACGCGCTCGGCCGCATCTTCGACGTGCTGGGCGGCCTGCTCGGCCAGGGTAACCCTGCGTTCATGTGCGCCGCCGGTTTCTCCGACAGTCCGCACTTCATGTATTCGGGCTACAACAAGGACGGTGAGTGGTACCAGCTCTACCAGATCGGCTTCGGCGGTATTCCGGGAAAACCGTTTGGCGACGGGCCGGACGGCCATTCCCTGTGGCCATCGTTCACCAACGTGCCGAATGAGTTCCTCGAAAGTTACTTTCCATTGCGCATCGACATCTACGAAACGATCACGGACTCGGGCGGGCCCGGGAAATTCCGGGGCGGCAACGGCATTCGCATCGGCTATAGCTTCCTCGAGCCTGGCGAGATCTCGATTCACGACGACCGCTGGCTGACTTATCCGTGGGGAGTCAATGGTGGATTGCCGGGTTCGCGCAGCCGCAAGCTGCTAAAGCGTGCCGATGGCACCGAAGAACTGCTGCCATCGAAGACCGACCGCGTCAAAGTGGAGGTCGGCGATCTCCTGATGTACGAAACCTGGGGCGGCGGCGGATGCGGCGATCCCTTCGAGCGCGATGCGAAGCTGGTGCAGTTCGACGTCGATGCCGGGCTCGTCAGCGTTTACGGCGCGCTGCGCTATGGCGTCGTTTCGAAGAACGGCCGCGTGGACAACAAGGCCACGGCGGATCTTCGCGCGAAGCTCGTCAACGAACGTGGTGCCGTGCCGCTGTTCGATCGCGGCTTCAAGGACATCGCTGAACTGAAATCACGCTGCAAGGCGGATACCGGCCTCGAAGCGCCGGCGGCTCCTCGTTTCCAGGCGCGCGTGATGCGTAAAACGGCCTGAGGGCGGGAAGAGCGTAGTGCGCGCAGTCGATAGAGCCTACGAAACTGTACGTTCCGGAATCATCGCCGGACGCTATCTCGCGGGCGCGCGCCTGACGGAACAGGAAGTCGCGACGACGGTCGGGGTCAGCCGCACGCCGGTGCGCGAGGCACTCCGCCGCCTCGATGCGGAAGGACTCGTCGAGTTCACGCCGAATCTCGGCGCGGTCGTGACGATCTGGTCCGGAGCCGACTCCGACGAAGTCTTCGATTTGCGCGCGATGCTCGAGTCCTACGGCGCGCGCCGCGCCACGCTTCGCGCGACGACGGAACAGATCGGTGAGCTGCGCCGCCTCGCAGAAACGCAATACCGCGAGTCGGTCGAGCGCAAGTCCGGGCATCTCGAGCGCATCGCTGACCTGAACAGCCAGTTCCACCGCCGGTTGCAGGAAGCCGCCGCGAGTGCGCGATTGAGCCGTGCGCTCGCAGCCCTGATCGAGGCGCCGCTCATGATGCGGACCTTCCAGAAGTACACGCCGGAGGACCTGCAACGCAGCGCGCAGCATCATCTCGAGATCGTTCGCGCCCTCGAGGCGCGCGATCCCGAGTGGGCGGCGGCCGTGATGCTCTCCCACATTCACGCGGCGCGCGGCGCGCTGAACCGATAAGCTGCGAGTCATGGCAGCGCCCGGCCAGCCCGATCTTCCGGAGCACCATCTGCAATTCGGCCGTCGCCCGGCATTGCTCGTGATCGACTTCGTCGGTGCTTATCTCAACCGGGACTCACCGCTTTATGCCGGTGTCGAGGCCGCGGGCGAGGCCTGCAGGCAACTGCTCGGTGCCGCGCGCACGACGCGCATCCCCGTGATCCATACGAATGTCGTGTACCAGCCGGGCGGCCGCGATGGTGGCGTGTTCTTCCGCAAGCTTCCCGCACTCTCCTGCTTCCAGCGCGGCCTGCACCCCGAGCTCGCGGCGTTTGGCAAAGGCCTCGAGCCGATCGAGGGTGAGACCGTCATCAGCAAGCAATATGCCAGCGCTTTCTTCGGCACCACGCTGGGCTCCACATTGGCCGCGCTCGGTGTGGACACACTGCTGATCGCCGGCGTCACCACCAGCGGCTGCGTGCGCGCAACCGCCGTGGATTGCTGCCAGCATGGTTTTGTTCCGCTCGTCGTGCGCGACGCGGTCGGCGACCGCCACCCCGCGCCGCACGAAGCGAATCTGTTCGACCTGCAGGCGAAATACGCAGAAGTCATCTCCCTCTCCGACGCCGAGCGCTACCTCGAGCAGTACAAAGGGGGGCATTCGTGAAGGGGTGAAGGGGACGTTCACCTTCAACAGAGCAGGACCTACTCAGGACGATTTCCAATTTTGAAGGTGAACGTCCCCTTCACGAAGGTGAACGTCCCCTTCACGTCAACGTCCCCGCTAGCCGTTATGATGCTGCGCTCATGGGTCCGCTCGCCGGCATCAAGGTCCTCGATCTCAGCCGAATTCTTGCCGGTCCCTGGGCTACGCAGTGCCTCGCCGATTTCGGCGCGACGGTCTGGAAAGTCGAGAAGCCCGGCAGCGGCGATGACACCCGTCACTGGGGCCCGCCCTGGATAAAGGACGGCAAGGGCAAGGACAGCGCTGAAGCCGCTTATTTCGCGAGCACCAACCGCGGCAAGCAATCGCTCGCAATCGATTTCACGAAACCTGCAGGCCAGCAGCTGATCCGTTCGCTGGCGCTCCGCGCCGACGTGCTGATCGAGAATTTCAAGGTCGGCACGCTCGAGAAATACCACCTCGGCTACAAGTCGTTGCACCGCCTGAACGGAAGGCTGGTCTATTGCTCGATCTCGGCTTACGGCCAGGACGGGCCGGCGGCGGCCGAGCCCGGCTACGACGCAATGATCCAGGCGATTTCGGGTCTCATGAGCGTCACCGGCGTGCCGGACGGCGAACCCGGCGCGGGTCCAGTCAAGGTGGGGGTCGCGGTTTCAGACCTGATCACGGGTCTCTACGCCGCCCTGGCGATTGCGGCGGCGCTCCGTGAGCGGGAGCAATCCGGGCGCGGCGAGTACATCGACCTCGCGCTCCTCGACACCCAGGTCGCGGCGCTCGCCAACCAGGCGCTCAATTACCTCGTCACCGGCAAGCCGCCCGGTCGCCGCGGCACGGCCCACCCGAACATTGTCCCCTACCAGGCTTTCGCGACCAAAGACGGCTACCTGATGCTCGCGGTCGGCAACGACCGGCAGTTCGCCGCATTCTGTGCGGCGGCCGGGAAGACGGCGCTCGCCGGCGACGAGCGCTTCCGCACCAACGCGGCACGCGTCGAGAACCGCCAGGCGCTGGTCGCGACGATCGACAAGCTCTGTAGGCAGAAGACTACGAAGGCTTGGTTGAAAACACTGACGCCGGCAAAGGTGCCTTGCGGGCCCATCAACAACCTCGCGGAAGTCTTCAAAGAGCCCCAGGTTCAACACCGGAAACTGCGTTTCGACCTTCCCCACTCTCTCGGCGGGCAAGTGCCGCAAGTGCGAAATCCCCTGCTTTTCTCGCGCAATTCTCTCGAGTACCGGAATCCGCCGCCGCTCCTTGGCGAACACACGGCTGCGGTCCTCGCCGCGGAATTGGGATTGAGCGAGGCCGAAATTCTGTCGCTGAAAACAGACGGCACAATCAGCTAATTCGGCGCGAATAGTGTCTGATGACACATGCCGGATGCGGCCAATGTGTTAAGGAGACTTTAGAAATGAAACTTCGTTATACGATTATCGCTGCGAGCGCCATGCTCGCCATCTCGCCGGTTGTCCTCGCCGAAGAGGCCGTCCAGGCGACGCAGGATTGCGCTGCTCTGCAGGCACAGTTCGACCAGGCAGCGTCCGCTGCCACGGCTGAGCAAATCGGCCAGGCCAAGATGGCCCGCGCTGAAGGCCAGAAGCTTTGCGACGAAGGCAAGACCGCGGAAGGTGCGGCCAAGCTGAAGGATGCGATCTCGCAGATCGCCGCTCCGTCACAGCAGCCCTCTTCGTAAGATCGACTGATTGTCGGTAGGCGGCGGCCGGGTTACCCCGGCCGCCGTTTTTTTATGCCCGCGAAAAGCTAACGCCAGAGTTTCCGGGGACTGCCGCGCAGGAGTTTCGCCGCCAGGCGTTCCTTGCGGCGCTCCAGGTCGCCTGGACGCGGAGCTGCGGCGCCCGATTTCTTTTTTTCGGTGAGCTTCTCGTTCAGGAGCGTCTCGGCGCGCGTGTTCGCCTGGCGCCGGCGCAGGTCGTCGAGCGTTCCGCCCTTCGGCACGATCGCGACGGCGACCTGGCAGCCCATCGCATGCGCCAGCCGGTCGAGGCTTGCCAGGGTGATTCGACGCCGACCCTCCGCCCGTTCCATCTGCTGCACGGTCGCGCGCGAAACGCCCGCGCGCGCGGCCAACTGCGACTGCGAAATCCCGAGCGCGGTGCGGATCTCGCGCACCCAGCCAGTGCGCGGAACCACGTTCGGGTTCATGCGTGGGAACGCGCGCGCGCCGCTGGTGATCGCGGCGCGCTTACCAAGCGGCCCGCGATGCGGGATGATCTCTTTCTTAGGCATTCCGGTGGATGTCTATAAGCATCAGACGGAAGTGTAATTCAATGAAATCCATTGCGGCACCGATCGAACCGAAAAATCTCGCGGCAAACACCGGCTCCGGCTACCCGGAACCCTTCCGGTCCCAGGTCCTGCCGCGCGAGAAGCGCGCGTTGAGCGACGCGGCTGGCCTCACGAAGATTGGCGTGAACCACACGACGCTCGGACCTGGCGCCGCCTCGTCGATGCGTCACTGGCACACGCAGGAAGACGAACTCGTTTACGTGCTCTCGGGTGAGCTCATCCTCGTGACCGACGCCGGCGAGCGACCACTTCGCGCCGGACAGTGCGCCGGATTTCCGGCGGGGCACCGCGACGGTCATCAACTGGTCAATCGTGGGTCGACATCTGCGGTCTATCTCGAGATCAGCAATCGCGACGAGTCTGACGCCGCCGCATATCCGGATGTCGACCTTTGCTGGAACGCACCAGCGGCACCGGGTGGATATTCGCACAAGGACGGACGGCGATACTGACTCAGCCAACCAACTGTATATACACGATCCAAGGCCAACTCCGGAGCGCCGAATCCCGTGCGGGGTGACTGGTGTGGAAACGCCGACCGCACGATCAAACAGGTGCCAGCTCGGTTCTGACCGGTTGATCGATTTGCTCCTCGGAGGTCGATCCCGAAGGCCGGCTTTCAGTCAGCCGACGCGACTCGGGACTCCGAGCTGCCAGACGCTGCGCCCGGTCAGTCCGGTCTTTCAATTTGATCAGCAGGCCGAACAGAAAACGCTATTTTTCGGATGGGTATGATCATCCGATTACTTGCTAAACGATTGCTCCGGCTAAAAAGGACGAAAATCCGCTGAAACGGCTCAGCGCGAAGCTTCCATGTAGGCCCGCAGGACGGCATTGATTCGGGTCTGGTAGCCCGGTCCCTGGACCTTGAACCAGTCGAGAACCTCGGGATCGACGCGGAGCGAAATGGCTGCCTTCCGGGCTGCTTTCGGGAGCCCTTTGCGGGCGATTCCACGAACGATCTCGGCGACTTCTGCCGCTGCGGCAGCGGCCGCTTCGGCACGAGGCACAACCCCGGGAGCCAGGTTTTCAACCTGCCCTGTCCGTCCAAACCGGGAAAAGAATCCCGTCTTCATGGGCCTGCCTCCTGCTGATGTCCAATGTGATTTGTATAAACAATTGTATATACAAACCCTCCAGAAAGCCAGCCGGCGTTAGACCCTTCAGTCACCCTGATTGGAGTCCTCCATGAACCTGCACACGCTTCGGGCCACGGCCCTCGCGGCCCTGCTTCTTCCACTCTCCGCCTTCGCCGGCCCGCCGGTGGAGGTCGAGATTCTCGACCGTGAAACCGGCCGGGTGCTGCCTGTTTACTGGCATGACGGCGAGCGTCACGTCGCCGGTGAACCTGGCCACGAGTACGAGATCCGGATCCGGAATGGCGGGTACGGCCGGGTGCTCGCTGTGACTTCGGTGGACGGGGTCAATGTGATCACCGGGCGTACGGCCTCCCCGGATCAGGGCGGCTACGTGGTCGATCCCGACGCGCGGCTCGACATCGACGGCTGGCGCAAGAACATGGACGAGGTCGCGGCCTTCTATTTCACCGCGCTGCCCGATTCCTATGCCGCCCGGACGGGTCGTCCGGACAATGTCGGGGTCATCGGCGTCGCGCTGTTCTGCGAACGCGCCGTTGCACCCATGCTCGAGCGCGAAACCGCGTCTGCGGCCGACGCGGCGCCCGCTCCGGCGCAGAAATCGGCGGGTGGGTCGCTCGGCAGTACCCGCGAAGAGTCGCGCCTCGGCACTGGTCACGGCCAGCGCCTCGATTCCGGCGCCGTCTACACGCAGTTTGAGCGGGCGAGCGAGACACCCGACGAGGTCATCCGCATCTACTACGACTCGCACCGCAATCTGGTCGCCCGCGGCGTGATCCCGAAGCCGTGGTACCGCTTCGCGCGGCGGCTCCCCGATCCGTTCCCGGAAGGATTCGTGCCGGATCCCTGATTCGGCATAATCAAAGGGGACGTTCCCCTTTAAAAGGGGAACGTCCCCTTTAAATGACAGAATTGCTGTTCCGCAACGATGCGTATCTCAAGACCGCGACAGCGCGCGTGGTCGCGGCGCGCGACGGGCAGATCGAGCTCGACCGCACGATTTTCTATCCGCTCGGCGGCGGTCAGCCGGGCGACACCGGCACTCTGGTCCGCGAGAACGGCGAACGCCTCGCGATCGCGGACACGCGGAAAGGCGAGGCGCCTGGATCCGTCGCCCACCTGATCGCCGCGGGCAGTACGTTGCCGGCAATAGGCGAGAGCGTCTCGCTCGAACTCGACTGGCTGCGCCGCTATTTGCTGATGCGCCTGCACACGGCGCTGCACGTGATGTCCTGCGTCGTCATCGCGCCAGTCACCGGCGGCAACATCGCACCCGACAAGGCCCGAGTCGACTTCGACATCGACATGGCGCTGCTCGACGCCGGAAAGATCGAACACGGCACCAATGAACTGATCGCGCGCGGCGTCGCAACGGAAACCGTCTGGATTACGGATGAGGAACTCGACGCGCGACCGGAACTGGTCAAGACGCTGAGCGTCCAGCCACCGCGCGGCGCGGGGCGTATCCGGCTGCTGCGCATCCCGGGCATCGACCTGCAACCCTGCGGTGGCACGCACGTCGCCAACATTGCCGAGATCGGCGGCATCCGCGTGACCCGCATCCGCAACGAAGGCAAGCATAACAAGCGTGTCGAAATCGTTCTTACCGGCTAGACTACGCGCCCTTTTTGCCTCCGGGAGATTGTTATGTCGGGCTTGCGGTTACTGGGCACATTGGTATGTGGCTGTCTCGTCACGGGAGTCGCATCCGCGGACTGGAGCGGCAAAGGCACGTTCGGCGGCGTGCTCGCGCGCGGGAACACGGACACCGAAACGATCAATCTGAATATCGACGTCGCCAACGTAATCGATCGCTGGACGCACAAGGCGGGCGCTTCGTGGCTGCGCACGGTCACCAACGACGTGACCTCCGCCGATCGCTGGTAACTTCGCGGAGAGAGCGATTACTCGCTCAACGAACGCAGCTTCCTGTTTGGCTCGCTGCGCTACGAGGACGACCTCTTCACCGATTTCTCCTACCAGGCGACCGCCGCGGCTGGTTATGGCTATCACTTCATCGCAACCGAGCAAACGAAGTTCGATGGCCGGATCGGCGCCGGCTTGCGGCAAACGGAACTGCGCCTCACCGGCGAAACCGATGAAGACGTGATTCTCCGCGGTGCCCTCGACTACGAGCACAAGCTCACCGCCACGACGCTGATCTACGAACGCTTCCTCGTGGAAAGCGGCTCCAAAAATACGTATCTCCAGAACCAGCCCGGCCTGGAGGTAAAGATCAGCGATACGTTCGCGCTCGGCCTCGACTACGCGGTCCGCCACAACACGGACGTGCTGCCGGGAACCGAGGAAACGGACCAGGTCTTTACCGCGAATCTCGTCTACGGGTTTTAAAGGGGACGTTCACCTTTAAAGGGGACGTTCACCTTTAGCTTCCACAGCTCCTGCGGAGATACGTAACTTTTCGCTAAAGGTGAACGTCCCCTTTAAAGGTG
>JANLWE010000018.1:0-28466 GCA_031364365.1 Gammaproteobacteria bacterium | reverse complement strand
GTCTTGATTGTCGCAAGTGATTGATTGGTCGTTGCGCGAGTGAAGAAAGAATGCGAAACCACATGCTCAAAATGCGTTTTTCAACAACCTGCTAGACGCGGAACCCGCTCTTACTTCTTCAGTGCCGCCACGAGTCCCGCGAAGGCGAGCAGGATCAGCGCGAGGGTTGCGCCAGTCAGCAGGCGTGACGGCGCGTTGACCAGGAATTCGGTGAGCGCGAGCGCAAGTGCGGGCGCGAGAGTCAGGGCCGCAAGCCGGTAGGCTCTGGGCGAGCCGCGCAGAAGACCGGCGACCGGCAGCAGCAGCGGCAGGAATGCGATTGACGCCGTCACCAGGCCGATCCCGGCCGCATCGATGAATGACCAGGCCGCGACCGAACCCGCGAGCAGCAACCAGGCGGCGATCGTCAGTTGCCGCGCCCTGCGCGCGCGATCGGTCATCCGGCGCCGAGCCGGGCGGCGATCGATGCGACGCGTTGGCCGAGCGCTTGGGCGAGCTGCCGCTCGGCATCGGTCAGTGCCCGGCGTTCGCCGGCAGGCACGACGCGACTGGCGCCGTACGGCGTTCCGCCGCTCAAGGTTGAGGAGAGCGCGGGCTCGGTGAATGGCAGTCCGACGATGAGCATGCCGTGATGGAGCAGCGGCAGCAGCATGCCTAGCGGCGTTGTTTCCTGTCCGCCGTGCATTGTGCTGCCGGAAGTGAAGGCCCCGACAGGTTTGCCGGCGAGTTCGCCCGTCAGCCAGAGACTCGAGGTTCCGTCGAAGAAGGCCATCAGCGGCGCCGCCATGTTGCCAAAGCGCACCGGGCTGCCGAGCACGAGTCCCGCGCATTCGCGCAAGTCCGCATGGGTCGCAAATGCCGCTCCCTCGGTCGGGGCCGCCGGAGCAGCCGACGGGTTCGCAAGCCCGGGCACCGTGCGTATCCGCGCGCGGCAGCCGGCGACGCCGTCCACGCCGCGCGCAACCTGGCGCGCGAGTTCCGCCGTCGCGCCGTGGCGGCTGTAGTAGAGAACCAGGATGTCGAGCATGGGTGCTTGCCTCCAGCCTCAGGTACTTACAGACTGTTCGAAGAGTGGATTCTAGGTCACGACCCGAGGCCGCGCGGCGCGTCCGTGTCAGCGGGCGCGTCCAGGGCGTCTACTTTCGCGCGAGCACCGCGGAGCGCGCAATCGCATTGTCGCTCCGGGGTTTCGCGGAGAACTGCGCGGACGGCACGGTGCTCGTCGTTGCGGCCGGCCGGCCGGCCGCACTCTAGGAGCTGATCACCTGGCTGCATCGCGGCCCACCGATGGCCCGCGTCGTGTCGGTCGAGGTCGAATCGATCGAACCGGATGCGTACCAATGGCCGGCGGGCTTCCAGCAGGAGTGACCGGTCAGCGCCGCCAGCGCGAATTCAACCGGCCCAGCACGAGATCGGGATAGGTCCGCTTCCCCAGGCTGCCGTTGTAGCGGCCGAGGGCCCGGTGGTAGTCGCCGCGCTCGCGCTCGAGATAGTACGCAAGGATGCTGGTGCCCATCCGGATGTTCAGTTCGACATCGATCAGGTCTTTCCGCGACAGGCCGAGTTCAGTCGGCCAGAATGGCATTACCTGCATCAGGCCGACAGCGCCGGCGTAGGACACTGCAAACGGATCGAAGGCGCTTTCCACGTCGATCACGGCGAGTACCAGCTGGGGCCGATCGCGCAGCATCGCGTGCTTGCTCGATTCGCAGTGAACGGCGCGCAGGATCCGCTGCGCCGCCGCATTCAGGTCTTCGCCCATCCGCAAGTCCGCCGGCTGCGCCCGCAGGCGCATCTCGACGCGCGGCTGCATCAGCGCAAACCAGACGACGTCGTCATACTTTCCTTTGAAGCAGGCGGTCGACTTGATTGCAGCCTGGATGACCTCGCGAAGGCCAGGATCCCGCTGGCGCTCCGCGCATGCCGCACCAGAAGCCGCGAGCGCGAAGCACGCCGCGGCGATGAACTGCGCCGTGCGGGTCGCGGCGGTACGGCGTCTCATTGTGCGGCGGCGATCCGATCGCGCAGAAATGCGACGGCCTGCGGCTGGGGGAAATCCTCGTTTGCTTCGGCCCGGCGGTGCCGGTACTCGAGTCGTCCCGCGGCGATACCGCGTTCGGAAACGACGATGCGGTGCGGAATCCCGATGAGCTCTGCATCGGCGAACTTGACGCCCGGTCGCGCGTCGCGGTCGTCGAGGAGCACTTCGATTCCGGCGTCGGCGAGTTCGCGATAAAGGGCGAGGGCGGCCGTCCGCACCGCCTCCGATTTCTCCCAGTTGAGTGCTACCAGCACGACGTCAAACGGCGCGAGCGGCGCCGGCCAGATGATGCCGCGCTCGTCGTGGTTCTGCTCGATCGCCGCGGCGACGATGCGGGTGACCCCGATTCCGTAGCAGCCCATATGCATCATGCAGTCGCGTCCCTGCTCGTCCTGCACGGTAGCGCCCATTGCCTCGCTGTACTTGCAGCCGAGCTGGAAAATGTGACCGACTTCAATGCCGCGGGCGATCGCGAGTGCCCCGCCACCGCGTGGACTCGGATCGCCGTTGACGACATTCCGGAGATCCGCAGTCACGGGTTCCGGCAGGTCGCGGCCCCAGTTGACGCCGGTGAGATGGGTATCGACGCGGTTCGCGCCGCAGACGAAGTCCGCGATGGCGGCCGCGGCGTGATCGACGATCACCGGAATCCGAAGCCCGACTGGGCCCAGGGATCCGGGCTCGCATCCGACGGTCGCCGCGATCCGGCCCACGTCGGCCATCCGCAGCGGCTTCGCGACCGCGTTCTGCTTCTGGGCCTTCAACGCATTCAATTCGTGATCGCCGCGCAAAATGAGCGCGACGAGCCCGCCGTCCGCGCCCTCGACGACGAGTGTCTTCAGCAGCCGCGATGAATCCATCTTGAGTTGCGCCGACAGGTCCGCGATGGTCCGCGCGCCCGGTGTGGCGACTTCGCGTTTCGCCGCCGAAGGGGCAGGGCGCGGTTCGCGCGGCGGCAGGGCTTCCGCCAGTTCGAGATTCGCGGCGTAGTCGTCGCCGTCTGAAAACACGATGGCGTCCTCGCCGGATTCCGCCAGCACGTGGAATTCCTGCGAGGCGCTGCCTCCAATCGCGCCGGAGTCGGCATGCACCGCGCGGAAGCGGAGCCCGAGCCGCGTGAAGATCGCGCAGTAGGCGTCGTACATCTGCCGGTAACCTTCGGCGAGCGAGGACTCGTCGGCGTGAAAGCTGTAGGCATCCTTCATGACGAATTCGCGCGCGCGCATCACGCCGAAACGCGGGCGGATCTCGTCGCGGAACTTGGTCTGGATCTGGTAGAAGTTGACCGGCAACTGGCGGTAGCTCCGCAGCTCGCGGCGCGCGAGATCGGTCACGACTTCTTCGTGTGTGGGCCCGAGCACCATGTCGCGGTCGTGGCGGTCCTTGAAACGCAGGAGCTCCGGACCGAATTTGTCCCAGCGGCCGGACTCGACCCAGAGTTCGGCAGGTTGCGCCACCGGCATCGAGATCTCGAGCGCGCCGGCCCGGTTCATCTCCTCGCGGATCACGCCCTCGACCCGCCGCAAGACGCGCAGCCCCATCGGCAGCCAGGTGTAGAGCCCGCCCGCGACGCGGCGGACAAGCCCGGCGCGCAGCATCAGCCGATGGCTCACGACCTCGGCTTCGGCCGGGACTTCCTTGAGGTTCTGGATCGGATACGCGGACAGGCGCATTGCTGAGTTTCCCTCATCCGGGACGGAGCGTGTCGCCGGTCCCAAAGCGCGGTATCTTAGGCGCTGCCTATCGGCCTTGCCACGCCAGCCGCATGAAAGTCGACCTCAACGAAATTCGAATGCGCCGCGGGATCTTCCTGCTGCCAAACCTGCTGACGACCTGCTGCCTGTTCGGCGGCTTCTACGCGATCATTGCGGCGATCGACGGCAACTTCGATCGGGCGACGATCGCGATCTTTGCCGCCATGGTTTTCGACGGGCTCGACGGCCGCGTCGCGCGGCTGATGGGCACCGAGACGGCCTTCGGCAAGGAATTCGACAGCCTTGCCGACATGGTCGCATTCGGGCTTGCGCCGGCGGTCGTCTGCTACCAGTGGGGCGTTGCGCGCATCGCGGAATACGGCTCGGCCTGGGGCCGCTTCGGCTGGATCGCGGCCTTCTTTTTCGTCGCCGCGACCGCGATGCGGCTCGCGCGCTTCAATGCGCGCTCGGCCACCCAGGACAAGCGCTACTTCGAGGGCCTGCCGAGCCCGTCGGGTGCCGCGATCGTCGCCGCATTCATCGCGCTCGCGCATGACCAGGACATTACCGGCCTGCCGGGTCTCATCCTCGCGTTCGTCATCACCGGGCTCGCGGCCGCGCTCATGGTCAGCCGCTTTCCGTATCGCAGTTTCAAGGACCGGGCCGCGGGCGAGCGCGTGCGCTATTCGAAGCTGCTGCTCGTGCCACTCGTCATCGCGCTGATCGCGATCAATCCTCCAATCGTGCTTTTCACGATGTTCGGCGTCTATGCCCTGTCGGGGCCGGTCGGCTGGAGCTGGCTGAAGCTTCGGCGCAAGCCGCGCGATGCCCCCGCGGGCGAGGGCGGCTGAAACCGTGGAAGCGCGGCAACTCGCCATCCTCAGCGCGATGGGCGTCGATGCTTACGTTCCGCGCCGCCCGGCGGCGATCGCGTGCGCCGAACTGCCTGCCTGGGAGGCGCTCGAATCGACTGTCCGCGATTGCCGCCTCTGCGGACTCTGCGAGACTCGCACGCAGACCGTATTCGGCACGGGCGATCGGCGCGCGCGGCTCATGGTGATCGGCGAGGCACCGGGCGCGGACGAGGACCGGCAGGGCGAACCGTTTGTCGGCCGCGCCGGCCAGCTCCTGAACTCGATGCTCCGCGCCTGCGGTTTCGAGCGCGGCGAGGTGTTCATCGCGAACGTGCTCAAGTGCCGTCCGCCCCAGAATCGCGACCCGAGCGACGAAGAGGCGGAACGCTGCCTGCCGTATCTGCGCCGCCAGATCGAACTCATCGCGCCCGCCGCGATCCTCTGCGTCGGCCGAATCGCGGCGCAGCGGTTGCTCGGCACGGAGCAGGCGCTCGCGCGGTTGCGCGGCCGCGTTCACCAGCTCGACGGAGTGCCCGTCATCGTGACCTATCATCCGGCGTACCTATTGCGCGCGCCTGCAGAGAAGCGCAAGTCCTGGGACGACCTCAAACTCGCACTCGGAGTCCTCGCCGATGGCGACCGCGCGTGAGGACCTGGCTGCGGCGAGCTGGGAATTCCGCCCAATGGCGCCGGCGGACCTGCCGCGCGTGGCCGCGATCGAGCGCGAGTCCTACGTGTTTCCGTGGAACAACCAGATCTTCGCGGATTGCCTCCGCGTCGGCTATCACTGCGTCGTTGTAGACACGGAGGCGGGCGTCGCGGGCTACGCCGTGCTGTCGATGGGGGCGGGCGAGGCGCACGTGCTCAATCTCTGTATCAGCGATTCCATGCGTCGCCGCGGCATCGGCCGTCGGCTGCTGCTCGCCCTGCTGGTGCACGCGCGCGACCGCGGCATACGCGATGCCTTCCTCGAAGTGCGCCGCTCCAACCGAGCGGCGATCGCGCTCTATCATGAGTTCGGCTTCGAATGCGTCGGCCAGCGGCGCGGCTACTACCAGGCGCAGGACGGCCGCGAGGACGCGCTCGTCTACCGGCTCGAGCTCGGCGCGTTAGGATAAAGGGGACGTTCCCCTTTACCAAGGAGCAACTGGTGCTCCACCCTTCCGCTGGATGGTAAAGGGGAACGTCCCCTTTATCCTTTCGCTACAATTGCGCGTGTCGCAAGAAGAAATCTCACGCCGGCGCAGCTTTGCGATCATCTCGCATCCCGACGCCGGCAAGACGACGCTGACCGAAAAGCTCCTGCTGTTCGGCGGCGCGATCCAGATGGCGGGCGCAGTCAAGGGACGCAAGGCCGCGCGCCACGCGACTTCCGACTGGATGCGGCTCGAGCAGCAGCGCGGCATCTCGGTGACCTCGTCGGTCATGCAGTTTCCTTACCAGGGCCGGGTCATCAACCTGCTCGACACGCCGGGCCACGAGGATTTTTCCGAGGACACCTACCGCACGCTGACCGCGGTCGATTCTGCGCTGATGGTGATCGACTGCGCGAAAGGCGTCGAAGAGCGCACCATCAAGCTGATGGAGGTCTGCCGGCTCCGCGATACGCCGATCATGACCTTCATCAACAAGCTCGACCGCGACGGGCGGCCGCCGGTCGAATTGCTGGACGAGATCGAGCGCGTGCTCGGGATCCAGTGCGCACCGATCACCTGGCCGATCGGCATGGGCCGCGAATTGTCCGGCATCTACCACCTCGGCGAAGACCGCATCTACGTCTACGACGGCGCCAAGGGCGGCCGAGTCGGCACCAATCGCGCGATCGTGGGTCTCGGGAGTCCCGAAGCGGGGGCACTGCTCGGCGATGGCGCACGGTCCTTCCGCGAGGAGGTGGCGCTCATCCGCGGCGCGATGCCGGGCTTTGACGCTGCCGCCTACCGGGCGGGCCGCCAGACGCCAGTGCACTTCGGCTCCGCGATTTCGAACTTTGGCGTCGAGGAACTGCTGCACTCGTTCATCGCGCATGCGCCGGCGCCGCAGCCGCGCCGCGCGATCACGCGCTTCGTTGCCCCGGATGAGAGCGCTCTCACCGGCTTCGTCTTCAAGATCCAGGCCAACATGGACCCCGGTCACCGCGACCGGATCGCCTTCCTGCGCATCTGTTCGGGGCAGTACCGGCGCGGCATGCGGCTCCACCATGTTCGACTCGGCAAGGAAGTCCGTATCGCG
Organism: Gammaproteobacteria bacterium; assembly: GCA_031364365.1. Lineage (GTDB taxonomy): Bacteria > Pseudomonadota > Gammaproteobacteria > Steroidobacterales > Steroidobacteraceae > SCUD01. Next base: position 21,648 of record JANLWE010000018.1, on the reverse strand, counting down.
GATGCGCTGACCTTCATGGCTGCGGACCGGCAGCAGGCGGACGAAGCCTGGGCCGGCGACATCATCGGCCTTCACAATCACGGCACGATCAACATCGGCGACACGTTCAGCGAGGGTGAGGCGCTCACCTTCACCGGCATCCCGAATTTCGCGCCGGAGCTGTTCCGCCGCGCGGTGCTCAAGGATCCGCTCCGCATGAAGGCGCTCCAGAAGGGCCTCGACCAGCTTTGCGAGGAGGGCGCGACGCAGTTGTTCCGGCCGCTCAGGAACAACGACCTCATCCTTGGCGCGGTGGGACCGCTGCAGTTCGACGTCGTCGCCTTCCGCCTCGCCGACGAGTACGGCGTGACCTGCGTCTTTGAACCAATCAACGTAGTGACGGCGCGCTGGATCGACGGCGCGGATGGGCCGAAACTCCAGCAATTCAGGGAGAGGGCATACGAGCATCTCGCCCTCGACCATGCGGGCGAACTCGTCTATCTCGCGCCGAGCCGGGTCAATCTCGGATTGACGATTGAGCGCTGGCCGGACCTGGTTTTCCGGGAAACGCGCGAGCACCTGGCAGTGGCCGCGTGAGACGCGTCCTGCTGCGCCGGCCGGTCGTCGCCTGGGCGCTCTACGACTGGGCCAATTCCGCGTTTGCAACGACTGTCATGGCGGGATTCTTCCCGGTCTTCTTCAAGCAGTACTGGAGCGTCGGCACGGACGCCGCGGTGAGCACTTTCCGGCTCGGGCTCGCAAACGGCGTTGGAAGCCTCCTGATCGCGCTCTCGGCCGCCTGGCTCGGCGCGATGGCGGACCGCGGCGGCGCGCGCATCCGGATGCTCGCCCTCTTCACGCTCCTCGGCGCCGGAATGACCGCGGCGCTCTGTGCCGTGGAACAGGGCAACTGGGTCGCCGCCGCGATTGTGTATGCGCTCGCCAGCATCGGATTCTCCGGCGGCGTCCTCTTCAACGATTCGCTGCTCGTTGACGTCGCCGAGCCGGCGGAATATGACCTGGTTTCCGCTTACGGCTATGCGCTCGGCTACGCGGGGGGCGGACTGCTACTGCTGGTTAACGCGGCGATGGTCGCGAGCCCCGCGAGTTTCGGCCTCGCCGGGCCGGCGGAAGCCGTGCGAATCGCCTTCCCGATGGTCGCGGCCTGGTGGATCCTCTTCTCGCTGCCCTGTTTCATTTGGGTGCGCGAACAGAAACCGGCGCGCGCACTTGCGACGACGGACGCTGCGCGGGCGGGCTGGCGCGAGCTGCGCTCGACATTTCGAGAGATCCGCCGCTATCGGCCGCTGCTGTGGTTTCTGCTCGCTTACTGGCTCTACATCGACGGCGTAAACACGATCATCAAGATGGCCGTGGACTACGGCCTCTCGCTCGGCTTCCCCCAGCAGAGCCTGATCGCCGCGCTCCTGATCACGCAGTTCGTGGCGTTTCCCGCGGCACTCGCCTTTGGCTGGCTTGGCAACGGCATCGGCGCGCGGAACGGGATCTTCGTCGCGATTGCGATCTATTCGATTGCGACCGTCGCGGCCTACTGGATGCGGGACATCTCGCATTTCTATCTGCTCGCGGTCGTCATTGGTCTCGTGCAGGGCGGCATCCAGTCGCTGTCGCGTTCGTATTACGCGACCCTCGTTCCACCGGGCAAGCAGGGCGAGTTCTTCGGTTTCTACAACATGATGGGGAAATTCGCGGCCGTGCTCGGCCCTCTGATGGTCGGCATCACCGCGCTTGCAACCGACAACACGCGCGCCGGCATGCTCTCGATCATCGTTCTCTTCGTCGGCGGCGCGCTTCTGCTCGCGCGCTCGCGCTCCTGAACGCGCAAGGCCTTACGGGCGAAAACGCGCGACGAGACTGCGCAGCAGCCGCAGGTCGCCGTCCACCGGCGCCGGCAGGTAGCGCAGGCGCAGATAGGATTCCGTGATCGCCTGTGCCGCGACCCCGAGATCCGGACGCAGCCGCCGGATGCGGCGCGCAAAATCGCGCGGCGCCTCGCCCATGCTGCGTTCGATACCGCGGATCTCGAGGCGGGCGGTGAAGCGGCGGTAGCTGCGGACGACAGGATCTCCGCGGCGTGGGCGGAATTCCCATGCGAGCCAGGCGACGAGCAATCCAACGCCGATTGCGAGGCCGGCCGCAAGCGCGACGCCAAAGGCACGCCAGTCGGGGTCATCGAACCCCAATCCTGAGAGAATCTCCTCCTGGGTCGCGCGGTCGTACTTGACGACCCAGTCGTTCCAGCGCGCATTGGCACTGTCCCAGATCATTCCCGCCTGCCACCAGAAGCGCGAATCGCGCATCAGGCCGCCGGGCAGCAGTTCCGTGTCCTGCAGCGAAAACTCGATGCCGCGCTCGATGCGCTCGGGCGCGATCGCGGCGGTCGGATCAACGCGCTTCCACCCCGCGCCGGCAAGCCAGATCTCCGACCAGGCGTGGGCATGCGACTGGCGCACGATCAGGTAGCCGCCGATCGGGTTCCAGTCGCCGCCCTGGTAGCCGGCGACGACGCGTGCCGGTATGCCTGCGGCCCGCATCAGCATTGTGAATGCGGAGGCGTAGTGACCGCAGAATCCCTGGCGGGTGTTGAACAGGAAATCGTCGACGGAATCGCGCTCGAGACCCGGCGGCGTCAGCGTGTAGTAGAAATCCTGCTTGCGAAACAGGTCGAGCACGGCCTGCACGTAGGCGGTGTCGCTGCCGGCGCTCGCGCGAAGGCTTCTGGCGAGTTCCGCTGCTCTCGGATTCCGGCCGAGCGGCAGTTGGAGGCTGAGGTTCTGCAATGACGTCGCGAGCTCATTGCCGGCCCGATAGCGCGGGTAGGAGCGCGCGTCGTAACGGAGAACCGCGTTGACCGGCTGGCGAGTGCGCAGCCCGAAATCCCAGGACTGGTTCGCGATGCCCGGGGTCCAGTCCTCGACCATGTCAAGAGCGAACAGCATCGACTGGCCGGTCGGCTCGAGGGTCACCGTGTAATCGACGGGCGTACCCGCGTATGAAACGGGTGGTCGGTAAAATGCCTGTGATGCGCCGCGCGACCAGGTATAGCCGTCGAACTCGGAGAGCACTGGCCCCCGCCAATAGCGCAGCGGCGGCGGCGGCGGCGGGCTGCCCGTGAATCGCACGCGGAATGCGACGATGTCGTTCAGCGTCAGGTCCGAAATGTCGCCCGGCGACATTTCCTCCGTCAGGCCCGAAAGCGCCCGTTCAGCCGAGGGAGCTCCCCAGAAACTGCCCGCGATCCGCGGAAAAAAGAAGAACAGCACGAGCGCGATCGGCGCGGCTTTCAGGAGCATCGCGCCGGTCGTGCGAAACGGCCTGAGCGGCGGACCGTCGCGTCCCTGGCGCGAGACCTCGAGCAGCGCCGCCGCGAGCAGCCAGACGGTCGGCAGCACCCAGGCCGCGGTCGCGATGTCCTGTGCGTACAGAAACGCCGCGAGACAGAGGAACCAGCCGATGAAGATCAGCACGGTCTGATCGCGGGCCGTGCGTGTCTCGAGGAGCTTGAGCGCCGACATCAGGGCGAGGAGCGCGGTGCCACCATCGAGGCCCGTGATCGTCGAATAGCCGAACATGACGGCCGCAGTCACCGCGAGTGCGATGGCGCCACGCAGGAGCGTCCCCGGCATGCGCCATTCGCGCCGCTCGGCGAGGAGCCGCCAGGCGCAAATCGCGAGCACCAAGCCGATCACCCAGGGTTTCAGGCGCAGGAGATGCGGCCCGAGCGCCGCGACCAGGCCCGTCATGGTCCAGGCGAGGCGCCGGAAGCCATCCTGACGTTCAGGCGACATCGGGTTCCGGAGCCTCATAGCGCGCGATCGCGGCGAGGCAACGGCGCCGTTGCGCGTCGCCGGGTTCCGGCGGTATGTCCTCTCCTGGCAGCCGGAGGCCAAAGGTCAAGCCGCGCGCGTGCGCGTCGACGATCCAGCGCGCGAGCACCGAGAGCTGCGTCTCGAGGTCCGCGGCGGGCGCATCGGCGAGGTCGAATACGGGCGTCACTTCGGTGTCGCCGCTGAATTCCTTGATCAGGAGTTCATCCGAACGGGCAAAGGCCTTCCAGGCGATGCGTCGCGGAGGATCGCCCGGGTGATAGTCCTTGAGGCCTGCGAAATCATCTTCGCCGCGCCGCGCCGCGCCGCCGCCCGCGATACCCGCGGCCGGCGGCGGCGGGGCCGCGTCCGTCGCCGGCCGCGGATAGACGAAACAACGGATCCCGGGATGCAGCACCGCCCAGGCGCGGAACAGGCCATAGGGGAACCGCGTCGCGATCACGACACGATCGAGGACGAGGTACCCGCGGCGCCGTGTGGGCACGGCTATGCTGATCGTGGATTCGGCGCCGGGAGCGATCGACACGGGCGCGGTCGGCGCAGCGGTCGCAGTCGCCTCGATATCGGCGCGCGGGGCGCCGCCCGGGTTCGCGAGCGCGATGCGAAACACCGCCTCGCCGCCGGCGAATGGCGGCTCGGTGTCCGTCGCACGTGCGATGAGCGACTCCAGGTTTCGGTGACAGGCGTGCATCGCGACCACGCCGAGTGCGGCGAGCATGAATGTCAGCGCGAGGCCCATGTTGTTCGCGTAGTTCAGCGAGCCCAGCAGCATTGCGAAGAGCATGAGCCCGAACGCCGCGCCGAGACCGGTCGGGAGGATGTAGATGCGTCCGCGGCGGAGCGTCACGCTGCCTGCGTCGGGTCCCTGGCGCCGGCGGATCCAGTCGCGTGTGAAGCGTTGCAACTGGCCGCGGATACGCATGGTGAGCCGGTCGCCGCCGGTCAGGGAATCGGCACCGACTTCATCAGGGCCGCGGCGATCTCGTTTGGACTGCGCGAATCCGCAGCGTCGCGCGGGCGCAGACGATGGCCGACGACCGCCGGCAGCACGGCCTGGATGTCCTCGGGCAGCACACCCGCGCGCCCGTGCAGGAACGCCCAGGCCCTGGCCGCACGCAGGAGCGAGATGACGGCGCGCGGCGACAATCCGGTCTGGTGCAGGCTGCCATCTCGCGAGGCGCGCGCGAGCGCCTGCACGTAGTCGAGCAGCGCATCGCTCGCATGGATCTCCGCGACCTGATGCTGGAGTGTCGGAATCGTCGCCGGATCGAGCACGGCCGGCAGCTCGGCGAGCAGGTCACGGCGATCGGGGCCGCGCAGCAGCTGGCGCTCGTGGCCGGGCGCCGGGAAACCGAGCTCGATCCGCATCAGGAAGCGGTCAATCTGCGATTCCGGCAGCGGGAAGGTCCCGATCTGGAACGACGGGTTCTGGGTCGCAACGATGAAGAACGGTTCCGGCAAGTTGTGCGTTTCGCCGTCGATCGTGACCTGGCGTTCCTCCATCGCTTCGAGCAGCGCGCTCTGGGCCTTCGGCGTCGCGCGGTTGACCTCGTCCGCCAACACGAGCTGGGCGAACACCGGCCCGCGATGGAACATGAAGCGCCCGCTCGCGCGATCGTAGATCGAGATCCCGATGACGTCGGCCGGCAGCAGGTCACTCGTGAACTGGATGCGCTGGTACGAGAGTCCGAGCACCCGGGCGAGGGCATGTGCGAGCACGGTCTTGCCGACCCCAGGAATGTCCTCGATCAGGAGATGCCCACGGGCGAGCATGCAGCAGAGGGCGAGGCGGACCTCGCGGTCCTTGCCGAGCAGCACCTGGTTGAGGCTCGCGAGCGCCGCGAGCAGCCGGCCGCGCGCGTGATCGATGGATTGCGGTTGCGCGTTCATCGAAGCGAGGTTACCCGCTCGTGCTGTTCGGCAAGTTGCGCCAGTTCACGCTTGAACCCCGCGATGCGCTCGCGCTCCTGGGCGACGACTTCGGCGGGCGCATTCCGCACGAAGTTCTCGTTGCCGAGCTTGGCCGTAGCACGCGCGAGCTCCTGCTCCAGTTTGCTCCGACGCTTGCCGAGACGCGCGAGTTCCGCGTCGACGTCGATAAGTCCGGCCATGGGCACCAGGATCCTGAGTTCCCCAAGCAGGGCCGCGGCCGCCTGCGGCGGAGCCTCGCCGGCAGCGAGGGGAGTCGCGCCCGCGATGCCCGCAAGGCGGCGAATGACGGCTTCGTTGCGGGCAAAGCGTGCGAGATCGTCAGGCGACGCGCCCTGCAGGCGCGCCGGGATCTGCACCGACGGCGCGATGTCGAGTTCGCCGCGGATGCGGCGGACGCCCAGGATGAAATCCATCACCCAGCGCATCTCTGCCTCGATCTCCGGAACCGCGGCATCGGGCAATGTGGCGGGGAAGGGCTGCCGCATGATCGAGGTGCCGGTCTTGCCGGCACGCGGCGCGACGCGCTGCCAGATCTCTTCGGTGATGAACGGCATGAGCGGGTGCAGCAGGCGCAGCAGCGTCTCGAGGGTCTCGACCAGCGTGCGCCGGGTCCCACGAAGCTGCGCCGGCGCACTCGTCCCCGACTGGAGTACGGGCTTGCTGAACTCGAGATACCAGTCGCAGAACTCGTACCAGGTGAATTCATAGACGGCCTGGGCCGCGAGATCGAAGCGATACGCGGTGAAAGCCTCTCGTACACCGGCGATCGTTGCGTGCAGGCGTGAACGGATCCAGCGGTCGTAGGCGGAAAATTCCTCCGGTCCGTCGACCAGCGGTGCCTCGGTCGACATCAGCACGAAGCGCGCCGCATTCCAGAGCTTGTTGCAGAAATTTCGGTAGCCCTCGACGCGGCCGAGGTCGAAGCGCAGGTCGCGCGACTGGGTCGCAAGCGAAGCAAAGGTGAAACGGAGCGCATCGGTACCGTGTGCGGCGATGCCGCCCGGAAACTGTTTGCGGGTCGCGCGCTCGATCGCTGGCGCGAGCTGTGGCTGCATCAGTCCGGTCGTGCGTTTCGCAAGCAGCTCGGGAAGACCGATGCCGTCGACAATGTCGAGCGGGTCGATCACGTTGCCCTTCGACTTCGACATCTTCTGGCCGTCCTGGTCGCGGATCAGACCGTGGACGTAGACCTCGCGGAATGGCACCTCACCCGTGAAATGGAGTCCCAGCATGATCATCCGGGCGACCCAGAAGAAAATGATGTCGAAGCCCGTGACGAGAACGCTCGTGGGATAGAACGTCTCGAGCTCTTTCGTCTTGTCGGGCCAGCCGAGCGTCGAGAACGGCCAGAGCGCGGACGAGAACCAGGTGTCGAGGACATCCTCGTCCTGCCGGAGTGGTACGGAGGCCGGAATGCCGTCCTGCTTGCGGACTTCGCCTTCGCTTCGGCCAACATGGATCGTGCCATCCGGCGCGTACCAGGCGGGAATGCGGTGCCCCCACCAGAGTTGGCGGCTGATGCACCAGTCCTTGATGTTGCGCATCCACTCGAAGTAGGTCTTGTCCCAGTTCTCCGGGACAAAGCGGATCTGTCCTTGCTCGACCGCGCGGATCGCGGGCGCAGCAAGCGGCGCGATGCGCACGTACCATTGATCGGTGAGCCAGGGTTCGACCACGGCGCCGCTGCGATCCCCCCGAGGTATCGTCAGCTTGTGCGGCTCGATCTTCTCGAGAAGTCCCGCGGCCTCGAGATCGGCGACGATGCGCTTGCGCGCCTCGAAGCGGTCGAGCCCGCGATACGGCTTGGGCGCCTCGTCGCTGATCTTTGCGTCGGCGGTGAGGATGTTGATGAGCGGAAGCCCGAGCCGCAGTCCGACTTCGTAGTCGTTGAAGTCGTGCGCCGGCGTCAGCTTGACGCAGCCCGTGCCGAAGGCCGGGTCTGCGAAAGCGTCCGCGATCAGCGGGATCTCGCGGCCCGTGAGTGGCAGTGCGAGCTTCCGGCCGGCGAAACCGCGATAGCGTTCGTCCTCCGGATGGAAGGCGACCGCGACGTCCCCGAGCATCGTCTCAGGCCGCGTCGTCGCGACCGTTACGTGGCCTTTGCCGTCCGCAAACGGATAACGGATATGCCACAGGCTCCCGGTTTCCTCCTCGGACTGGACCTCGAGGTCGGATACGGCGGTCTTCAACACCGGATCCCAGTTGACGAGTCTCTTGCCGCGATAGATGAGCCCTTGGGCATGGAGCCGGACAAACGCGTCCTGCACGGCCTGCGACATGCCCGGATCCATCGTGAAGCGGTCGCGCGTCCAGTCGACCGACGCGCCGAGCCGGCGCATCTGGCGCGCGATCGTGCCACCGGATTCCTCTTTCCAGCGCCAGATGCGCTCGTTGAAACCCTCGCGGCCGAGTTCGTAACGCGTGCGGCCTTCGGCGTTCAATTGCCGCTCGACGACCATCTGCGTCGCGATGCCCGCATGATCCGTGCCAGGTTGCCAGAGCGTGCGATCGCCGGCCATTCTGTGGAAGCGGGTCAGCGCGTCCATGATCGTGTCCTGGAACGCGTGGCCCATGTGCAACGTGCCGGTGACGTTCGGCGGCGGGATGACGATACAAAACGGCGGGCCGTCGCCCGCGGGTGTGAACAGCCCGTTTTCTTCCCAGTGACGGTAGATGCGCCCTTCGATGTCGTGCGGGGAGTAGGTCTTGTCCATGCGGCCGGGCGTGGCCTCAGTTTTCGCCGGGCGCGAACTGCTCACGCAGCGCCGCCGCCACGAGATCCGGCAGCGCGGCGCGCAGGCGATCGATCACCCGCTCGAACATGACGGCCTCGATCTCGCGCGCGGCGGAGTGCAGTAGTTCATCGGTCAGGTTCAAGGTGCGGCTGACCAGCAGGGCCTGCAGCGCCGCGACATCGTCTTCCGTCAGCAGTCCGGAAGCGAACGGCGTTTCGGATTCCGCCAGGCGCTCGGGCCTGGGAAAACTTCCAGTGGCATGAAGTTCGACGACGTCGGTCAGGATCGGCAATTCGCGTGCGGAATCACGGCTCATGACTCGCTCCTCATTTCATGCGTCGCAGGCTCGATCCCGCGTTCCCGGTAGAACCGGAAGCGCTCGCGGCCACGCTGCCTGCGCGCGGCGTCCGCATCTACGACCTCTGCAATACGCGCATACCCTTCGAAATCCGCAGGCACTTCGGCCCCGAGATTGACGACCAGGCCGCCATCGGACGCATCGGCTTCGGCGGTATCCGCCAGTACGACCGGAGGCAGGGCGGGGGACGGCACCGAATCCGCCTCGCCCGCCCGCCGGTGCGGGACGAAGCTGCGGTCGGAAAACGTCCACAGCAGTTGATCGAAGGCTCCGAGTTCAGAGCCCGCGTCGAACTGCACACGTACGCGGTTCCGCTGCAGCCAGGCTTTTTCGACGAGGCGGCAGGCAAAGCGCAGCCGGGCTCCCGGATCGTTGCCGGCCAGCACGTAAAAATCCACGCGTGGCGCGGGCATCCGCTCAGGCCCCGTGCAGCAGCCAGTCGACGAGTAGCGGCACGGGGCGGCCGGTGCTGCCCTTGTGGCTGCCGGTCAGGTAAGCGCTGCCGGCGATGTCGAGATGAGCCCAGCGGAGGCCCTCGGCGAAGCGCCAGAGAAAACAGGCCGCCGTAATGGCGCCCGCTTCGCGGCCGGCGACGTTCGCCAGGTCGGCGAAATTGCTCTTGAGCAGGTCCGTATATTCCTCTGCGACGGGCATCCGCCAGGCACGATCGTCGGCGCGCTCGCCGGCAGCCGCGAGAGCCTCGGCAAGCTTGGCGTCGGGCGAGAACAGGCCCGAGTAATGCGCGCCGAGGGCGATGACGCAGGCGCCGGTCAGGGTCGCGATATCGACGACCGCGCGCGGTTTGAAGCGGCGCGCAAAGGTGATGCCGTCGCACAGGATCAGCCGTCCCTCGGCGTCCGTGTTCAGCACTTCGATGGTCTTGCCCGACATCGAAGTGACAATGTCACCCGGCTTGGTCGCGCGGCCGCTCGGCATGTTCTCGCAGGTCGGGACGATCCCGACCACGTTGATCGGGGCACCGATCGTTGCAAGCGCCTTGATCGCGCCGAAGACGCTCGCGGCGCCCGACATGTCGAATTTCATCTCGTCCATACCTGGCGGCTGCTTGAGCGAGATGCCACCGGTGTCGAACGTGATGCCCTTGCCGACGAGCGCGACCGGTGCCTCGTCCTTCTTTCCGCCCTGGTATTCGAACACAATCAGCTGCGGCGGCTCATCCGAGCCGCGCGTGACCGAGAGGAACGAGCCCATCTTGAGTCGCTGGATCTCGCGCACGTCGAGCACGCTGACGCGGACGCTCTTGTGTTCTTTCGCGAGGTCTTTCGCAGCGCCCGCGAGGTAGGTCGGCGTGCACACATTTGCCGGCAGATTGGCGAGGTCCCGCGTCAGCGCGCCACCGGCGGCGATGCCGCGGCCATGCTCAATGCCGCGGCGTGCGGCCCCGAGGTCGGTGTCCGACACGGCAATTCCAAAGCGCGCGAGCTTCGGGCGCGGCGGCTTCTTCGCAGTCTTGAGATCGGGAATGCGGTAGAGCGCGTTGGACACGCTCTCGACCGCATGCCGCGCGGCGTAGTAGGGCTCGAGTCCCGGAATTGGCTCGCTCGCGAGGTAGGACACGGCGTTCGCCGCGCCGCTCTTCGCGAGCCACTGAGTTGCCGCGAAGATCGCCCGGCGGTAGGCTTTCCGTCCGAAACCGCCGCGCGGACCGAGTCCGACCAGGAGCAGGCGTTCGGCCGGGCCGCGGCGCACCGCGACGATCGGGAACGTCTCGCCGCTCTTGCCGGAAAAATCGCCACGCCGGAGCAGGCGTGCGATGGCGCCGCCGCTTGCGCGATCGACTGCTCGCGCGGCCGCGGTCATGATCGCGTTCTCGTGAATTCCGACGATCGCACAAGCCGTCTTCTGGCCCGCCGAGCCGGCCTTGGTCGCGTGAAACTGCATGATCCTCGTTCCCCCGAATGCTGCGCAGGCCTGCGGCTTCGCCCGTTGAGTGCGTTGCCGCGCTGGTTTACCGTGTCAGCGTCAGTTTAATCGAAAAGGGCGGATCCGCGTCCCCGGATCCGCGCAATATCGGCCTTGTTTGCCACCATAGACCGCTACGTGCTGCGTGAAGTCGCGATGTCGCTCGCGGCTGTGACCATGGTGCTGCTTGCGATCCTGGTGAGCTACCAGCTGGCCCGGATCCTCGCCCTCGCCGCCGAACGCGGATTTCCGCACGACATCGTGCTCGCCCTGATCGGGCTCACGACCCTCGAGAATCTCATGGTGCTCGTGCCAATCAGCATGCTGCTCGCAGCGATGCTCGCGCTTGGCAGGCTCTATCATGAGAGCGAAATGGCCGCGGTCCGCGCCTGCGGCATCGGCCCGGAGCGCCTCTATCTGCCGGTGTATGCGCTCGCGCTCCCGGTCGCGGCCGGTCTCGCCTGGCTCAGCTTTGTCGTCGGGCCCGAAGCGCGCAGCGGCGCCGAGGAACTGCGCGGACGCGCCATGCGCGATGCGCAGTTCGGACAGCTCGAGCCCGGCGCCTTCCGGACCTACGCAGACGGCAAGGCTGTCTTCTACGCGGAGCAGAGCGGCACCGACGGCCGCCTCATCAATGTCTTCATGCAGCACCACGCGGGCGATCGCGTCGAGGTCGCGACCGCTGCCTGGGCTGAACAGCGGGTGCTGCAAGGGGGCCGCACGCAGATCGTCGTGCTGCACGACGGCGAACGCGTCGAGGGTGTCCCGGGCCAGGCGAATTTTCGGCGCATCCGCTTCGTCGAGCACGGTATCCCGGTGGTCGTGCCGGAGGCTGGCTCGGGGCGCACCGTGCCCGAACGCAGGCCGAGCCGCGAGTTGTTAGGCTCGACCGAGCTCGTCGACATCGCCGAACTCCAGCGCCGGATTTCGCAGCCGCTGATGGTGCTGGTCCTCGCATTCATCGCCGTGCCGCTCGCGGCGCTCCGGCCCCGCGAAGGCCGCTATGCCCGCGTGGCGGTCGCCATCCTCCTGTACTTCATTTACGCGAACCTGATTTCCGCCGCGCAGGTCTGGATCGAGAAGGGACGATTGCCGCCGGAAGCGGGCACCTGGTGGGTCCATGCCCTGTTCCTGGTCGGCGGATTCGTGCTCCTGCACCGGCAAAGCCCGATGTCCGGCTGGCGGCGACGGGCAGGGGCGGCGGCATGACGATTCTCGACCGTTACCTGGCGCGCACGGTTCTCCTGCATACGGCAATGGTCATGGCGGTGCTGCTCGCGCTCATGACGCTGGTGACTTTCATCGGGCAGCAGGACGAAATCGGCCAGGGCAGCTTCGACGTCTCGGGCGCATTTCTCGTCACGCTGCTGCAGTTGCCGAAGCAGGCCTATCAATTGCTGCCGATCGGTGCGCTTATCGGGGCGATCATGGGGCTCGGCGGACTCGCGCGCGACAGCGAACTGACCATCGTGCGCGCGGCCGGTGTCTCGATCAACCGCATCGCAGTATCCGCCGCGCTCGCGGGACTCGTCGTCGCCGCATTACTCTGGGTGGTCGGCGAATACTTCGCGCCGCCCGCGGACCAATACGCGCGCCAGTACAAGATCTTCAGCCGCTACTCCCAACTCGAGTTCAGCGGCAGCCGCAGCTCCTGGGTGCGCGAGGGTCCCTGGTTCATCAATGTGCGCCGGCAGGCGGCCGAGAACCTGTTCGGCGGTGTATTCGTCTACGAACTCGGTGCCGACCGGCGCCTCAACATGGTCGGCCGCGCCGAAACGGCGACGAAGGACGGGAGCGGGCGCTGGGTACTGTCGAATTACGCCGAGACGAGACTCGGGGCCGATCGCATCGAGGCGCGCACCAGCAAGAGACTGGTCACGGATGTGAAGTTCAACGCCGATTTTCTCGGCATCGCCGTCACCGAGCCCGGTTCGCTGCCACTTGCGGACCTGTATGCCTACAAGGAACACCTGAAGGCGAATGACCTGGATTCGTCAGTCTGGGAAATCGCATTCTGGTCGCGACTCTCGAGACTCGTGGCCGCGGTCGTCGTCTGCGTGTTCGCGGTTCCGTTCGCCTTCGGGCCGCTGCGCTCCGCGGGTGCGGGTGCACGAACCGTGCTCGGCATCATGGCGGGTGTGCTGTTCGTGCTGTTGACGCAGACGCTCGAGAACAGTGGGCAGATCTATGGCCTTAATCCGTTGCTCGTCGCCTGGGGACCGGTGCTCCTGCTGTCGTCGATCGCGGCTGTGGCGATCTGGCGAACGCGCTAGCCGAGTCGCGTCACGCGCACCCGGCCGGCGCGGTCCTGCAGGCTTCGCGCCGAGTCGTCGAACGCGATCCACGCGATATTCACAATCGCGGGAGCCCAGAGCAAGCCGCCGACCAGAAATTCCGGCCACCTGTCGTGCCGGAGGAGCAATACGGAACCTGCGCCGGCCATCAGTGTGATTGCGACGCCCGCCATGAACCGGACGACGGCGTCGGCCCAGTTGAGTTGCCGGCCATCATCCGCCTGCAACCGGATTCGCCAGGCCTTCATCCCGAGTGTCTGGCCGCCGCGCGTCCAGCACAGCCCGAAGTAGCCCAACAGCAGCAGGAACAGGAGCGCGTGATAGAGGTGGCCGGTGACGCCTTGCGTCGAGGTGAGGATTGCTTCGCCGCCCGAGAGTGGCAGCAGCGCGAATGTCGCGACGAAGGCGAGTGCGATTGACAGCAAGACGTCGTAGAGGAGGGCCGCGAGGCGGCGCAGGAGTCCGGCAGGGGCGCCGGTCGTGAGGCTAAAGGGGACGTTCACCTTTGACAGGTCTCAGGGTGACGTTCCCTTTAGGAACTGTCAAAGGTGAACGTCCCCTTCAGCCTCTTCAGCTAGTGCTTGTCCTGTTGGGCCACACGCTGTTCGATGGCGTCTTTGCTGCCGTTCAGAATCTGGCGGACCTGCTGAACGTTCGGCCGGCCGGCGATACGCGCGATCGCTTCCGGCAATTCATGCCAGTCGCGGCCCCAGGAGAGGAGGCGCGCGGCGTCCTTGACGACCGCGGTGACGGTCGTGTCGTTGACTGGTTTCGGCGCCTTGGCTGCCGCTTTCGGTCGGCCCACCGCGGCGCGCGCTGGTTTCGGCGCGGGCGCAGGTTTCAGAACCGTCGAAGTCGAGGTGGAGCCCGTTTTTTTTGCTGCGCGCGCCTTGTCGAGCTGGCGCTCGCGTTCCGGTTCGGCAATCGGCACGAAACGCTCGACGTGCTGCGAACCGACCAGGTTCGTCAGGAACGACATCATCTCAAGCGCCTCGGAGAGCGATGGGTCGGCGGCCGAGAGCCGCGGCTTCACAATGTTCTGAAGATCAGCGAGTCGTTGGCGCGCAAGGTCAATGACCCACTTGGTCGGGCGCTGGTGATTGGGCCACGGCTGCACGAGCCAGTACTGGTCCTCAGGGAGGTCTGCATAGCGGGCATGCAGGTCGAGGCTTTTCTGCCACTTCTGCAGCAGCTGCAGAATGCGATCGTCGGCGGGCGTCATGCCAGTCAACATAAATCAGGAGGGTGGCTTTCGCAGTCATTTCGCGGCAGTTCTTGACGCCCGTCACAGTGGCGGGCGGGTCAGCGGCGTCCGCAGTCCTCGAGTACCTGGGGTTCAGCCGCGAGCGCCGCCCCGGCGTCGGGGCCGAGTGCGACGAGCCAGGATCCGTACATCGGATTCGGCAGTACGAACCAGCGTCGACCCCAGAGCGCGTCGTGCGCGCAACGCGCCTGCTCGCGCGATGGCGGGGTCTGGCGGCGCACCTCCGCCAGGAAATCTGCGAGGTCGTCGCCGACATTGAGAACAATGCGGTACTGGCGCGCCACTTCGAGGCGGCGCGAGAGCTTCTCGCTGCCCCAGTCTGGCCGCTCGCCCCTGATCATCAGGTCGTCCGCAAGCGTCGGAGAATCGAGACCGAGCGAACGCAGGTTGGCGAGCGTGTCGTCCTGCTGGGGACAACTCGATTCGGTACCGGCGCGGCGCTCGCATTCGCGATTCGTGATGAAGAAGACCCGCACCGGCCGGCCCTGCGGGTCCTTCGACGCGCGGGCCGTGTGGATGAATTCGGCGGCGCCGGGCACGGCGGGGGCGCTCCGCTGCGCGATCCAGTTGTCCCAGACGGAAGCGAATTCAGGGAAACAGGTTTCCTCGATCAGGAGCCCGGCCTGCGGCGCCGAGTTGTCGAGCACGGTTTCGTCGACGTCCATGACGATGGCGGGCGGCAGCGCGGCGAGATCACCGGTCTGCGTGGGTTCCGCGGTCCAGGCGGAATCGGTGAGTCCCGTCGCGAGCGCGGCGCCCGCCGCGCGATAGATCGCTACGCTCGCGGCGCGGTACTCCGCGGATGTCCGGACCCACAGTGTCGAACGTTCACTGCCCTCGGCGAAGGTAGGGGCGCTGCCGCAAGGTTTCGGCGGCGCCGCGGGCGCGGACGCCAGTGTCGCGCAGCCCGCGGTACCGAGCGCGACTGCGAGAACGATCCCGGCACGCATCGGGCGCAACAGGGTCATCCCGTCACGACGCGCGTGCCACCGCTCGCGGTACGTTCCGCAAAGAGCGCCGACAGGCGTTCAGTCATCGCGCCGATCCCGCCGCCGCCGATGGTCCGGCCGTCCACGCGCGTGACGCCGGCGAGTTCACCCATGGTTCCGGTGCAGAACGCCTCGTCGGCGCGATAGAGCTCGGCGAGCGACAGGTCGCAGACCTCGTGCGCAATCTTCTGCGCCCGGCAGATGTCGAGGATCGTCGCGCGCGTGATGCCCTCCGGACAGGCCGCGAGGGTGGGGGTGCGCACGACCTCCCTTTCCACTATGAATAAATGTGTCGCGTTCGTTTCGGCAATGAATCCGCGAACGTCCAGCATGATCGCATCGTCGGCACCTGCAGCATTCGCCTGGATCTTCGCGAGGATCGAGGACAGCAGGTTTGCATGATGGATCTTCGGATCGAGGCAGTCGGGCGGCGAGCGGCGCTGGCTGCTTGTGATCAGGTTGAGACCCTGCTTCGAGTAGACCGGCGGCTTGTGCTCGGCCAGCACGATCAGGGTCGGCCCGGCGCGGTTGAGCCGTGGATCCATGCCGGAAGTGATCTTGACGCCGCGTGTCAGCGTGAGGCGGATGTGCACGCCGTCCATCATCCGGTTCGCCTCGAGCGTGCGGCGGATCTCGTTCACGATTGCCTCGTCGGCGGGAATACTCTCGAACGCGAGCGCTTGCGCGGAGTGACGCAGGCGCGCGAGATGCTCTTCGAGCGCGAAAATGCGCCCGCTGTAGAGACGAAGCCCTTCCCAAACGGCATCGCCGCCCTGCACTGCGCTGTCGAAGGGGCTCACGCCGGCCTTGTCGCGGTGCAGGAGTTCGCCGTTGATGTTGACGATCAGGTCGCGATTGCGCTCGTCGAATTGCTGCTGCATCGGTGCTCCTCAGGCCCGCAATCGCAGGGCGTAAAGCTTCTCATACCAGGGCCGGCATTCGTCCAGAAGCTTCTCAAGCGAAGCGGTCAATTCGACGCGTCGCGGCCGGTGCGGCTCGAAGCCAGTGGATGCCTCGACCCCTGCGTACCAATGCGGCGCCCAGGCGCCGTCCGTCGTGCGCGGACCCGGCGCCCAGGCGAGCATCGCGGGCAGGAAGGCAATGTCGAGCGCCTCACAAAGCGCTTCGAGCATGGCGCGTGGATTTTTCAGGACATCGCTCGCCAGCACGACCGGCGGCGCGCGGCCACTGCGATCGGCGACGCGATCGAAAATCTCGCACTGCTGCGGCAGGCCCGTATCCGCGAGACCGGCATCCGGATAAATCTTGATAAGCGAAGCGAGCATCTCGTCTGGCTCGCGTATCAGGAAGGCATGCGTCAGGCGATCGAGCCAGGCGCGATCGATCATCGGCAGGAAGTGATGTGCCATGTGCTTCTGGTACCAGATCGCACGGCCTCCGGGCACGGGTCCGGTCAGCTCATCCGCGACCTTGCGCCAGTCGGACTCGTGTGCCGCCAGCACGTCCTTGCGGCCCGGATGGGCAGCACCCGTGATTTTCAAGTAGTGCGCGTAGAGCGGTTCGTCGGTGACGGCGGTGTCGGGCCGGCTGCCGAACGCGCGCATCATCGCGGTCGAGATATTGCGCGGGCCGGACCACATCGCGATGCGCAAGGCGTCCATGTGTAGTTGAGACCAAGACTGTGACGCTAGTCGCAGTCGCAATGTTACTCGATTACTTATGTACCATCGGTGTCGCATGTTTTTATAGCGTTGCTACGGTGCGTCTCGACCGGACATGGTCTGACGAACCGGCACACTTGCCGCGAGGCAAGGCCGCAAAACCACGGATCTCCTGTTCCAGGACGACCGCCGGGTTACCGAACCAGCTATTAGGGTCTGGCGCGCATGGTGAAAACCACGCTCGTTTGATGCTGGTACACGATCGGTAACGACGGAGTTTGCGGCAATGGCGCCACGTGCCAACACGAACCCGCTGAGCGGACTGCTTCGGCGCCCGCTGATCCACGTGGCGGCGTTTTCGTTCGTCGTCAATTTGTTGCTGCTGATCCCGGCGCTTTTCATGCTGCAGGTGTTTGACCGGGTGCTCGCGAGCCAAAGCCACGAGACGCTGGTCATGCTGCTGCTGGGCGCGGCGATCGGCCTCGGAATCATGCTGGCGATTGATTACCTGCGCGGCAGGCTGCAGGGCGTCGCCGGCAACATGATCGCAGAGGCGCTTTCACCGACCGTCGCCCAGATAATCCTCGCGGCCAGGTCGCGGGGCGGCGAACGAGTGCCGGGCGAGGGCCTGCGCGACGTCGCCACCTTGCGCGCCCTGTTCTCGGCGCAGGGGCTGCTTGCGCTGTTCGACGCCCCCTGGCTCCTGGTCTATGTGGCGGTGATCTGGATGTTCCACCCGGTCCTGGGTGTCGCCGCCGCCGCGAGTGCGGCGATCATGTTGCTGCTCGCCATCCTGAACGACCGCATGACGCGGTCCGGTATCGAGGCCGTGCAGCGTGAGGCGGTTGTTGCGGGCCGGTACCTGGAAGCGTCGCTGGCCAATGCCGAGGTTGTGCAGGCGCTAGGTATGGCACCCGCATTGATCGGCCGCTGGCGTGGCATGAACCAGAAGGTGACCGAGCTGCAGCGTCCAATCGCGCGCAAGAGTGTCGCGATGATCTCGACGACCCGTGTCCTGCGCCAGGCCATACAAATGGTGGTGCTCGCCATCGGTGCCTACCTCGTCATCACCCATCAGGCCACCCCCGGCATCATGGTCGCGACCACCATCCTGCTGGGTCGCGCGCTGGCGCCTGTCGAACAGGTCGTCGGCAGCTGGCGTGTGCTGGCCGAGGGACGCGCAGCGCTGGGACGGCTACGCGCGCTGCTGGACGCTGTTGCAAATGCGCCGGAACCGATGCCGTTGCCGGAACCGAAAGGCGCCCTCGTCGCTCAGAACATCGTCTACCGTCCGCCGGGTTGCGACCGCCTCGTGCTGCAAGGCGTGTCGCTGCGGCTCGCGCCGGGCGCTTCGCTCGCGATCGTCGGCCCGAGTGCGGCAGGCAAGTCCACGCTGGTACGTGTGCTTGCCGGCCTGTGGAAGTCGACGGCCGGAATCGTGCGTTTGGACGGGGCGGATCTGACGCTTTGGCCCAGGGAGACGTTGGGGCCATCGATCGGCTATGTGCCGCAGGACGTCGAGCTATTCCAGGGAACGGTGGCTGAGAACATTGCCCGGCTCGGGGCGGTCGACTCCGCGCTGGTCGTGCGTGCCGCGCAGCGCGCGCATGTGCACGACATGATCCTCTCGCTGCCTGCAGGCTACGACACCCAGGTCGACAACGGGGGCGTGCAGCTGTCGCCCGGCCAACGCCAGCGGATTGCGCTGGCGCGCGCGCTCTACGGCGACCCGCGGTTGGTGATTCTGGACGAGCCGAACTCCAACCTGGACGGGGCTGGCGAGCAAGCGCTCGCCGAGGCTATCTGCGACCTTGGGAACGAGTCGGTGACCGTGGTGGTCGTGACTCACCGCAATACGCTGATACGGCACCTGACGCACATGCTCGTGCTGGAGGCTGGCCGTGTCCTGCAGTACGGACCGACCTCGCAGGTGCTCGTCGCGCTCGATCGCCAGAAGCAAATTGCGTCGGCCGGCAACGTCGTCCAGATGTCCCGTCCGGCAGCGCCCGAGCAAGTGGAGCAGGCTTCATGAATCCGGCGAGCCTGAATCCGAAATCGGACGAGCCGCTTGCCGAACACGTGCGCGAAGCGTCGCGGCTGTCATACCGGGGACTGGCGATCGTGTTGTTCGGGCTCGTTCCGATCATCGCGTGGACCGCGATCGCGCCGTTGTCCTCAGCAGTCATTGCGTCCGCCTTCGTGAAGGTCGACCTGAACCGGCGTCCGGTTCAGCACCAGGAAGGCGGCATCGTGCGGGAGGTGCGGGTACGCGATGGTCAGCACGTCGTGCAGGGGGAGCCCTTGCTCGTGCTCGGCGACGTCGGAGTGAATGCCGACCTGCATCGGGTTAGCGGTCGGCTGCTGGCCGAGCGCGCCAGCGTCGCACGGCTCGAGGCGGAGCAGACATTGCAGCGCACTGTCAGTTTCCCGGATGAACTGATCGCGGCCGCAGAAGGCGACGGACGCCTGGCCGAGCAGATCGAAAAGGAGCGCGCGCTGTTCGCAGCGCGACGCAGCGCGCTTACCGGTCAGACTGAGTTACTGCGCGAGCAGCGCGCGCGCGTGGATCAGGAAGTCGAAGCGCTACGGGCACAGATTGCGAGCAGTAGCGAGTCGCTGAGGCTGCAACAGACAGATCTCGAATCCAACCGCAACCTGCGCAAGGAAGGCTACGTTTCGGCCGCGCGGGTAATGCAGCTGGAGGCAATGGTCGCGGATTACGCGTCGCGCATCGACCAGCACCGCTCTGAATTGGCGCGCGCCCAGCAACGGGTCGCAGAAATCAACCTGAAGATCAACGCGCTGGAAGGGCAGTACCGGCAGGCCGCCAGTGACCAGCTCCGGGAGGCTGCGTCGACTGTGTCGGAGCTGGAGCAGGTACTTCGCACGTCAGTGGACGCGTCGGACCGCCAGCTCATCGTGGCGCCCGTCAGCGGCGAAATCATCAGCCTGAAATACACGACGCCGGGCGCGGTGATAGCGCCGCGCGAGACGATTGCCGAGGTTGTGCCGCTCGACGTGCGGCTGGTCGTCGAGGCGCGGATCCGCACCGAGGACATCAACCGGGTACATGTGGGCCAGGCGGCAGACATACGATTCACGGCTTTCAATCGCCGCATCACCAAGCTGGTGTCGGGAAACGTCGTCTACGTAGCCGGTGATCGGCTGGTGGATCCAGTCACCAATCTTCCGTACTACACGGCACTGATCGAGACGGACCCGGCCTCGCTGATGGAAGCGGGCGA
Organism: Gammaproteobacteria bacterium; assembly: GCA_031364365.1. Taxonomy (GTDB): domain Bacteria; phylum Pseudomonadota; class Gammaproteobacteria; order Steroidobacterales; family Steroidobacteraceae; genus SCUD01. Next base: position 1,459 of record JANLWE010000018.1, on the reverse strand, counting down.
CCTGAAGCTGCAGGCCGGCATGCCGGCCGAGGTCTACCTCAAAGGCGAGGCGCGCACCGCGCTCCAGTATCTGCTGGAGCCGGTGAGCAATTCGATGAGGCGGGCGGGGCGAGAGTCGTGAGCGATTGCGGGACCAATTCAGTACTTAAGTAAAGCAGGCGTTCAAGGAAACAATCATGCCTACCAACACCAGCGGTGGAACTATCACTTCGTTTTCCAATACGCCTCAGGGCATGGATGACGCATTTGCCACCACCGAGGATGTGCTTGGCGTCACGATGCTGGACGTGATGGGGAACGATCTGGGCGGCAACGCCAAGACGCTCTGGTCGCTCGACAACGGGATCAGTGCTTCTACTGCCACCAAGATTTATGCTCCGGTCGACCTGCTGGCCCAAGACACGGGCGGGTATGCGGATTCAACGCCGGACTTCAGCCTTAATGGCGCAAGGATCTGGATAGTAAACGGGAAGGTCGCCTACGACCCCAGCACCTTCAGTGCTGCCATCAAGGCCCAGCTCCAGTCTCTGGCGGCGGGTGAGTTCTTCACGGACAGCTTCACCTATGCCATCCGGCTCGGTAATGGCACGCTGAGCTGGGCTACGGCGACTGTAAAGATTGCCGGCGTGAACGACGGCGTGACGATCACGGTGGCGGGCACCGATGCGATCGGCGCAGCGACCGAAGACGCAAGCCCGACGACGCTGAGCGACACCGGCACGATCGCGTTCAACGACATCGACCTGACCGATGTGCACACCACGAGCGTTGCGGCGGCTGCCGGCAACACGCTGGGCGGCACGCTGACCATGGGCGCGGTCAGCGAACTGGCGACCACCGAGTCGGGCTCGGTGGGCTGGACCTACAACTTGGCTAACAGCGCGGTGCAGTACTTGGGTGTCGGCGATACTGCGACGGAATCGTTCACCGTCACGATCAGCGATGGCCACGGCGGCACGGTCAACCAGCTGGTGACGGTGACGATCACTGGCACCAACGATGCGCCAGTGCTGACGGTGGATACGACGGGCGGGGCGACCGAGGATGCCGCGAACCCGACGCTGACGGACAGTGGCACGCTGAGCTTCACCGATGTGGACGTGACCGACAGCCACAGCACCAGCGCGAGCTACAACGCGGATGCGCTGTGGACGGGCGGCAGCCTGACGCCTGCGCAGATCACGGCGATCAGCAGCGGCTTCACGGTGGATGGCGACAGCTGGGACTACAGCGTGGCCAACAGTGCGGTGCAGTTCCTGGGCGCCGGGGAAACTATCACGCTGTCCTTCAACGTGACGGTGACCGACGACTCGGGTGTGGCTAACAACTTCGATACTGAGATCGTCACCCTGACGCTGACCGGCACCAATGACCAGCCGACGCTCTCGATCGGCGACACGCTCGGGGCGCTGAACGAAGGCAATGGCGCAGCGACACTGAGCGACAGCGGGGCGCTGAG